>JAFMJG010000138.1 GCA_017853605.1 bacterium
GGCCAAGGTGCTCTACGAGGTTGACTATACGCACCCCATCTACACCCCAGCCTCCCCGGCTAGCCAGGCGGCGGTTCGGCGCCTCAACGGCACGCGGGCAACGCACTTCTGCGGCGCATACATGTACCACGGCTTTCATGAGGACGCTGTGCGCTCGGCGCTCGACGTCACGTCAGCAATGGGGCTCTCGTTATGAGATCCAGTCTCTCCTGGGGAGAGGTGAAGCACTGGAGGGCGGGGCCGAGAGAGCACGACTTCGCTTACCCGATCTTCACCTTTGAGCTGGATGTTGACGAGCTTCCCTCCCTTTCGGTTTGGCCAAGGCTGTTTGGCTTCGGGCGGCGCGCGGTGTTCAGCATCTGGACGGATGACTACCTGAGCGGTGAGGGGGGCATTCGCGAAAGGGTGGAGCGCGTGCTGCGCGAGCATGGGCAGGCGGCTTGCCCGCACCGCATAACGCTCATCACGATGCCGCGCTACTTCGGGTACGTGTTCAACCCGGTTAGCTTCTTCGCCTGTTTCGACCAGGAGGGGAACGTGCTTGGGCTCATCACGCAGGTGAACAACACGTTCGGCGAGACCCATGTGTACCCGCTCGCGTGCAGCGCCCAGCCGGCTCCGGTGACGTGGCGATTCCCCAAAGAGTTCTTTGTCTCGCCGTTCTTCGACCGGAGCGGCGACTACACGGTGACGCTTGAACAGGAGGGCTCCAGGCTCGGCATCCGAGTTGACTTGGAGCGCGGCGGGGAGCCGGCGTTCTCTGCCACCCTGCGGGGCGAAGCGCAGCCGATCAGTGCCCGGCGGATCTGGGCAACTATCCGGAACTACCCGGTAACATCGCTCATGACCATGCCCAGGATTCATGGGCAGGCGCTTGCGCTGTACTACAAGGCCAAGGCCACCCCATACCCACGGCCGGAGCCGGCGAGCGGCTATACTATCCGCTCGCGACAGAATATCATCCACCGCGCGCGGCTAGCCCTGCTGTGGCTGCTCCGGGCGTGCCGAAGAAAGAGGACCGAGGATCACGACTATGCAAACAGCTGAAGCGCTTCCGCAGGGAGGGAACAGTCAGGGGGCCGTTGAGGTTTCGCAGAGGGTGCTGGACATCGTTCGGCGTGGAGGGATGTATGCGCTCGGCGAGGCGTACATGCGGGGCGAGTGGACAACCCCTGACCTTGTTGGGCTCCTGCATCGGCTCGTGACGCGCGACCCCTCCCTGCAGGCCTCGTTCACCAAGCTGAGCCCACGGTTTATCCGGTACGTGGTGGCGGACCGTCTCGTCAACAGCCAGATCGGCAGGCGCGCATTTGAGGTCGCCGAGAGGCATTACGATCTCGGCAACGATCTCTTCTCAAAGATGCTCGACACTTCAACGATGTCCTACACCTGCGGGTACTGGCGCGCTGCGCAGAGCCTGGAGGATGCGCAGGCCAACAAGCTTGATCTCCTGTGCCGCAAGCTGATGCTCCGCCCCGGAATGCGGGTGCTCGACATCGGGTGCGGCTGGGGCAACTTTGCGGCGTACGCGGCGAGCCGGTACGGCGTGTCGGTCGTGGGGCTGACGGTCTCGAAGGAGCAGGCAGCCCTGGCCCGTGAGCGGTGCCGCGGGCTGGATGTGGAGATCGTGCTTGAGGACTACCAGAAGTACTCGGGGAGCTTCGATCGCGTCGTTTCGATAGAGATGATCGAGGCGGTTGGAAGGAAGAACATACCGTCGTTCTTTTCGATGGTGGAGCGGAGCCTCAAGGACGGGGGGATCTTTGCGCTGCAGGTCATCTCGGCAGAGATCTTCTCGCGATTCTCGGCTGCCCCGCTCGACCAGTACATCCTGTGGCTGCAGCGCCGCATCTTTCCCAATGGGTGGCTTCCGACCCTTCCGCAGCTGATCGGCCCGGCGCGCAAGGGGCTTGTGATTGAGGACCTGCACAACTTCTCTGCCGACTACGCAAGGACGCTTAGCGCCTGGAGCGCGAACTTTAATGCTGCTTGGCCCGGCCTGCGAGAGAAGTACGGCGAGGAGTTCTACCGCATGTGGATGTACTACTTGAGCGGGTGCGAAGCGCTCTTCCGGGCCCGCATGGTGCAGCTCTACCAAGTGGTGTACTCAAAGGGCGGCATCCCCGGCGGCTACTCGGGAGCCCGATAGCGCGCGGCTAGCGCACCGGCACCCAGGAGAGGTCGGGGTTTACCGACCGCATTTCACGGGCGATCTTGGCGGTCTTCGGCCCCAGGTTCTTCTGGTAGATGATTCCGTCTGGCCCCACCACAAAGGTCACCACGCCGCTGTAGCCGTAGTTGGCCGGGTACGCCACGAGGCCGAAGCCCTTCGTCATCTCCCCCTTGCTGTCGAGGTAGCTCATCGCCCCGCCGCGCGCCAGCGGGCCCTGACGGCCCAAGATCGCGAAGTGGTAGCCGTGGTAGGGAAGGGGCGACTTGAGCACGTTGAGCGTGTAGCCCTCAACGGACGCGGCGGCAACGAGCGGCCCAAGCGGGCTCATCGGGGCGCCCGGGGACTCCTCCCAGTAGAGCCCATCGTGCTTGCCGGGGGAGCTAAAGAAGGTGCGCGCGAAGCGCGGTCGCTCCTGCATGCTCGAGAAGGCGTGCTGCGCGACTACGTACCGGTGCACGGTGTCGATCGCCTTCATCTCGTTGCGGCCGATCCGCCGGTTTATGATCTCCTGCTTGCCCACGGCGGTGTCGAAGCGCCAGCCGTTGGCCTGCTGGTGCAACGCGATCGGGAAGGGATAGCCGCTGTCGCCCACCTCAAGAAAGGCGAGTTGGCGGTTCTTGAGGGAGGGGTTTCGGTTGGGCTCTTGGCGAATCGTGACGCCCTCGTCCATCGCGCTGGCGAAAGACTTAATCTCGTCCACATCGTCGATGTCGTCACCGGACGACAGCATCTCCTGCGACTGTGGCCCGAAGATCCTGTTAAGAGCCTCACGGTCTTGGCGGTCAACAGCATCCTTGAGCACGTCCACAGCCTGCTGGGGATCGCGGAATGTGAGCTGCCCATTCTGCAGCGTCGGGGCAGAGACCTGCGCCTTGGGGGCGCAGCCTGCAGCCAACAGCGAGGCGACGGCGGAGATAATCAGGGTGATGCGGTTGTGGCTCATAGTTGTCTCCTTTGAAAGCGGTAGTCATTCTTGCGCGGCTTAGCGGCGGAACCCGCCGCCAAATCCCCCCATGCGGGCCACAGGCCGTGCGGCCCCGTAGTCGCCAGCGCCCCGGCTCCATGCGCCACGGTCGGCGTACGAGGAGTGCCAGTCATCATCCCGCGCCTCAGAGAACATCGTGTCTCCCCGCAGGTCGTCGGATGACTGCACGTCGCCATCGCGGTCAGTCACCGTGTCAGATGACACCTGCCCATCGCGGTTCACCTCAGTTGCGGTCACGTACCCTGCGGAGTTCCCGCCGCTTCCCTCTGCTCCCGCCCCGTGCACGTTGTAGATGCCGTTGTCAGTCACGACCGTGCGCGAAAATCCTCCGGCGTCGTTGCCCCCGTTCGAGTAGCTCCAGCCCCGCCCGGCGGCGGCCCCGCCATCGCCAACTGCGGCGCCCTGGTAGCCGCGCACGTCGGCGCCGTTAGCCAGCTGGGCTGAGCCGTACCGGCCGGCATACGAGGTTCCGTTTGCAGTGGTCCCCGAGTAGGCGCCGCGCCACCCCGTTCCTGGCGGGTAGTTAACGACGGTTCCCCCCGCCCAATCCACGGTCGTTGTCGACATGGCTGAGCCGACAGCCCACCCCATGCCGAAGCCGATCAGGGGCGCGCCGCCCCACACCGTTGGCTGGCTGTAGACGATCACCGGATCGTAGGTGGGCACGTAGATCATGGCGGGGTTCGTTGGGTAGATCTGGATGGCATCGCCCTGCTGAATGACCGACTGCTGTTGGGTGGTCTTGAGGTTGCCGATCGAGCTTGCTTGGCGCCGCAGCGCCTGCACCGCCTGCAGCACGCCGGCCTGCTGGCTTAGGTACGCCTGGCCGAGCTTGGTTGTCCACGAGATCTGCCTCGCCATCATCTCAACCACAGGGGGATAGTGCGCGACCGCAATCACGCTTGCGTCCCACGTCTCGGAATCGACCTGGTTTGCCTGGCCCCCCGTTCCCTGGCTCATCTGGACAACCGTTGCGGCTTCCGAGACCTGATCCGGATAGGTGGCTGCCTGAAGTATCTGCGCCAGCAGGGGGTCGGGGTAGAGCGCCACCGGCGCAACGAGCGACTGGAGCTGGGTGGCCGTGAGGGTTTGGGAGAAGTCTCCTGAGTCGAGGAACGTCGCCTCGGCGCGGGCACCCTGCATGGGAGTAGCGAGCAGGAAGGCTGCCGTAAAGACCGCCAAGAGAGGCGTGATGACTGGGATGCGTAGTGTCGTGTCGCGGGCTTTCATGGGGCTCCTGATACCAATCGGGGGGTGACGCCGGCGTACTGCAGCACGGTGCGCCTCGGCTGCGAAGGGCCTCCTGGAAACGTTTCCGGGCCAGGAGCCTGGGCTGACGGGGCGGGGAGAGTGTCCCTCTTTTTTGTGCCGGTGTCTGCACAAAAAACGAGGCGTCGACAAGTGTTTGAGGGCGCTGGGCAGCCGCTACTCGGCGCTGTGGGGAGGGCCGCAGTGCATGCGGAAGCAAGCCTCTGGAGCGCGCCCTGACAGAGGCTGTCCTTGATCGTGCCCCGGCAGGCGAATAGACTCACGGTGCCGCACGTTGTCCCTCAGGAGCAGCACTATGGAAACCCCCTCCCGTTCGCAACCTGCCCCAAGCTCCGCTGCGCTGCGCGCCGCAATCCTCGTCGCGGCGCTCGGGTACTTTGTTGATGTGTACGACATCGCCCTCTTCGGCATTGTGCGAGTCGCGAGCCTGCGGGACCTCGGGGTGGCAGGCCAAGCTGTCTTGGATGAGGGGATCTACCTGATGAACATGCAGATGGGGGGCATGCTGCTCGGCGGCCTCTTGTGGGGCATCCTTGGCGACAAGCTGGGGCGCGTCCAGGTGCTCTTCGGGTCGATCCTGCTCTACTCGATTGCAAATATCGCCAATGCTGCCGTCGGCTCTGTATCAGCGTATGCTGCATGCCGTTTCGCGGCGGGTGTTGGGTTGGCAGGAGAGGTCGGCGCAGGGGTCACGTTAGTGGCTGAGATGATGCCCAAGGGGCGGCGGGGCCTCGGCACAACCCTTGTGGCAACAGTGGGAGTGTCCGGCGCGGTCGCTGCCGCGCTCGTTGGCGACTTCTTGCCGTGGCGAACGGCGTACGTCATCGGGGGGCTCGGCGGCCTCGTGCTGCTGGCGTTGCGGGTGCGGGTGCATGAGTCGGGCCTCTTTAGCGCATTAAAGCGTCGTCCTGATCTCTCTCGAGGGGACTTCCTCCTCTTGCTGCGCGGCGGGCGGGCGTGGCGCTACCTGTCGTGCGTGTTCGTCGGGATTCCGATGTTCTTTTTTATCGCTATCATTGGGAACCTTGCGCCGGAAGTTGGCCGTGCCCTTGGGATCGCCGAGCCGCTCGTGGTCGGGCACGCTATCCTGGGCTACTCGGTCGGGATGACGATCGGGGATCTCGCCAGCGGGCTTCTCAGCCAGTGGCTGCGCAGCAGGAAGGGGGCGCTCGCCGGGTTCATCGCCTGCGCCGCAGCGGCAGTCTTTCTGATCCTCACCGGCTACGGCCAATCGGCGTTGCGTTACTATGTGCTGTGCCTGGTGAGCGGGATCTTCATCGGGTACTGGGCCGTCCTTATTACGGCTGCCGCAGAGCAGTTTGGCACGAACGTGCGGGCAACTGTGGCATCAACGGTGCCGAACTTTGCGCGCGGCTCGACGCTTGGAATAACGCTCCTCTTTGAGGCCCTCAAGCCGGCCTTGGGTGTAGCTGGGGCGGTGCAGTGCGTGGCGCTGGTGTGCTTCGGCCTGGCTGCCCTCGGTGTGGCTTCGATACGCGAGACCTTCGGGCAGGACTTAGACTTTCTAGAGGGCGGCAGGGAGCTGGCTGCAGGGGAGGGCCGTGCTCCTGCGCAGGCTCACGCGGGCTCTGCGCTCACCTAGCAGCCGATCGTCCGGTGCACCCGCTTCTGCGCCACGATCCCGATCGTCATCAAGCTTAAGTCGGGATTTGGAAGGAGGGGCTGTTGCGGGCCAGCCTCTGCGGGGCATTCCGGAGCAACATGCTGGCAGCCATCGGCCGAATACACTTGAAGGTCGAGCACCCGCCAGAGGCTGGGCTGGAGCGCCTCGGTGTGCATGCGGAGGTCGTGCGCGAATCGCCGCTGCCGAATAGGAGCGCCGGGAGCGAGAATAATCTGCTCAAACGGGGTCATGGGGCCTACGAGCTGCTGAACAGGAAGCGCGCCCCGGTTGTGCATGGCGCGGGTGATGCTGCGTGACTCGAAGTCGCTCTCCCTGACGAAGAGGTGCCCGACAAAAATGAGCACGCCTAAATCGCCTAGGATTGCGTGCGCGGCGCTGAACACCTCCCTTGGATGCGGGAGCGAAGAGCTCAGGAACGCCGAGAAAACAGAGGCAACTTCGAGCCCGCGCTGAGCTGCCTGGATGGGCCACGCTATCGGATCGGCCTGCACTACGAGGGGCTGATCGTGCCTATGGGCCAAGGGAAGGAGCCTTAGGGCAGCCGCTTCGCCAGAGACGATGCGAGACTGTGTCTTTGCCGACGCTTTGCGGGCCAGCAGAGGGTCCGACTCAACGCCGATTACTGACCCGGTGCGGCATGCAAGGTGCTGGAGCCAGTCGCCTGCACCGCACCCGAGGTTCACTGAGCACCCGCCTGTAGGCAGCTGCGCCGCAATCGCCCGTTTCGCCCAAGCGGATACCGCTGATAGCGGCTCGACTCGGATCTCGGGCGGCAACTGAAGGGGCACGAGCTCAGGGGACAGAGAGGGAGCCGTCAACTTGGAGTTCATGGGGCACCGCGTCTCAGGGGTGGCAACCTTTTAGCGCGGCCGAGCAGCCAGGGACGCCGGTCGCTGTTGCTCAGCGAAGAGATCTCCCGGCATGGTAGTGGCCCGTGATGCGGGCTTCAATCAGTAATTGTGGCGCCAGCAGCCGGGAGCTGGCCCTTGGGTGCTGCCAGGCGGACAGCGCAGGAAGACCCAAACGGGGAGCTAACTGGCTGATGTGATAGGCAAAGAAAGCTAATTCATAGCAGGTAGTTACAGCATCTTAAGAGGATTACGAGTGGGTCCCACTCAAAGCGTAGCTGTGGGCTCATGTAGCTAGACCCCGTATGTGTGGAATCACCGCGATCTATTCCTTTAATGGGCCGGTCTCTGCTGCTGAGGCAGGCCACTTCACCGATGCGCTAGCACACCGCGGCCCGGATGGGCGTGGCGTGCTCGTTGACCACAACGTTTCGCTCGGCCACCGACGGCTCTCAATCCTCGACCTCTCAGAGAACGGAAGGTGCCCGATGCGGTACGTGGCCCCATCTGGACGCGAGCTCCACATCACCTTCAACGGCGAGGTGTTCAACTTTCTGGAGCTGCGGCGTGAGCTGCAGGCCAAAGGGCACGCCTTTGCGAGCGAGACCGACACGGAGGTAATCGCCGCGGCGTACGCCGAGTGGGGCCGCGACTGCCAGCTGCGCTTCAACGGCATGTGGGCCTTCGCCATCTTCGACCCGCGCAGCCGCGAGCTCTTCGTCAGCCGTGATCGCTACGGTGTCAAGCCCTGCTACGCGTACCTGACCCCGCAGCGGATCGCCATCGCTTCAGAGCTCAAGGCGTTTCTCGCCCTCAGCTCTGCGCCCCTGTCATTCAATCCGGCTGTGGTACAGCCCCTCTGGGAGCGCAGCCGGTACGACGGGGTAACGCACGAGACCGCTGCTCGCGAGGTGCTGAATATCCCCGGCGGGCACGACGTTTTGGTGCGCGGCGACGGCACGGTGCAGATTGCGCGCTGGTGGGATCCTGCGGCGCACGTCATCCCCGTGCCTGAGCGCTACGAGGAGCAGGTGGAGATCTTCAAGGAGCTCTTTTTCGATGCGGTTCGGATCAGGATGCGCAGCGACGTGCCGGTGGCGACGTGCCTCAGCGGAGGCGTGGACTCTAGCGCCGTCGCTGCCGCGATGCACTTCCTTCAGTCGGGAAGCGCAGGGTGCGGGGAGCGCGTGACCCGCGACTGGCAGAACGTGTTCGTGGCCACCTTCAAGGGCACCCTGCTCGACGAGAAGCGGTATGCGGACCTCGTTGCCGAGAGGATCGGGGTGGTGCCGCACTACGTCGAGTCGAGGGCAGATGAGTCCCTGCGGCTCCTGGTCGAAAATGTGTGGTGCCTCGATGAGCCGAGCGGCGGCATGGCAACCCCGGTGTGGATGGTGTACCGCGAGCTGCGGAGAG
>JAFMJG010000017.1 GCA_017853605.1 bacterium
GCGCCGTACTTGAGCCCTGAGATGTTGTCGAACTCAGCGAAGATCTCGTACTTGTTGCTCGTTCCGATCTCGAGGCCAGCCAGCCCGACAGCGAGGTACGCTGCGGTTCCGACGCCGGCCATGGCAAAGAGGCCCACAAAGAACTCGAGAGAGACACTGCGCTTTGGCACGGCGAGTCGAGGCTCGCTAGGGGTGCTACTGAATTTTGATTGGTCCATCCGTTCTCCCGTTCAGGAACTGCTGCACTGCTGCATCGGGCGAGGCGATCATCTCGCTGGGCGTCCCCTCCGAAATTATTCGCCCGCCAAGTATCATCGCAACGCGGTCAGAAACCTGAAACACTTCAGGCAGTTCATGGCTAATCACCAAGCCAGTGAACCCCCACTGACTCTTGCATGCATTGATCAAATCGTAAACCTCCTGCCCGTCCAGGGGATCGAGGCCGGTATTGGGCTCGTCAACGAGCACCACCTTGGGCTCAGTAATGAGGGCACGTGCCATTCCAACCCGCTTCCGGATTCCAATGGAGACCTGCTCTGGAAAGTTATGCAGGTACTCAATGAGGCTTAGGGACTCGGCGATGTCGAGCACTTTTTGGTGCGCCCGGGCGGCCCCGAGCCCGTTTCTCTCGACGAGCGGAAAGGCGATGTTGTCGTAGATCGTCAGCGAGTCAAAGAGCGCTGCGGTTTGAAAGAGAACTCCGAGCGAGCGCCGGATGTGGTTCTTGCGCGACTCGCTGCGGGCAGCGGTCATGTTCTCTCCCTCAATGAAGATCTCGCCTTTGTCGGGGGTCATGATCCCCATGATGAGCTTCAGGAGAACCGACTTTCCAACTCCGCTCGGGCCAACGATCGCCGTTGTCTTTCCCGGCTCTATGTCGAGCGTGACCCCATCGAGCACTACCTGGGAGCCAAAGCTCTTGTGAACGTTTCGCACCGAGATCATTACAACACCTACTTCATGAAGACGCGGGTGAGTACGCTGGTGAGAAAGTAGTCAACGATGAGGACCGCAACAGAGGCCGTCACCACGGATTGGGTGGTGGCCTTGTTGACACCCTGGGCGCCAAAGCCGCACGTGTAGCCCTTGTAGCAGGCTACCCAGCCAAAGATGAGCCCAAACACGGTAGCCTTGATGAATCCAGAGTAGACGTCCACCAGCCCTACCGACGAGACGATCTGGCTCATGAAGGTTCCAGGGCTTAGACCCAGCAGCCCCACGGCGACGGCGTAGCCGCCGAAGATGCCGACGACATTGAACATGCAGCACAGCAGCGGCATCGCAACTATTCCAGCTGCCAGGCGGGGGGCCATGAGGTACTTGATCGGGTCGACCGCCATCGATCGCAGCGCGTCGATCTGCTCGGTGATTCGCATGATGCCGATCTCTGCGGTGACCGCCGAGCCTGCTCGGCCAATGACCATGAGCGCCGTGAGCACCGGGCCAAGCTCTCGAATGAGGCTGAGCGCAACGGCTGGGCCCGTGTAGGCAGTGGCGCCGAACTTGGCCAGCGTGTACTCCCCCTGCACTGCCAGCACGGCGCCAGTAAAGAGCCCGATTAGGCCGATGACCAGCATCGAGTTCACCCCGATCTGGAGGATTTGCACCATGTAGAGGTAGGGCCGAAAGGGGGGCTTGATGAGGGCAGCCACGGTGCGGAGCAGGAAGATCCAGGACCTCCCCCATTGCTCAGTTGTGTCGATAACAAATGAGCCGACCTGCTGGGTACTGGAGACAACGTTCATGTGAAGGGCACCAGGGGTTATCGCCTAAATCCGAGGCCGATGACGTAGAATTCGTTCGATGTGTTGCGGGTGGATTTGAGCTCCGACCTCACCAGCTTATTAAACCGTGGGCGGGCCGATTTGACAAACCCTTCAACATCGCCACCCTTAAAGACCTTGGCGACGAAGTTTCCTCCGCTCTTGAGCTGCTGCTCGGCGACGTACAGCGCCAATTCGGCGCACCCAACCGCCGCAGCCTGGTCAGCCTCCTTAATCCCGGTCAACTTAGCCGACATGTCCGAGATGACCACATCAAAGCACGGCTCGTTGGTTCCCAGGATCTCGCCCAGATCGCGCGCGTCTCCAGTGATAAGCTGGCAGCGCTGGTCATCAATTGGCTCAAGAGGCTGAAGGTCAATGGCAGTCACTGCGCCACGCTGTCCTACAAACTCCAACGCAACCTGGGTCCAGCCCCCCGGCCAGGCCCCGACGTCGAGCACACGGTCGCCACTTTTCATAATAGTGTAGGTATCTTGCACCTCACGCAGCTTGTAAGCAGCGCGCGACCGGTAGCCCTCCTCTTTGGCTTTTAGGTAGAGGTGATCTTTGCGGTTGTACTCAGACATCGCCCCTTACGGTACCAGGAAGCGAGGCTTAAAGCAGCCGTGGCCACCTGCTGTTCCGGCTGGATCGCGAAGGGGCGTGACGGTGTTTGTTAACCCAAGCCCCTGAAGGGAGGAGTGTTAAGGGAGTTTTTCGCCATAGATTCTCTTTTGGGTATAGAAAAAGACTTGAACGATCCGTGCCACGCGTATAGAAAAAAAATAGAAAGCAACCCTGTTGGAGGAAGCTATGGCAAACGGAATGTTCATCACTGGCCTCGATTTCATCTGCGCCTCTCTTGCCCTTGCCTACGTGGGCCGGCTCGTGTTCCAGCACATCGCGATGCACGACTCGGTTGGCGCGCTCTACAGCGTTGCCAAGATCTCTCTGCGGGACCAGCACGTTGCTCCTCGCAAGTTCTAGCCTGCCCTGGCCGATTTGAGCCTCGCACGGCACGCCATTCAGCCGATCCGCGGAGTGGCGCCACTGGCGAAGAGGGCTATTTGCCCACGCGAAATGATACGGGTATCTTCGCGTGGGCTTTTTCATGTAGTGAGGCTCCTCTACGATGATCGGGGACCAGACCACCCTTCCGCTAGGCAACAAACAGCACGAATCCGTCGAACCCCCAACCGGGATGCAGCACGAACTCCTCTCAGGCTTAAACGATCCGCAGCAGCAGGCCGTCCTCCACGGGGATGGGCCTATCCTCGTGCTTGCTGGCGCAGGGAGCGGCAAGACGCGGGTGCTGACGCACCGAGTTGCACAACTCATTAGCGAGAGGGGCGTTCGGGCAGATCGGATCCTGGCCGTAACGTTCACCAACAAGGCAGCCGAGGAGATGCGCTCGAGGCTACAGGGGCTGCTCGGAGAGCAGGCGCAAGGGCTCTGGATATCCACGTTCCACTCGGCCGGCCTGCGCATGCTTCGCCACAACGCGCAGCACCTCGGGTACTCCAACCAGTTTGTGGTTTACGACGACCAGGACACAAAGGGGCTCCTGAAGCAGGTAATCAAGGAGCTCAACATCAACGAGGATCGCTATCCGCTCGACGGCTTCTCTCGCGCCATCGACCGCTGGAAGAACAACTTTATCCTCCCCGCTGAGGCGGGAAAGGGCGCCTTCAGCGTCGAGAGCGACCTCCAGGCCCAGGTCTATGCCCGCTACCAGCAGCTGCTGCTCGCTGCCAACGCAATGGACTTTGGCGACCTGCTCGTGAACGCGGTTCGCGTGTTGCGGGAGTTTCCTGATGTGCTTGAGTACTACCGCCGCACTCTGCACTACATCCTTGTTGATGAGTTCCAGGACACGAACAAGGTCCAGTACATGCTCATTCGGCTCCTTGCTGAGCCGAGGAGGAACCTCTTTGTGGTTGGCGATGACGACCAGTCAATATACGGGTTCCGCGGGGCAACTATCAGCAACATTCTTGAGTTTGAGCGCGACTTTCCGAGCACCCAGGTGGTGAAGCTTGAGCAGAACTACCGCTCAACCGGGACGATTCTTGAGGCAGCGCACTCTGTCATTGAGAAGAACAAGTCGCGCAAGGCAAAGAAGCTGTGGACCTCGGGCGACCCTGGGGAGAAGCTCAGGACCTTCATTGGCTACGACGAGAACATGGAGGCGGAGTTTATCGCCTCTGAGGCGAAAAGGCTGGTGTCAGCGGGGTTTTTACACTCGCAGATAGCGGTGCTCTACCGAACGAACGCCCAAACGCGGGCGCTTGAGGAGGCGCTCGTGCGCGCGAAGGTGCCGTACAAGATCTACGGCGGCCTAAAGTTCTTCGACCGCAAGGAGGTTAAGGACATTTTGGCCTACCTCAGGCTGCTCGTGAACCCCTCAGACAACCAGGCCTTTCAGCGAACCGTGAACACGCCGCCCCGCGGCATCGGCGCGCAGGCTATTCAGGCTATCGCCGAGGAGTCGCGGCGCTCGGAGACCCCGTTCCTGCATGCGTCGGTCTCGGTTGCGGAGGGCAACAAGAGCGTCAAGAAGTTTGTGGAGCTGATCGTCGAGCTCAAGGCGGCCGCAGCCCAGATGCCGCTAGGGCAGCTGATCGGGTTCATTGTCGAGCGCACCGAGTACGGGCCGCGCCTCGCGGCGATGAAGGATCCCGCTGCACAGTCTCGCATCGAAAACCTTCAGGAGCTTGAGTCGCTCGGGCGCACGATGGAGCGCGATGGGCATGACAAGGAGGGGGACATCAAGGACTTTCTCGATCGCATCTCGCTCACGTCGAGCGCCGATATTCCGGCAGCGGAGAGTGGCGCGCAGCAGCCGGCGGAGAAGCCTGACACGGTGTCTCTCATGACGCTGCACCTGGCAAAGGGTCTTGAGTTCCCGGTAGTGTTCCTGAGCGGCATGGAGGAGGGGCTTCTGCCCCACTACCGGTCGATTGACGATCCGGTCGGCCTCGAGGAGGAGCGCAGGCTGTGCTACGTGGGCATAACCAGGGCGATGCGCATTCTGTACCTCACGCGCTCGTACTACCGCGGAATGTTTGCAGCTGGGGGCTCGAGCGGCGCTGGAGCAAATGGCGCTCGCGTAGTCAGCAGGTTTGCCAAGGATGTCCCTCGTGAGCGAATGAGCGCAGTTGGCACCGAGCGCTCGCAGGGGGCGACATTCCTTGAGGGGTATCCACGGTTCTCGTTTGAGGACGAGGATGGTGATGACGAGGGCATGAGCTCGTGGAAGCGCAGGCAGGGGTATGCGCGCAGGGTAGAAGCCCCCGAGCCGCGCGCGAACGTTTCGTTAGACCAGATTCGCTCGATGTTGGCGCCTGCCGACGCGATGCAGAAGAAGCCAGAGACCCCCCGGGAGTACTTTGGCAAGGATCCGGCGGCGCTTGAGCAGCTCGCTGTGGGCGTCAGGGTTATCCACCCGTCGTTTGGGGCTGGGGCGGTTGAGGCGGTCAATGGCACCGGCACTTCCGCCACGGTGGTGATCAAGTTTGACTCGTTCGAGGAGCCCAAAAAGCTCGTGTACCGCTTTGCGAAGCTCGTCCTGGCTTGACCTGCGCCCGCTCCCCGGGCGGCAAGAGGCCCGCTTGGCGGCATAGGGCTGTTCGGGGCACACTGTGCGGCATGCCTGAAGTGATCGCCCACCTTAGCCCCCTCGTGGTGAGCCCGCTCGCGGTGACCGCTGTGGCTCCGCTTCCCGCCCTGGCTCTTTTTCTCTGCTCCGCCCTCACGCTGTATCGGGGGTATGGCCGCGCCGACAGGGTGATCGCCCTGCTTCTCTTTTTCGCGGCGTTCGCGGCGCTCCTTCCGAACCTCAACCACGCTGCGGAGCTTCGCACGTCGCCTGACTCAGTAGAGTACGCCCTTGGAGCCAAAGCCCTCGTTGAAGGGGGGTCGTACAGCTTCTTGCTGGGTGGGCAGCCACAGCCCCCGCGCTATCCGATAGGCTTTCCGCTCTTTGTGCTCGCGCCGGCCGTCATCCTGCTCGGCACGGGATCGCTGGCGCATGGGGTGTGGGGAGTTGCCGCTGCTGCTGCTTTTGGGGTTGCTGCCACATACCTCACCGGCCTTCGGCTGATGGGGCGCAGCGGGGGGTGTGTCGCTGCAGCGCTGGTGCTCGCGATTCCAGGCTACGTAGGGGGAGCACAGGAGATACTAACCACGGCGCCGGCTGCCGGGTTCGTGGCGGCTGCCATCTGGCTTTCGCTCTCGGGCCCAGAGAAAAGTGCCCCCCGTTGGCTTGGCTCGGGGATCTCGCTCATGCTCGCCACTGCGTGCCGGCCGCTCTCTGCTGTGTTCTGCCTGCCCCTCGTTGTGGCCTGGAGAGCACAGCGGGAGCGATCGGCTTGGCACCTCGCCCTGCTGCTGATGCCGACCGTGGCATGGGTAGAGGCGATGGGGTGGTACAATGCGGTGGTGTTTGGCAACCCGCTGCGCAGCGGGTATCACGTATGGTGCCCGGTTCCGTACGACTACCCGGCGATCCTCTTCGGTGCAGGGTACATCGCAGAGAACCTTTCAGCCCTCTCCCACAGCATGTTGGCGATTCTGCTGCCGCTCTCGATTGTAGGGCTGATCAGCGAAGGGCGTCGCAGAGGATGGCGCGGCGGGAATGCGCGGGTGCTGCTCGCGACTCTCGGGGCGGCGCTGCTCGTCACGATCTTTCATCTTCTCTACTTCTTTGCTTGGGACCTCTATTTTGTGCCGTGCTCAGTCGCACTTGCGCCACTTGGCGCAATAGGGCTCCTCTCGGTCCTACAGGGCGCATGGCCACGCGCGGTTCGGGCAGCGGCAGCCTTAGCGCTTCCGGCCGGTCTGGCCTGGGGCGGCGTGATCGCAAACCGGGCAGAGTTCCGGGAGGTGGCTGTGTTCGAGCACCTCTCTGTGCTGGCGGGAGTTGTTGAGGAGCTCCAGCGGTCAGGCAGCGTCCGAGTCATCACGGCGAGAAATCCAGCGCACGTTGAGTTCTTCGTCGGCGCGCCAGTGCTGCCGATCTCGCGGCGGGTAGAGTACGCATCCAAGCTCATCGCGCCGGTGCGGGTGCCGGCGCGCGACCTTTCAGGGGTGGGCCCGACGGATCACCGGGCGCAGCTGCTGAAGGATGGCGGGGCACAGGAGGTGTACGCAACGACTGCCCTAGAGAGCCTCGATGCCCTTGGGCGCGAGGTGCAGGAAGGCACAACGGTCCTGGTGGACACAGAGTCCCTAGCCCCTGAGGAAGCTGGGCAGCTCAAGGCAAGGTTCTCTCTTGAGGCGCTGGCGACAGGCGTGCACAAGCTAAGCCCATTGGCGGCGCCGCCAAGCTAGAGGTCTGAGAGGTCTCCCTCCTCGGCTACCTTGATGTCCTCGTACGGCGCGGTCTTGCGCCGGTAGAACTCAAGGGCGATGCACTGCAGGAAGCCAACCACCTCGTTGTGGTCAGCGTAGCGCAGCTGCTTTCCGTAGACCTTCTCAACGAGCAGGCTCACGATGTAGTTCATGTGCCCGGGGCGCTGCATGCGGTCCTGCGGCACAAGCGATGCCAGGGAGTCGAGGATCTCTTGGTACTGCTTCCTTTCGTTGCGCGGGATGTATGGCATGGGGTGCTCCTTTAGGAATAAAACTGCGAGAAGCGGGCAACCTCCTCGGCCGATGGCATCGCTGCGGCGGTTCCTGAGCGCTCGGTTGAGAGCCCGGCAACAACGGTCGCGTACCGCACGGCCTGAATGAGGTCCCCTTGAAACTTGACGATTCCGGCAGCGAGCCCGCCGTTGAAGGCGTCTCCTGCCCCGGTTGTGTCGACAGGAGTGGCTGGCATCGAAGGGATGCGCAGCACCTCCCCCTGCGTAATTGACCGCACGGCCCCGGGCGCGACGCGTCGCTGGTAGAGGATAGATCCCTGGCTGCCGACGGTAATCAAGATAGTTGAGCATGGCAGGTGCTCGCACGCCGTCCGCAGCTCATCATCGGAGAGCAGCGCGACACCGGTCGGGCATGGCTGTCCGGTGAACTTCTCTAGGAGGAAGGCGCACTCGGTCTCGTTGGGGGTGATGCAGTCGGCAAAGGCGACCAGCTCAGGCGAAATGTCGGGGTTAATCGGCGCGGGGTTGAAGATCGAGAAGAGCCCCTGGGTTCGGGCGTAGTGCAGAGCCTCCTCGGCCGACTTGAGGCTGCTTTCAGCCTGGAGCAGAAGCACCGAGATCTCCGGGTGCGCAGAGAGCGTCGAGGTGACGTGCTCCGGGGAGAGGGCGTCGTTTGCGCCGAGCGCCACCACGATGGAGTTTTCTGCCTGGTCGTTGACGACGATCGACGCCGCGCCGGTCGACGCGCCATCCAGCACAAGAAGGGCCGTAGCGAGGCCCTCCTGCTCTGACCAGTCGCGGTAGCTCGCCCCAAAGATGTCGTTCCCAATAGCGCCAACGAAGATCGTTGGCACTCCCTGCCGGTGCGCGGCGACGGCCTGGTTTGAGCCTTTGCCGCCAGGCCCGGTGAAGAAGGTCCCGATTCGGGTCTCTCCTGGGGCGGGGAAGGCGGAGACGCGGAACGCGAGGTCCTGCACGAAGCTTCCGATCACGGCGATGCGCGGCTTAATCATAGGAGCTCCTTGCTGACTTTTGTGCTGAGGATCTCCCCGAGCAGCTCGCTCGAAACCTTAGACTCAAATCCTGAGCCGGGAAAGAGCCGTGCCCAGTCGTACACTGCCCTGCGCTGATCTGCCGGCAGGACAGCAGGCGTTGCGCGTGCCTTGTCGAGGGCGGCGATGGTGAGCTTGGCAACCTCCTCTGTGGCAGCCTGCGCTGCCTGTGCGCCCGGGAGGCGGCGCCCGGAGGCTTGATCCTTGTACGCCTGCACGCTATCGACGAGCACGATCTCCGTGCGAGGAAATCCTGAGAGCATGAGGTTCCATGGAACGTGCGAGGAGTCTCCTGCGACCCTAAAGTCGGTGCGGAGGATCACGGACGGAATGTCGAGCATCTTCGCGAAGAGAAACTCTGCCGCCGTCCCAGAGTCGAGCTCCGGGCCGTCAAAGTGGAACAGGCCCAGGTCGGCTGACAAGCAATAGAAGAGGTCTTGGTTGCGTATTGAAAGCGGCGGGGTCTCTCGCTGCTCGAGGTCTTGCGGGAGGATGCACCGGTAGGTGCCGCCAGAGAGCCGTTCGAGGGCTTCTGCAAGGAGCGAATTGCCTACAAGGTGCTTGAGCGAGAAGAGCTCTCCGGCGAAGTAGATGGTGTACGGGGCTGCCATACAGATCGTTGTAGCGCACGTCGCGGCAGCTTCCAACATAAATGGGAGAGCTTCCGCAGAGCCGCCTGTAGGGATATTCTTCCTCGGTATCGGTGCCACAGTGGACAGGGGCCCCTTAAGAATCTCCCTATGAAACGGTTCTGCGCTGCGCTCCTTCTGTTGCTCTTGGCCTGTGCAGGCCTGGCGTGGCGGCATCTAGGGAGCGGCGGCCTGGCATACGGTGCAGATGGGACGACTGACTTTATCGAGTACTGGGCGGCATTCCGAGTGCTGCAGGCGGGGGGAAACCCATATGATGCCAGCGTGCTGCGTGCGGTAGAGGCCTCAACTGGGCTGCCGGGCAACGACGCCATTATGATGTGGAACCCCCCGTGGACGGTGCTCATGCTGCAGCCATTTCTGCTGCTGCCCTTCGCGGCGGCAGCGCAGGCGTGGTTCGTGGCGCAGGTGGCGCTGCTTGCGCTGATCGCTCTTGTGGCGCCCGAGGCGCTTGGCCGGACGGTACGGAAGCCCTTGGTGCTCGCGGCGGCAGCGGTTCTCTTTTACCCGGTGGTTGAGAGCTTGTCGTTCGGGCAGCTCGGCATCCTGATGGGGTGTGCTGTGTTCCTCTTCCTGCTCTGTGCGGCGCGTGGGTGGCATGGGCGCGCAGCCCTGTCGCTTGTCGTGCTTACCGTTAAGCCACACCTCTTTTTGTTGCTGTTTCTGCCGCTTTGCGCGTGGATTGTGGGCCTCAAGCCAGGCGAACGGGCGAGGTTTCTCGCTGCCGGTGCTGGTGGCATTGCGGCGCTTGTGGCGCTGTGCGAGGTGTTGTGGCCGGGCTCGCTTTGGTGGTGGCTTGAATCCTTGCGCGACCCGATTGGCGGGCCACGGGTTGACACTCGAATGTGGGAAACCCCGACCCTTAGCACGCTCGTTAGGCTCCTGCAGCAGCGGGCCACAGGAAGCCTTCCGTCCTGGCCCCTCTGGGTGGTTCCGGTTGTGGGACAGGCTGGGATTGCCCTCGCTGTGGCCAGGCGCCAGCACGATGCCAGCCTGACATGGAGCATCCCCGCGCTGCTCTGCCTCTCGCTTATTTTTGCGCCATACGGGTGGGGATACGACCAGGCAGTGCTCCTCACGGGACAGCTCTGGCTGGTGCTTGAGGCGCTCTCGACGGGCCCTGGGCGCCGGCGGATAGCTCTCATAGCGTCACTTGTCTCAGTGCAGGGGGCGCTCGGTGTAGCGCCCCTTGTCACCACCACTTCGCAGCTCTTTTTTGTGTGGCACCCGGCTGCAATGCTGGCGATGCTGCTGGCTTTCAGGCCAGCGAGGCCTGGGCGCGAGCGCCCTTAGCGGCGGGGCCGGAGGCGGGCACGCAGCAGCTCGCGGGCCAACAGCTCGAAGCCGAACAGGAGCATCGCCGCTATGAGAAAGGCGTGCGAGAGCTCCTGCTCGTTGGCAACTTGGGCCATGAATGGGCGGATGTCAGCGGCCTGTGGGTTCACCCTCCCTCCGCTTCGGGAGGCCAGCGCCTCGAGGAGCGGAAGGTTTGGAGCTCGGTGAGCCTGCTCGCCGAAGAGCTCGCCAGAGAGGGTCCATGCGACCTCGGGGAGCTCGGCAGCTCCAACGGCGATCGTTGCCCGGTACGTTCCGGCCGTGGCGCCCGAGAGCTTTGCCCGGAAGTGGCCCTTGGTCTCGGGCACAAACGCCACGGTTGCTGATGAGCCCTGCGGAGTCTTAATCGAGGCGGTGACGCCGCCGGCGGCATGCTCGTCGAAGATCGCTAGGTCCATCACGAGGTCAGCGCCCTCAACCCAGGTGCGGAGATCGAACTGGGTCGCGCTAGGAGAGTCTCCCTTCGATGCCGGCTGTGCTGACTCAATCAGATCCGACCAGAACTCCTCCATGCCGTTCCAGCGAACCCAAGGCGCAGACCACCGCCCATTGGCATCCGAGGTAAATGCGATGGAGCGCCCCTGGCCCACCTTCCAGGATGCCAGGAGCGGGAAGCGGCGGTCCTCCTCGGGCACCACGAGCTCAGTTAGTGCGCCCGGTCGCGCCAAGGTCTCCACGAAGCCGTGCAGCTCAGGGTAGTCCTGAACATGGGTGGTGTGGAGGCCGTCTGGGCCGATGAGCACCGGAACACGCGGGTCCTCCTTGAGGGTGCGCTCGCCTGTTGCGACCTTAATGTCTGACAGGAAGATGCGCGGCAGGTTGCGCGGATCGTTTGTGTGGTAGAAGGATCCGCCGCCCATCTGGGCCATCTC
The DNA here is from genome assembly GCA_017853605.1 of bacterium. Classification (GTDB taxonomy): domain Bacteria; phylum Bdellovibrionota_C; class UBA2361; order UBA2361; family OMII01; genus OMII01. Next base: position 11,258 of record JAFMJG010000017.1, read on the forward strand.
CACCAGGAAGGCGTCCGGCGCGTCAGATCCCACCAGCACGGTTGACACGGTGATGCCGAGCAGGCGCAGCTGCCGGATGAGCTCAAAGTAGATCGGCCCCTGGTCTGGTATTTGGCCGTCGGTGAGCACGATCAGGTGCTTTCGCCCCGCGTTGACGCGCGAGAGGCCGCGGCGCCCCTCTTCGAGAGCCGGATAGAGGTTGGTTCGGTTTGTCGGGAAGAGCCGGCTGATTCGGTCTGAGGCGGTGAAGCGGACGTCGCCAACTCGGGAGATCGGCAGCGCAACGAACGCCACCTCCTCAAAACCGATGACGCCGAGGTAGTCGTCGTCCTTGAGCGAGGCGACGACCTCTCGTGCTGCAGCCTTGGCGAACTCGAGGCGGGCATCCTGTGCCATGCTGCGCGACTTGTCGATGACCAGCTGCACGGCGACGTTGAGGCGCTTCTTCTCAGTATGGGGGGGAACGAGCTCTACCGGCAGGATTCCCTCGATCGGCGACCCGATGTACCGGCCGAGGCCGAAGCTGCGGTTTCCGCCGACCATGATGAGGCTGCCGCCCTGGCGCACATGCTCAGGGAGCGCTCGCAGGAACGCTTCGGGCAGCGCGTCCGCAGGGACGTTGTTGAGGACGATGGTGCGGTATGGGGCCGGCGAAGAGGGAGCGGGCCCTGAGCCTGAGACGGAGGATTCGAGCTCATACGATTGGCTGCGCAGGATCTGGGGAAGGAATCGCGCGTCGTCAGCGGTTCCTGAGAGGAGCAGCACGCGGCTCCTTCGCTCGGAGCTCAGCCATGCGGTGCGGGAGATCGAGTGCTGGCCGTCAGGCTCGCTCCACGAGAGCGTGGCAGTTATTGTATTGAGGCCCTCGGCGTTGGGATCGCTTTGCGCTACGACGAGGAGATCCCTGCCGGGCAGCACCTCAACGTCCCGCTTGAGGACCACGGCGTTGCCGTGCTTCACCTCAAGCTCGCCCCGGCGGGGCGCTGCCGAGCCGTTCGAGATGGTTGTCCGGAGTTCGGCTGACTTTTTTGCCTTGACGGTCAGCGGGGCGTGAAGCTGTGAGATCGTTAAGGCGCTCTCAGGGGACTCTCCCGGCTCAGTCAGGGGAAAGATCTTGGTGGCGCCCCCGCCAAGGGCGGCGCTGCCTGCCGTCTCGTAGCCGTCCGACAGGAGGAGCGCAACGGGAGGCCGAGTGAGGGCGGCTTCGGCCAGTGCGGCGCTGATGTTGGTGGCACCGGTGTCGAGCCGCTCAAATGTCCGACGCAGCTCGGCGAAATCTGCATGCCCAGCAGCGCTGTCGGCAACGCCGGGCTCCTTGGCGAATGGGATCAGGCGTGCTGAAACGCCGAGTTCGCTCACCAGGCGCCGTGCCCTGTCGAGAAGGGCTGCCCCCTGCCGGGCGCCAACGCTAGAGGAGATGTCCACGAGCAGTGGAAGGCGGTCGGCGGGGTGAGTCTCAGCGACAAAAGGCGAGGCCAGGGCGCAGATCGCGGCTGCCAAGGCCCCAGCGCGCAGCGAAGCGAGGAACATGGGCGCGAGCGATCGATTCGCGGGGCTGCGGAGTGTGGCGGCCACGGCGAGCAGGGCCAAGGGCATGAGCCACAGCACCGCAGGGTAGTGCATGTTCATTGGGCCCCCCACACGAGGCGTCTCCGTGCCCGAAGCAAAAGGTCTGCGAGGAGCGCCAGCACGGCGAGGGCTGCGAGCCATGACGAGGCGTTCCAGGGCTGCCGTCCCCGACTCCCTGCCTTGGAGGCCTCCGAGGCCGGCAGCGAAACTACGTGCGGACGGGAGAGGTCAGACTCCTCGTCAGAGAAGCCGTTGACAGCAGAGAGCCGTGCCTGAGGATCGCCCGGCAGCTGGTATGAAACTACCCCGGGCTGTGCGGCAGAGCCCGGTGCAGAGGGGCTGATTGAGGCCCCCTGAGGGGCGAGATAGTGCGCCTCCTTGGCCTGCGCTGGCAGCGAGAGGGGGCCCTGAGCCGAGCTTGCAGCGCCCGTTGGCCCGCCAGAGACGAGCCACGAGATGGCGTTGAGCGTAAAGATGCTGATGGTTGGTGATGCTGCCCCCTCAAAAGGGAAGATCTCAAATCCGGTCACGAGGTAGCGGTTGCCGCCGCTCTCGCCGGCGCACGCCAGGCCTCCAAGGCTAGAAGAGAGCACCTGCTGCGACCCGGCGGGGCACGATAGGACGCGTGCAGCAGGCAATGAGATCAAGGTTGGATTGACGTACCGCATGAGCGGGTGCGAGTGCTCCCAGCGGGTGACCACTCCTGCTTTGGGCTCTGAAGCCGTGGAGCTCCCTCCCCAAGGAAGCGAGCCTTCTGGCGGATACACGGCGAAGAGTGGTGCCTGCATCGCTGCTGGCAGAGGGGCGCGGTGCACGATCGCGGGGCGATCGGGGCGAAATGCCGGGGAGCTCACGGAGGGCAGCTGCACGAACGAAAAGGCGCTGATGCGCTGTAGGCCGAGGTCGCGCTCGCTGAGCGGGCTGATTACCTGGATCGGCGGCGCATCGTAGGCACGAACCACCCAGCCTTCGTTGTCGGCGGGGAGGAGATCCAGAGAGCCACTGGGGATATCGGCGGTGACGCGGCACCACGCCGCACCCGCTGGTGCGCGCCCCAGCTCAATTCGGTGTGGCGTGCCGCGCGCCACTGCTGCTGAGCCGCGCACCACCCCGCCGGCCGGGGAGCCGTCTGCCGCGTGGCACTGCGCTGATACCGCAAGCGCTGCGGAGTCCTTCCCTATGAGCGCCACCTCCGCGCTGAGCGCGCCTGTAGCAGCAAGGGAGAGTGAGCGAATCCAGGCGTTTTGCTGCGAGGCTGCCTCGACAGGGATAGCGGTAAGCCGAACCCGTGACACGTCGCTGCTTGGCGCGAGCGGCTTGTCACTGTAGACCCACACCTCGTCAAATGAGCCGTCAGCCAAGAGGGAGCGAATCGCCTCGCTCAGGGCGTCTGCCTCGTGCGTTGCGGCTATGTCCTGAACGGCGGCGGCTGCCGACGCGGGCGAGGCTGCCGGGCCGGCCACGCGGGAGAGCGCGGAGGCTGCCGAAAACACGGAGAAGGTGGCGCGGCCGAGCATCGACACAGCATCCGCGCCCGCCAGCCTCTTTGCGTCATCGATACGCCTAGCGCCTGATGAGAGGCGGGCCTGCATGCTAAGCGATGAGTCTACGACGATAGCGATGCTTCGGGCAGCGCTTGCAACGGTGATGCCGGCGGCCGCAAGGGAGAGAAGCGAGATGGCCGCGAGCTCAATCCAGAACTGGAGCGGGGGCACGAAGCGCCGGCGCGCCGTAAGGCGCTCAGGCAGCTGTCTCACGATCAGCAGGGAGGAGATGACCCTCTCCGGAGCCGCGCCGCGCGCCCGGTACCGGTAGACCAGGAGCGCCGCGCCGAGGGGAATTCCGAGCAGGAACCAGGGGGAAAGGGCCCCGAGGGAGAAGCCAAAGAGGGAGCTCATACGAAGAGCCCCATGCGGCGGATAGCGTCGATGGCGACACCAACTGGCGATCCAGCGGCTGTTGCGGTGGTAAACTGCATGCGGCTCTCGAGGCAGTGCTCGCGGATGCGGCCAATGTGCGCTGAGAGCAGCTCCTCGTATCGCGCGCGCGAGGAGCCATCGAGCGGCACCCCGCGCACCTCTCCGGTTTCAGCGTCGCTAACGGTGAAGGCGTCGCTGGAGTCAGGCAAGCTCCTGTCGCCCGAGCCGAGCACCTGCACGGCGTGCACCTCCATGTTTCGCGAGCGGAAGCTGCCGAGCATCGCCGCGACCTCCTCGACCGGGCACAGAAAATCAGAGATGACCATGCAGATGCCGGGAAACGATACTCGCGTTGCCGCACGCCGCGCCTCTTCCGCGAGGCTCAGCTGCCGGGCATCAGGCGAAACCACCGCCTCGGTTGCCTGCGTGAGGAACGAGGTGAGCGGCGCAAAGGCCTTACCGCTCCAGAAGCGCGGGCTGCTCGGGCCGCCGAGGATGGAGATGGTCACGGGATCCTGGCTCGCGAGCGCTATGTACGACGCGAACGCTGCGATGTGGCAGGCGAGGTCCCACTTCTCGCGCAGCGATGGGTGCGTGAGAGAGCGGGAGCCGTCAATGACGATGTACAGCGCGACGTTCTCCTCCTCAAGGTAGCGCTTGACGAGCAGCTTGTCGCTGCGGGCGAAGAGGTTCCAGTCGATGTAGCGCGGGTTGTCGCCGGCCTCGTAGTTTCGGAATTCGGCAAACTCGATGCCGTGGCCCCGTCGCTGGGAGCGGTGCGCTCCCTGGCGGATGCCGTAGAAGGAGCGCCGTGTCCGCATGGCGAACGCGTTTAGGAGCTTGAGCGTTTCAGGCGTGAAGCGCATGGGGGTGCTCCTACTTGGCGTTGCGCACCTCCTCAATGAGGTCGTCTGCGGTCACCTCGTCGGCTTCAGCCTGGAAGTTAAGGATCAGGCGGTGCCGAAGCGTCTGCTTAATGTTGGCGCGGATGTCCTCAAATGAGAGGTTAATGCGGCGGTCGAGAAGTGCGCTCACCTTGGCTGCGAGCACGAGCGACTGGGCGCCCCGTGGGCCTGGGCCAAAACGGAGGTATCGCCGCACCTTTTGGGTGGCAAACTCCGAGCCCGGGGTGAGGGCCGAGATGAGGCGCACAATGACCTCGTGCATCGGGTCAGAGACCACGACGTGCCGAACGATGCGCTGCATCTTCGCAATTTCGGTGGGCGCTTCCTCAGGCGAGAACACCGGCTGAAGCTCGCTCGTCGCTGTGCCGGTCGTGCGCGACAGGATCTCTTTGAGCTCGCGCCCCCCAGGGGGCGGCACCAGGAGCTTCATGAGAAACCGGTCAAGCTGGGCTTCGGGCAGCGGGTACGTTCCCTCAAGCTCGATCGGGTTCTGGGTGGCGAGCACAAAAAACGGCTGCGGCAGCGGGTAGGTTTGGTCAAGGACGGTGACCTGCCGCTCCTCCATCGCCTCGAGAAGGGAGCTCTGTGTCTTGGGCGTCGCCCGGTTGATCTCGTCGGCGAGCACGATGTTGGCAAACACCGGTCCCTGCCTGAAGACGAAGCGGCGCTGGCCGCCATCCTCCTCGGTGAGCACCTGCGTGCCGGTTACGTCAGAGGGCATCAGGTCGGGGGTGAACTGCACGCGCTTGAAGGAGAGCCCTAGCGCCTTGGCGATCGACTTGACCAGCAGGGTTTTTCCGAGGCCAGGGACGCCCTCCAGCAGCACGTGGCCTCGGGCACAGATAGTTGAGAGCACGCCGCGCACGACGTCGGTCATGCCTACGATGGATTTCCCCACCTCCTGCTCGATACGGGCGAATGACGACTGAAACTCCCCGATAGCTCGGTCAAGGGCGGCTGCGTCACGAATGTCGAGGTCAGTCATACGGTCACTCTAGGTTATTGAGGCTGCTTGGCAATCTACTGCGCTAGAGAGGGTCCGGCAACCGCCGACGCGTCGGGAGTGGCGTGCCGCAGTGAGCTACTTGATCACGTCCCGGTACTCAAGCGGGATCGGCTGCTGCCCCTGCTGCACAGAGGTGCGCGGCTTGGCGAGGGTGACATCCTCAAGGGAGGTCTTTGGCTGGGCCTGCTCGGTGTTCTCCTCAAGGCTGGAGTCGTTGCCGGTGAAGCGCTGGTCAACCTGCTCCTCTGGCGACTCGATCTTGGACTCCTGAAAGGCTTGGTCCGGCCCAAGCCCAGGGCCAGGGGGCTTGTCAGAGAAGCCGCCCTCCCTGACGGGGGCGTTCCTGTCGGGCATCGCCGAGCGATCACCGGTGCTGTCTGAGTCGCCAGGCTCAGCCTTGGCGTTCTCTTGCGCATCATCGAGCCCCTTCGAGGCTTGGGAGGGGGATTTCTGGCTGCCGGCCTCGTCCTGCTGTCCCCGCTGCTGCTGCTGCTGAGAGGAGCCGCTATCGCGCTTCTGATCTGCTTGCTGCGTGCCTTGGGCTTTCGATGGGCTCTGTCCAGCGGGGGAGGTCGATGATCCCTCCCTTCCCTGCCCTTGAGCCGGTTTCTCCTGCTGGCTCTCGGCCCCGCCTTTGTCCTCGCTCTTGTCGCGCGTGGCGCCGCTCCCTGCTCCTTTCTCTCTGCCCTCATTTCCTTGCTGCTTGGCTCCGGGAGAGCCCTTGCTATCGCCGTTAGAGCCCTCGCTGGAAGGCGGCTTTCCCCCCTCCCCTTGCGATCCTTTGGCTCCCTGCTCCTTGAGCCCCTGCTCGACCTTGTCGAGCGCCTGATTAATTCCTTCCAGGCCCTGCGCTTGCTGGGATTCGGAGCCCGCGTCTCTGCTCGCGCTTGAGCCCCCCGCGCCCTCTCCGCTTGCTCCCGCTGATCCTTGGGAGCCGCTCTTTGAATCGCCCTGGGCCGGGTTGTTCTCTCCCTTGCCGCTGCCACTGCCCCCACTTGAGCCGTGGCTCTTGCCTTCTCCCTCTCCTTGGGAGGAGTCGGTTCCGCTGCCGCTGCCGCTATCCTGCCCCCTCCCCTCCCCTTGCCCATCTCCGGACCCCTTGGAGCCACTGCCCTGTGAGCCGCCGGATCCGGCTCCCTTCTCGCTCTCGCCTTGGCCGGAGCTTGAGCTGCTCTGTCCTGCAGACTGCTGTGACTCTCCGTTGCTGTCGCTCTTGCCTCCACTTCCGCTGTCGCCTTTGCCCGATTCGTCCTCTTTCTTGGCACCGCTGCCGCTTCCGCCCTGCTCGCCCCGCTTCTCGTCCTGCTGCTTTTCTTGAGGCTGCGAATCGCCCGAGGGCTCCTGTTGCTCTTGCGAGGAGGCGCTCGGGGCCCTCTCTGGCTGCTGCTTTTGGCTTTCGCCCGGGCTGTCAGGCCGCTGCTGTGGTTGCGCAGCCGCGGCAGTTGGGGTCGGCGAAGGCGCGCCCTGTGCGGGGAAACGTCCTGGCTGTTGCGGAACGTGCTTGGCTTCTCTCTCCTGGTCTGAAGAATAGATCTCTCGCTCCCCTGCAGCGCGCAGCGACCGGGACTGCTCGTCCTTGAGGGCGCTCTGCACCGATTCGCGGGTTCGTGACAGCTGCTGGCGGATGGAGTCGCTGTCCGTTGGATCTCGCCGGATTGTGTCGGCAAGCGCTAGCGCCTGGGCGCGAACCGGCGCAGGAATTGAGGGATCTTTAGAGACGATAGCGGCGATCGCCGCGGCTGCTTCGGTGAGGGGCGGCACGGGCCGGAAGACAAAGAGGATCACCGCTGCGGCGAGAAGCGCTGGCGCCAAGGCGAGGGACCTGCGCTGAGGAGCGCCAAGCACGAGAGGGGCGATGCAGCGTACTGGAGGGGCGCTGGCGAGGATGCTGCGCAGCTGGTGCTCGATCAGGCCCCGCTCGGGGCTTGATGCGGCGGAGTGTCCCCCTTGCGCGAGCAGGTGAAGCAGCGCCCCGATGCGATCCTTGGTTGGCAGCGCTCGGTCAATCATCGCTGCTGCATCGTCGCTTGAGACCGCGAGGGGCGGAATCCGGCGCGGCAGGGCGAGCAGGAGCGCAGCTGCGGCTGCGGCGATCGCAGCTGCGCCGGCCCACTTCGGGTAGTGCGCTATTGAGACAGCGCAGAGGGCCAGCGCTGCGGCGGCGGCAGCTGCCGATGGGAGGAGCAAGACGATCCGGTTGCGCCGCTCACAGCGGCAGACGTCCTCGATGAGCTCCGTGACTGTGCGCTCCATGACTGCTCGCTATGGGGTTGGCTGTGTGCCCGGAGCGGCCCCGTGGCGGGGCTGCGCCCCGCCGCGCTGGAACTGGTCGACGGCCCGGTTATGGTCATCCAAGTTGGCTGAGAACACGTGGCGGCCCATGCCGTTTCCGACAAAGAAAAAGAGCCCGGTCGTCTCGGGGTAGAGGGCTGCTGTAAGAGCGGAGAGCCCAGGATTGGCGATCGGGCCCGGCGGGAGGCCATCGATGACGTACGTGTTGTAGGGGGTGGGCGCCAGCAGGTCCGCCTTGGTGAGGTTGCCGTTGAAGTTAGTGATGCCGTAGATCACGGTCGGATCCGACTGGAGCCGCATTCCAACCCGCAGCCGGTTGTAAAACACGCTTGCGATCCGCGGCTGCTCCTCCGCGCTGCCCGACTCCTTCTCAATAATAGAGGCGAGCGTTACGATCTCGTGCCTTGTTCTTCCGAGCTCCTGCGCGCGGGCGCTCCACTCGGCGCCCCAGTGGCTGTCGAACTGGGCCTTCATGGCGGCGATAATCTTGCGTGCTGGCGTGTTGCGCGGAAAGGAGTAGGTGTCGGGAAAGAGGTAGCCTTCGAGGGATGGTGCCGGGATCCCGAGCTCTTCAGCCAGCGATCTGTCGGCGAGCGCCTGGTCGAAGTCGGCCTTGCCAGTTATGCCCGCGGCCTCAAAGAGGGCGCCGATCTCAGAGGAGCGCAGGCCCTCCCGAACTGTGGCCCTGCGCAGCACCGTTTCTCCCCTTACGATCTTGGCCAGGATCTCCTCGGGGGTCATGGAGGGAGAGAGCGCGTATTCGCCTGCCTTGAGCTCCTTGTCGATTTTTTGCAGCCGCGCGATGACGCGCAGCGAGAGGGACGTTCTCACGAGCCCCCTTTGCTCAAGCTCTTGGGCGAGCTCCTTAAAGCTCTTGTCGCTCGTCACGTCCACGGTTACGGCCGAGGTGTCCGACGGGCTTGCTGGCTCAAGGAAGAGGCGCTGGATGGCCCTGTAGGTGATTCCCACGGCCACGAGCGGCATGAAGATGTAAAGGAATGTCAGAAATGCTCGCCGCAACACGGACTACGCCCCGGGATTTTGCTCAAAGTACCGCTCAAGGATGAGGCAGGCTGCCATTGCATCCACGTGCCTGGAGGGATCCCCTCCCCCTGCAGCGAGGCGCTCTGAAGCCTCACGCGAGGAGAAGGACTCATCAACATATACAATCTTGATCGGGGACCTCTTCGCAAGCCGACGAACGAACCCTTCAATAGAGTCGCAGATAGGGGTGCGCTCGCCGCTGGGCCCGAGCGGAAGCCCCACTACGAGCAGGCCCGCCTTGCGCTCCTCAATCTGCGCCAAGAGGGCTTTTTCCGCCTCGTACTTGGCTCGCGGCCAGACCGCCACCGGGAACGGAATGCGCACTGAGTCGTCGGCTACAGCGCACCCCACGCGGACGGTTCCGATATCGAGCGAGAGGATGACCATTGGCGGCAGTATACCGGCACGCTGCCTATAGCTCTACCCGCTCTTGCTGCTCTTGCTCGCGTTCCCCCTTGTTCTTTGTGCGGGCCTGGCGCTACAGTTTGCCGGGCATGCCGAAGCATCTGTGGGCTGCCCGGGTCTCGATTGTACTGTTGGGCGGCATACTTATCCTCACGACCAGCCGTCCTGGCCAGCGACTCATCGCGGCGCTGGACCTGCGTCATGCCTCACGCGCCCTGCTGTACGGCTCAGGGAGCCCCTTTGAGGGCTTAAGGGACAGCTCGTCCGAGGCGCTGCAGACAGACCTCATCATCCAGACCCCCCTCAACCCCTTCTCTGATCCCTCAAACGATGACGCTTACACGCACACCGTGAGCCGTGGCTCCACTATCTCATCGATCTGGGGATCGATTAAGGGGGCGCCCAAGGCGGCAGCAGACTTCGCCCAGGCTTTCGTGAAGCACGGCAAGTCTGCAGGGCAGCTCAAGGAGGGAGAGGTGCTTGAGGTGCGGCGCAAGGACGGCGAGGTCGTTGAGGTTCGGCGCCAAATCTCGGCAGGCGAAACGATCGTGATCGAGGGGCACCCTGACGAGGGCTACTCGTCACGCATCGAGAGGGCGCGCCTCATTCCCGTGGACCGAAAGGCATCGGGGACGATCACCTCGTCGCTCGTGGCGTCAGCAAACGACTCGGCTATCCCCTACGCTGTCATCGATGACTTCGTTGACCTCTTCGGCGAGCGCATTGAGTTCAACAAGGACCTCCAGCCCGGGGACACCTTCACGATCGTGTACGAGGAGCGGCGCACCGAGGGCGGCGAGGTTGCCGACATTGGCCCGATCAAGAGCGCGTCGCTCCGCATTCGCGGCACCATGTTTGCGGTCGTCCGCGACGTCGCCAAGGACGGCACGGTGCGCTACTTTAACGAAAAAGGGCAGCTCCCGACGAAGGGGTTCCTGCGCTACCCCGTCAAGTACACCCGAATCTCTTCGGTGTTTGCCAACGCGCGGTTTCACCCGGTGCTCAAGGTGAAGCGGCCGCACCACGGCGTCGACTTCTCAGCCCCCATCGGCACGCCGGTCCGCAGCGTCGGGGAGGGCACCGTGGTGTTCGCGGGCTACTCCGCCTCAGGAGGCAACATGGTCAGAATTGCCCACGGGGCGCGCTATACCACCGAGTACATGCACCTGAGCAAGATTGCAAAGGGGCTTCGCAAGGGATCCCACATCGATCGCGGAGCCGTTCTCGGCGCGGTTGGAAACACGGGCCTCTCGAGCGGCCCGCACCTTCACTACGGGCTCTTCGACAAGGGGCGCTACATCGACCCGATGCGCGCCAAGATCGCCTCTGACCCAGGAAACATCAAGGCGCCCCCAGCGGTCATGGCAGCGCTCGATGCGATGCGGCGTGAGCACGATGCTGTCGCAATGTCGGCGCCGGCGCGCAAGAGCAGGGCATGACGCTCTCAGTATCAATCCTGGCGACCGGCTCTGAGATTCTTGACGGCCGGGTGCTCGACACCAACTCCAATTTTGTCGCCCGCGAGCTGGCTGACATGGGCCTTAAGCTTAAGCGCGTGCTCACCGTGGACGACGACCTGCAGGAGCTCATCCACGGGCTGCGCGAGCTGGCGGCCTCAAGCGACATCGTCATCACGTCAGGAGGGCTCGGCCCGACGAGCGACGACCTGACGAGGGACGCTGTGGCAGCATTTTCGGGTGTGGGGCTCAGTGAGCATCCGGCGGCCCTCAAGCACGTGGAGGAGTTCTTTGCGCGCCGCAGCAGGCCCCTCGACGCCACGAACCGGCGACAGGCTGTCCTGCCACAGGGCGCTTCCATGATCCATAACGAGAGGGGCAGCGCGCCAGGCTTCTCGGCTGCCGCGCCGGGCGGCGCTGTGGTGTGCTCGCTCTCAGGGGTGCCGTCAGAGTTCCAGCAGATGTTCCGTGACGGAGTAGTTCCGCTGATCGAGCAGCGGCGCGGCGGCACGCCGCCGGTTGCGCGGGCAGCGTTCAAGACCCTCGCCGTTCCCGAGTCGGCACTCGGCAAGCTCATAGAGGGGCTCGCCCTACCCCCTGATGTGCTTGTCTCCTACAGGGCGGCCTTTCCCGAGGTTCACATCGTGCTCAAGTCAGCCCGCAAGGATCTCGGCGCCTTTGCCGGGCAGGTCCGGGCAGCGATTGGGCCCGACAATATCTTCACGGAGAGGGCCGACGAGAGTTTTGTGGGGAGGCTCCAGGGCCTCCTCTGCGAGCGGAAGCTCTCTATTGCAACGGCAGAGTCGTGCACCGGGGGGATGGTGGCAGAGCTTCTGACCCGCACGCCTGGGTCTTCCGCAGTGTTTCGGGGCTCGGTCGTTGCCTACCACAACGACATTAAGGAGCGGGAGCTTGGAGTCCCCGCCGGGGTGCTTTCTGCCTTCGGTGCGGTGAGCGCGGAGACGGTGCGGGCGATGGCGGCAGGGGTTCGTGAGAGGATGCAGAGCGACATCGCCGTGGCCATCAGCGGCGTAGCGGGCCCGGATGGGGGCAGCGACGAGAAGCCCGTCGGGACCTTCTTCGTCGGAGTCGCCAGCGGATCAGGATCCTTTGAGCACAGGTGCCTCTACGCGCAGGAGCGCCAGCGTGTGCGAACCTTCGCCAGCTTCGTTGCGCTTGATCTCGTGCGCCGCCACGTCCTCGGGCTCGCCACGCCCGGTTCCTACCCCATTTGGGTATAGCTGCTTGGGGAGCCGTGGCTGCCTGGGCCAGGAGCGGCCTGGCGCTCAACGGGCCCCTGCCCCATGTTTTGGCGCCCCTCCTTACGGGGGGTTGGGCGGCATCCTCGCCAGGCACCTTTTTCTCTTATAGAAAGTTGCACCCTGTTCGTGAGAGTCTAAAGGGATAGGGCCGCTCGGGCGGCTCGGCAAGCGTGGCGTGTAGGGAGTTAAAAAAGCTGTAATGTCAGGATACGGGCGGCGGGCAAGTGACCCTAAAGGCGCAACCAAGGAGATGGAGGTTGCGTTTCCACAGTCGAGCGTTTTTCAGGCGCTCGTTGGCGATGCGGATGAGAACCTCCGCACCATTGAGCGGGAGCTGGGGCTTAAGATCGGCCGCTCCCCAAACGGCCTGACGCTCGTCGGGCAGGACACAGACGTTGAGCTCGGCCACGACCTCCTCGTGCAGCTTCGCGGCCTTGTTGAGCAGGGCGAGGCGATCTTCAAGGGTGACGTTTAGCGGGCCATCAAGATGCTCTCCGGAAACCGGCGGCTTAACCTCGCCGACCTCTTTCGCGATGAGATTCGCGTGTCCGGCAAGCGTACGAAGATCGTGCCGAAGACCTTTCGCCAGAAGAGCTACATCGAGGAGATAAAGAACCACAACGTGGTGTTCGGTGTTGGTCCGGCAGGAACGGGAAAGACCTACCTGGCGATGGCGATGGCGGTGACAGCGCTCCTCAACAAGGAGGTGAAGCGCATCGTGCTCTGTCGCCCCGCAGTTGAGGCCGGCGAAAAGCTCGGCTTCCTTCCGGGCGACATGGCTGAAAAGGTTAACCCGTACCTGCGGCCCCTCTACGACGCGCTGCACGACATGGTTGATTTCGACCGGGCCAAGGAGATGGTTGAGAAGGGCGTGGTCGAGGTGGCGCCGCTGGCGTTCATGCGGGGCCGCACGCTCTCAAACGCCTTCGTGATACTCGATGAGGCGCAGAACACGACCCCGGTGCAGATGAAGATGCTCCTGACCCGCATCGGTTTTGGTTCCACATGCGTGATAACGGGCGACATAACCCAGATAGACCTTCCGCGGGGCACACAGTCTGGGCTGAGCCATGCGCTCAAGCTGCTCAAGGACGTCAAGGGGATCTCAATTGTGCACTTCACGGATGAGGACGTGGTGCGCCACCCGCTTGTGTCCCGCATTATCCAGGCCTATGACCGAGAAGAGTCCTAGCAGGCGCTGGACAGTCCATGTGTCGCTTGAGAGCAAGAAGCTGAAGGTTGCGCCGGCGGCGCTCCGCAGGCTCGTGTGCCAGGTGCTGTGCCACGCGGAGCGGGACCTCGCTCTTGCGAACGTCAACGAGCTCAACGTGCTCATCACCGACGATGCGCGCATGCGCGAGATCAACCGCGAGCACCGCAAGAAGGACAAGGCCACGGACGTGCTCTCCTTCCCCCAGTTCACCCCCGCTGAGGCGCGCGGCACGAGGCGCCCCGCCGATCCCTTCAATCCCTACCTGGGGGACCTCGTCATATCGAGCGAGACCACCCTGGCGCAGGCCAAGAGGTTCGGCGTGACGCCGCGCCAGGAGCTCATCCGCCTCCTCGTGCACGGAGTGCTCCACTTGTGCGGGTACGACCACGAGAAGGTCCCGCCGCGAGAGGCGCAGAGGATGCGCCGGCGTGAGCGACAGATACGGGCACGAATCTCTGGCCGGTAGCTGCGGGGCGCTCCTTGGCCCCGCTGCCCGGGCCTCCTGGCCGATCCTGGCCCATAGCGCAGACGAAGAGGCTTGAGCGTGGCTCGTTTCTGCACTAAGTTTAGCGACATTGTAAACTAATCGCCTGGCATTGGCCGGGCCTGCAGCAGGAGTTGCTATGGGAGTTGAGCTTGAGACGAGGCAGGGCAATGAGGCGGTGATGCCGGGCACGGCGGCGATGGCACGGATTCTCTCTCCCCGCGAGGCGATCCAGGCGGTTGCCGAGCTCGTCGATCGGCATGAAATAGCCGTCACGGGGACGCGCCAGGCCCGTCTCACGCTGCCAGCAGGATTGGCCCCGCTCGATTTTCTGGCTGATGCGCAAAGGGTTGCCGCGACGATATCCCCGTACGCGACGGTAGTTGAGCCGGCACAGCTCGAGAGCTGGAAGCGCGATCCCTCCTTCTTCCGGAAGGCGGCAGTGGACACCGTCATCGAAGTGCAGTGCATGGTGACGGAGAGCGGGTCGCTGTCGCGCGCGGAGCAGCTCTCGCTTCTCCAGGGGCGGGGACAGGAGATGCCAACCCTGGCTGAGCTCGCCATGGCCCACACAGCGCTGCTCATTGCGAGCGAGCTCTCAAAAAACCCCTTCCATGATGAGCTCCGCCCCTACACCGTCAGGGGCCGGGACGGGCAGATCTTCTCGTCGAGCGCCGGGCTTACAGAGAGGACCTACTTCACCAAGGACAGCGAGGCTCATCCGGCGCTTAGGTGCGGTGCGCTCGTGCGGCGCGAGGCTTGACGCCGGCCTGGGTCATCGCTTGCATTGACCGCGCCACGCAGCCGACGTATACCCCTTTGGCATGGCTGCTCTCATCGATCCGTCAGAATTCAAGTACAAGCTCCAGGGGCTCAGCGAGCGCGTTGAGGTCCTGAGGGGGTTTCTTTGACATCCCTGCCCTGATCAAGAAGGTAGAGGAGCTCGAGCAGCAGTCCCAAGCGGGAGACATCTGGAATGACGCGGCAAAGGCCAAGGCGGTGATGCGCGAGAGGGCGCAGGGCGTCGAGCGGCTAGAGCAGTTCCGAAAGCTGGAGGGGCTGCGCTCAGACGCTGAAGCTGCCTTCGAGCTTGGGCGAGAGTCGGGCGACCAGGAGATGTACGCTGAGGCCGAGAGGATAGTTCGCGATCTTGAGGCGGGCGTCGGGGCGCTTGAGTTTAAGTGCAAAATGAACGGCGAGTTCGACAGCCAGTTCGCGATTATTGAGATCAACGCCGGCTCCGGCGGGACCGAGGCCCAAGACTGGGCCGACATGCTCCTGCGCATGTACCTTCGGTGGTGCGAGAGCAAGGGGTTTGCAACCGAGATCATGGACCACCAGCCCGGAGAGGGCGCGGGAATCAAGAGCGCCACGGTGCTCGTCGAGGGCCCCTACTCCTTTGGGCACCTGAGGAACGAGTCGGGGGTGCACCGCCTTGTGCGCATCTCGCCCTTTGACTCAAATGCCAGGCGCCACACCTCATTCGCCTCTGTTAGCGTGACACCGGATATTGAGGAGGAGATCGAGGTCGCGGTCAACGAGGGCGACCTGAGGGTCGATACCTACCGCTCCTCAGGGGCCGGCGGTCAGCACGTCAACAAGACCGACTCGGCGGTGCGCCTTACGCACATCCCAACAGGGATCGTGGTGGCGTGCCAGAGCGAGCGCTCGCAGCACAAGAACAAGTCGAGGGCGATGAAGATCCTCAAGTCCAAGCTCTACGAGCTGCAGCAGGAGCAGCAGCGGGACAAAATGGACGCGCTCAAGGGGCAGCGCAAAAAGATCGACTTCGGTAGCCAGATCCGGAACTATGTGCTGCAGCCCTACCAGCTGGTCAAGGACCTGCGCAGCAACTACGAAACCTCTGACGTCAATGCGGTGCTCGACGGCAAGCTCGATCCGATCATCGAGTCGTGCCTCCTTAAGGCTGAGTAGCGCGCGCTACGGGACGATCCGGTAGCGGTCCCGCGGGTAGAGGCTCGCCTCCCTTACATTTGCAAGCCCGAGGACCTGCGCCGTCAGGCGCTCAAGCCCTATCGCAAGCCCGCCATGTGGGGGCATCCCGAGCTCAAACATCGTGAGGTGGGGCCCAAACGAGAGCGGATCGAGGCGGCGTGCCGCAAGGGCAGCCTCAAGGCTGCTGCGGGTGTGAAGCCGCTGCCCGCCGGTGGTGACCTCGAGCCCGCGGAAGAGCAGGTCGAAGCTCTGCGCCGCACCAGCCGTGCCACGCGGCATTGAGTAGAACGGCCGCGCCGAAAGGGGAAACCCGATCACAAACACCGCAGGCACGCCCGTCTCCTGCTCCGCCAACGCGCACAGCTGCCGCTCGCCCTCTGGGTCGAGGTCGTCGTAGAGGTCGCTACGCCCGTGGGCCAGCTTGAGCCGCTCAAGGCACTCCTGAAATTCCCACGTGGGCACCTTGAGCATAGAGGGCAGCGTAACGCCGCGCCGCGACAGCGCAGAGCCACATGAGAGGCTCAAGCCCTCAAAGATCGACGTGAGGAGCTCACGCTCAAGCTGAATGATCTCCTCGGGGCCGTCGATGAAGCCCAGCTCAAGGTCAAGCGAGCAGTACTCGGTCAGGTGGCGGCTGCTCGCGTGCGGCTCGGCACGATAGACGTGGCCGGTCTCAAACACCCGCTCGAACGCGGCGACGCACTGCTCCTTGTAAAACTGCGGGCTCTGCGCCAGGTAGGCGGCCCGGTCAAAGTACTTAAGCTCAAAGAGGTTCGTGCCCCCTTCCGTGCCGCTGGCGACGATCTTCGAGGTCACGATCTCTGTGAAGTGGCGCCGCGCCAAAAAGGCCCGAAACTCGGCGAGGATCGCCGCTTGAACTCGGAACACGTCGGTGGCCAGCTCGCTGCGGAGCGCCAGGGGCCGGTGCTCGAGAATGGCATCGATGCCCACCTGCGAAAGGTCAGAATTGGCATGAAACGGGAGTGAGCGATTGGCGGCGCCAAGGACGATCACTGCGCTCGCCAACACCTCGAACCCGCCTGGCGCCCGCGCGTCCTGGATGATCGTGCCGCGCACTTCGACGGTGTCCTCGACGCCGATGTCGACTCCTCGCAGCGCCTCTGTGGCGACGACGCACTGCGCCGTGCCGGAGCAGTCCCGCAGGATAATGAAGGTCGTCTTGGCGAGCTGGCGGATGCGGAATACCCAGCCCCGCAGCGTGACCTCGCCACTACAGGTGGGCGCGAGCTGCCCGATGAGCATCCTTGGTGGTCGAGCATTAGATGTCATGGTGCCCTCCTATGCTGCGGGGGGCGCCAGGAGGGTCGATAACGTAAGGCATGTGGCACAGGCATAGCAGTACTCTCCATCTCGGTACTGCTGGAACCGACAGGCGTCGGCGGTGCCATCCAGCTTCTGGGCGCAGGAGCGCCCCAGCTCTTGGTTCAGTATCGTGTCGCAATACCGGGCGTCCCAGGCTACGTAGGGCCTGCTGCTGCGCGGGATTTGTGCAGCAGCTTCCGTTTTGCCTAGGCCTCTCAGAGGGGTCTGTCCTCTTCAATGAGTTGCCACGAGTGTATACAACGCTGCCCCGCTAGGCAAACTACGAAGGAGTCAGAGGGGGCGGGCGACAGCAGCGCAGCCGCAGCGCAAAAAAAGAGAGGGGCCCCGCGGGGATCAGCCGATCTCACCGCGAGGCCCCTAAGCCTGGGCACGGGTGTCCTGGGACCCCCGCTTCGCCAGGTTCGCTTAGCCAACCTGCTTTATGCGGGCGGCGAAGAGCTCTGAGGTCTTAACAACGAGCGTGTCACCGACCTTGAGTACCTTAAGGTTCTGCGGGTACTTGGCCTTGACGGTTACAAAGCCGTTATCGCCCTTCAGGGTGAGGAGCTCCTTGTTCGTGTCGATCGACTCAATCGTGAGCACATCAACGCGCCCCATTGCGAGCACGGCAGCTGGCCTCTCGGTCTTGTCCGAGATAGCGGCGAGGTCAACGTCTACGCCAGCAACCTGAAGCTCCTGCGGGGTTGGCTTGCGAACCTCAAAGTCAACGGCCTCGTAGTAGTCGAGCACGAGCTTGTCTCCCTTCTTGACGGTCTTGAGGCTGCCTGTGCTCGGGTCGATCTTGAGGTCAACGACTCGGTTGTCTGGGGTCTTGAGGGTGAGGATCCCCTTCTTCGTGTTGATCCCCTCAACGGTGGCGCTGAGCTCCTGAAGCTCAGACTCTTCGCCAGCGAGGACGCCAGAGGGTAGCTTGGTGCGCATTGAGGTCTGAATGACGTTCAGGCCACGTGGAGTTTTGCTCTCGGTGATGGTCTCGCCGGTGTACGGAGTGGCTGAGCAACCCGCCACGAGGAGCGAGAGCGCGATAGCTGATACGGTTCTGTTCATGTTTGTTCCTTTAAAGTGAAGCCACAGTGCGTGCTCCCGATTGGGTGTTGCGCCTAATGGCCGCTCGAGCGGTTCTTCTATCGGAATGGGGGCCATCTTTCCATAGCAAAAGAGCGCTAGGGCCGTTTAGTCGGCAGTAGGAGGCGGCAACCGGCCCTAAAGGGGGTGTATTCGTTTGATTTGCGGGGTGTTTCACCGCCTTCGGGCGCCGCAACGTTGCGGCCGTTGCCGCCTGAGCCGAGAGGCGCAACTTTAAAAGTCTGCGTCCACGTTGTCGATCGACTGCAGCCCCTCAAAGCCTGAAGCGTCCTGCGGGTCGTCCATCGGAGGCTGGGCAAGGGCGCTGTCGTCTGGGTCCGAGACTATCATGCTGGGCTGCTGTTGGTCGGCCATATCCTCTGCCTGCTCAATCGCATTGGGGCCGGCGAGGGCCTGGCCCTGGCCGGGGCCGCCCATCAAGGGTGCCTGCGGTGCCGAGATCGGTCCCCCACCCCCGCCACCGGCGCCGTTTGCGTACGGAAGAACTATGTACGGCTCCACGTTTCCGGGGGAGTAGCCGCCCCCTCCACCTCCCGGGGCGAAACGTGCCTGCGCATCGGCCAGGGGCGTGGCGCTCGTGAGCAGGCCAGCGAGGATAAGGGAATAAGAGAGCTCTTTCATACGCGAACCTTTAAAGTAAGCGAGCAATGGTATCGCCTGCTTGGGGAACTGTCCTCCCGGCACGGCTGCTACATCTAAAACCACAAGCTAATTAGATGCGCCCGTGGCGGTTTCGGGATCGGCTGCGAAGGGGCGGAATCGAGCGCTCAGGCGGTGGTCAATGCTGCCAGTGGCGTCTCAACAGCCAGGGCATTACTGGCATCAATCGTTTAGCCACTTCCGTTCGATACGGCGTTACACTTTAGCCCGACCACACATATCCAAGGAGAGCAGCACCCCGCCAGCTGAAGTCGCCAGGCATTGTGCATTTCGCGCATGGGGCTGCGGACAGCGCGCTTGACCCTCTCCAGGGCGAGGCGAGCGCCCTGCTTGGATCAGCGGCGCCGTGGCAGGGTCCTATCCCTCTCCGGTTGGGCTGATGGCGGTCAGGTGCAGCGCTCTCTTCGGCTGTGCCACAGCGAGGCTCGCTCTTTTGTGCCGGCTTGTGTCTGCGTGTGCGTGAGTGCGGCCGTTGCGGAATTACGAGCACGCTGTGATAGCTGGGGTATCCCGGTGCGGGCCCTCGCATTCAGAGTTGCCTCTGTAACCGAAAGGCTACAAGATCCGTGCAGGAAGGGCTGCTGTGTGAAGCTTGAGATTAAGGCCGAACTACTGAAGGAGCTTGCGCTTGAGAGCGGCGCCCCGTCGCCGGACATCGGCGTTCGGGCCGGCTCTGATCCGCTCCACCCCATGCACCGCGGCCGGGTAGTCACGAGCTTTGCGTCTTGGGACCTCCTTGATCTCCACAGGCGCCGTGAGA
>JAFMJG010000139.1 GCA_017853605.1 bacterium
GATGCTCAATAAGGCTCTCAACCCCACCGAGGCTCTCTGCCAGCGAGAAGACCCGCACCGCCTC
Organism: bacterium; assembly: GCA_017853605.1. Classification (GTDB taxonomy): domain Bacteria; phylum Bdellovibrionota_C; class UBA2361; order UBA2361; family OMII01; genus OMII01. The sequence continues at coordinate 65 of JAFMJG010000139.1, forward strand.
TAGAAAACGGCGGGACGGCTCAAGGCCCCCCTTGAGGGCAACCGAGATCATCGCTCCCCCGGACCGCATCTGCTTCATGGCGATTTCGTGCTGCGGGTGGCTCTTGAGGCCAGGATAGCGCACCCTCTCCACCAAGGGACTGCTCTCGAGAAGCTCGGCGAGCGCGTGAGCGTTGGCGCAGCTCCTTTCCATGCGAATAGCGAGGGTCTTTACCCCGCGCAGGATGAGGAACGAATCAAAGGGGCTCGGTATCGACCCCACCGCGTTCTGCAGAAAGCCGAGACGATCACGGACCTCGGCGTTGTCCCCCACTACAACCACGCCCCCGACGCAATCGGAGTGCCCATTGAGGTACTTGGTTGCGGAATGCACCACGAGGGTGAATCCACAGCTGAGCGGCTGCTGCAGGTATGGGCTGGCAAAGGTGTTGTCGCACACCGACAATAGGCGCGCCTTGGCGGCGAACTCAGCAACCTGCCTGAGATCGACGATCTTCAGCAGGGGGTTTGTGGGCGTCTCGATCCATATCATCTTGGTGTTCGGGCGCAGGGCAGTTTGGAGGCTCGCGCGGAGCGTGTCCGGGTTTGAGAGGTCTACGTAGGTCACCTCAAGCCCCATCGAGATCTTCCTAACCCGCTCGAAGAGCCGGTACGTCCCGCCGTACAGGTCGTCGCCTGCAATAATGTGGGAATTAGCTGGAAGCAGCTCAAGAACGCACGAGCTGGCCGCCATGCCGCTTGCGAAGGCGAATCCTGCCGAGCCGCCCTCAAGCGAGGCGACGCACCTCTCGTAGGCGTATCGGGTGGGGTTGTGCGACCGGGCGTAGTCAAACCCCTTGTGCACGCCAGGGCTCTCCTGCACGTAGGTCGACGTGGCAAAGATCGGCGGGATGATCGCTCCGGTAACCCCTTCCGGTTCCTGGCCAACATGGAGCGCCTTCGTCGAGAAGCCTGAGCGAGAAAAGTCGTGCGAGTCCTTACCCATCGCTCCTCCGTCGCAGGTAATTTAGGTAGTCAATTCGTGTGATGACGCCGAGCAAACGGCCGCCGTCGACGATGATCGGGACGAGATCACGCTCGAAGAGCTCGACGAGGGCCGAGATATCAGCGCTAGGCGGGAGGGTCTCGAGGCTCGTGGACATGCAGTCCCGCACGGCCCTGCTGAAGTTAAGCCGGTCCCCCTGCACGGCGTGAAGGAGGTCAAGCTCGTCAATGATGCCGCGCAGCTCCTGCCCCTCAAGGACCGGCAGCTGGGAAACGCCGTGGGCCCTCATGCGAGTATACGCCACGAGCAGCGTGTCGCTCGGCTCAACCGAGATAATGACCTTTTGGCTGATAAGGTCGCGGAGATCGCCGTAATGCTCTCCCTGAGTTAGCCCCTGGTCACGCATCCAGGCATCGTCAAACATCTTGGTTATGTAGCGTGCCCCGGTGTCACAGATGAAGGTCACTACCCGCTTTGGGCTCTCCTGCTCACGGCAGTACCGCAGCGCCGCGGCCACAAGAAGTCCCGAGGAGGTCCCAGCCAGGATCCCCTCGCGCCGAAAGATCTCTCTCGCAATCTCGAAGCTTTCGGCATCGGCGATCGAGTAGCTGCGCTTGACGCGGGAGAGGTCTGCAATCGACGGAAGAAAGTCCTCTCCCATGCCCTCAATCAGCCAGCTCCCCGACTCCCTCAGAAGCTCGCCGGTCTGGACGTAGTGGTGGAGTATCGACCCGACGGGATCGGCGAGCACCATCTCGGTCGCCGGAGACACCTTGGCGAAGAAGCGCGAGAGCCCGGTCAAGGTTCCTCCGGAACCCACCCCGGTCACCATCGCATCTATCTTGTGGCCCATCTGGGCCCACAGCTCGGGCCCCGTAGTCGCCTCGTGCGCAGCCGGATTCGCCAGGTTCGCAAACTGGTTAGTGTACACGGCTCCGGGAATCTCCTTCGCGAGCCGCTCCGCCAAGTCCTGGTAGTATGCTGGATGGCCCCGCCCGACATCAGACCGGGTGATGACTACCTCCGCTCCAAGAGCTCTCACAGTTCGAACCTTCTCCTGGCTCATCTTGTCAGGAATGACGAGCAGGAGCCGGTAGCCCTTAAGCGCCGCTACAAGGGCTAACCCGAGGCCAGTATTGCCGGCTGTCGCTTCGACGATAGTCCCCCCCGGCTTGAGCTCTCCAGTCCGCTCTGCCGACTCGACCATCGCCAGGGCGATCCGGTCCTTTATCGAGCCCGATGGGTTTTGGCTCTCCAGCTTTACGAAGAGCTCGCAGCAGCCGGTGTTGAACCGGCTCAGCCTGACGATGGGGGTGTTACCAATAAGCTCGAGGACTGAGGAGTGCATGAGTGACCACCTAACTTTCCTCCTTAAGCTATACCCCAGGGCTGTGGGGCTCGAAAGGCGTTTAAATCATCCATCCGACAGGCGCTTAGGCGCCGCACAGGCCGGCTCCTGCAGTATTACTGCGCTGGGGCGTTGTGTTAGTATCCAGCGATGACTAGCGGAGAGAAAGCTGCAACGTTCGGCCTGGCCCGCAATGACTTCGAGAGCCTCGAGACCGCGGAGGAGCGCCTGTCGTGGCTCATGGAGAGGCCATCCTCTCACACCGAGATCGGGGCGGGCGAGATGACCCCCGAACGCCGGGTTCCGGGCTGCGTGTCGGGCCTTTGGCTTAGGTGCGAGGAGCGGTCAGGCGCTCTGGTATTTCATGCGCGGAGCGAGAGTGCTGTTGTTCAGGGGGTTGCTGCGTTCCTCTGCGAGCTCTACAGCTTCCTCACGCCGGAGGAGGTCTCCTCGCTCGGTGCCAGCCTCGTTGCGCCGCTGGGGATAGAGGAGCTGCTCACAACCACTCGGAAGCGAGCGGTAGCGAACGTCGTCGCTTTCATTACAGCGTCGGCCCGGGCGGCGGCTGACGGCAGGCGATCAGCTGATGCGCCTCTTTGATGCCCACAACCACATCCAGGATGAGCGCCTGCTTGGCGACCGGGGCGAAATTGTTCGAGCCTCCATCGACGTCGGGGTGGCAGCGATGGTCGTTAACGCCACGAGCGAAGCTGACTGGGATGCCGTTGAGCGCTTGGCTGCCAGCCATCCAGAGGTCGTTCCAAGCTTCGGAGTGCACCCTTGGCACATAGCTGGGCTTGCAGCGGGGTGGCAAGAGCGACTCGTCAAGCGCCTCCGCCGGCGCCCCAGCGCGGTGGGCGAGATCGGCATTGACCATTTTAGGGAGGGGCTCGACCGTGGTCTGCAGGAGCGGGTGTTCCTTGAGCAGCTCCAGATCGCTGTTGAAGAGCGGCTTCCTGTTTCTATTCACGGACTGCGCGCCTGGGGACGCCTCTATGACCTCTTGCGCGCCGCGCGCACGCCAGCTGAGGGTTTTCTTTTGCACAGCTATGGCGGGCCCAGCGAAATGGTCGGGGGCTTCGCTGACCTCGGGGCATATTTTTCATTTTCCGGGGCGTTTCTCCGGCCCGGCCGTGAGTCAAGGACAGCCGTCTTTCGGGGGATCCCGCGCGATAGGCTTCTCGTTGAGACTGACGCGCCGTATCAGGCGTTGCCTCTAGAGCTTGACCCGTGTAAGGCCTCCCGGGGATTGGCAAGCGGGGCGCTGAACCATCCAGCAACGATTGGGGTGACCTACTGCGGACTCGCCCGTGTTTTGGGAATCAACGCCGAAGAGCTGGCGGGCCAGGCTGAGCGCAACTTCAGAGCCCTGTTTCGAAAGCTTTTGCGGGATCCGGCGAGGGCTCCCTAGCGGTCGCTGCCCAACCACCGGGGCTCAACGACGCCGAACTCGTTTTGGGCGAGCGCCACATGGTGGGTAGTCTCTCGGACGTCCGCCGTAACGAGGATGCCGCCGTCTTGGCAACCATCGACGGCAAATACTGAAAGGTCAAAGATCCGCTCGCGTGAAGGAAGGGAGAGCCGCCGAACCCCGAGGATGCAGGGCTCATGCTTGCGGACCTCGTGCACGAGAATTGCAAGAACCGTAGAGCTCATGGGAACCTCGTTAATGACACCGAGGGGGTGATCACGGCAGGCCTCTTCGAGCCACCGCGAAACCTTAAGGGAGTGCTCCATCGCCTGCGCGAAGGCATCATCGGAGAGAATCACGGCCAGCGACGCGCCGATACCGGCGGATAGGTCAACGCTGACTACCAGACCGGCAGGACTCTCAAAGCTCTCCACGTCCGGCATCCGCACAATAGGAATGGCAAGCTCCCGCGGGGTCTTGAAGGCGATCTTGCCCGCCGGGAGGCCAAACGCATCATCAGAGGTGAGCCGACCCTCTACGAGCGCCATGCCCCGTGAGCCTGACTCGTCCATGGCCGCCCCGCCGCATGAGAGAGAGAGTCCGATAGTCCCCGCATCGACTCCCGCTCCCCTGAAGAGGGAGATCACCTCCCCGAAGGCCCCAGCAAGCGCCAGGTGGACCGGATGTCCCCCCTCAACCCGCCGGGAAACGGCAGACGCATCACACAGGTTCTGAAAGTCACTGCAGAGGATCATCTCGCGCGCGCTGCGCGCGAGATCAAGGGTGGGACGCGAGCCCGAGGGGCCTTGATCGTCGCGTCCGTTTCTAAGCGGGTTTGAGAACATCGGAAGGGCCTTCAGCCAGAGTGTCGTTAAGTATACCGGGCAATCAGGAATCAGCGGAACCCAAAATCGACACGAGCTGGCCGTGACAGCGCTGAGCGCCGGTGTAGGACGGAGGCGCAGGGTGATCTAGATCAGACAGTTTCGACCAATGGGTGGGGGTGCGAGCCCCGCTCTCCTATAAGGGTACCCTCAGGTACCGCGTGCCGCCGCCAGGGATAGGGATGCTGCGCTCTTCCCTCAGCCAATATTCGCGCCGCAACTGAAGCTAGCATAAAGCCAACCGCGCCAGTAACGAATGCTGCACTCCCTAAGCCATCGTTGCAGCTGCTCCGGCTCCGCTGTCCCGCTGGGCACTCCACACTACGTGCGGCGCGACGCTGCTTTGGGATCTGCACGCACGGAATATGGAACTTGGCTCCCTCTCCTTTTGGGAATCCGAACTTCGCTCGCAGCTCCTTGCGCACGATCTGAAGCATCGGATCGTGAATCGTCCTCGCGAGGTCCACTACGACAGCACCCTCTGGGGAGAGGCGGTCTCCAGCAGAGCCCGCAGTGACGACGGGGAGCCCAAGTCGAACACACTCCGCTATCAAAAAAGCCTTGTTCTCGACGCGGTCAATGGCGTCAATGACGAGGTCATACGGAGGAGCGAGGATCTCCCCTGCCGTAGAACGAGAGAAAAACTTGCGCACAGACTCGCACGACAGCGTCGGGCTGATGTCGCACAGGCGCTCTTTTAGGGCCTCGGCCTTAAAGGTTCCCACCGTGCTCGAGAGCGCCTGCGCCTGGCGGTTGATGTTGGTTACACACACCTCATCGAGGTCAACAAGAGCTAACCTGCCAACACCGGAACGGGCCAGGGCCTCAGCTGCCCAGGAGCCCACCCCACCGAGGCCAACGATACAGACCGAAGCGCCGCTGGTGCGGGCGAAGGCGCTCTCTCCCACTAGCTGGCGATAGCCCAGAAAACGATCATCGTGCGCAGTCATGATAGTGGACTATACTACCAGAAACCTGGAGCTAGTCATGCCTCGCTGGCTGGCCCCGGCGGGGGGCCTTGGGTATCGTGGTTTATGCTAGATGCAGACGTTATCATCGTAGGTGGCGGGCTTTCGGGGCTGCGTGCAGCCTTGGACGTTAGCCGGGCGGGGCTCTCGGTGCTGGTGGTTGAGGCGGGCACCGCAGTTGGCGGCAGGATGCGCACCACGCCCCACAACGGGTTCCTGCTGGACCATGGCTTTCAGGTTGTCCTCGGCGGCTATCCGGAGCTCAGAAGCGTCGATGGGCTTTCGAGCTTGGGCCTAATGCCCTTCGATTCGGGCGCGCGAGTCTGGCGTAATGGGAGGTTCCGCGAACTTTTTCATCCATTCAGGCACCCTAGCAAGGCGCTTCGGGCGCTACGCTCCGGCATCGCATCGCCCCTGGACCTCGTCCGGCTCGCTCGATACTCCCGCCCCCGAGCATGTGCTCACCCTGAGCCCCTCCACGAGACAACAGCGGAGAGCCTGCTCCGATACCGGTTTTCAGCCCTCTTCCGGGAGTCCTTCCTCGCTCCTTTTCTTTCCTCAATCCTGTTGGATCCCCTCCTCGGCGCCGACGCTGCATGTGCTCGATTCTACCTTAGGATGTTCTCCGGTGCGCCAGCCCTGCTTCCCCGGCAAGGCATCCAGGCGCTCCCGGAGCTGCTCGCGCAACAGGTAGGAGTGTCACACATTCTCTTGCACTCAAAAGCCCAGTCAGCAACCAACCGGGAGGTGGTGCTTTCCAGTGGCGAAAGGCTCATGGCGAGGAAGGTGATCGTAGCAGCCGACTCCACAGCTTCGGCGCACCTCGGCGGTCCGGAGCAGACGATGCCACAGCGCAGCGCTCGCACCCTCTACTTTTCTGCGCCGGAGCCACCCTACCACGACGGCGTGATAGCCCTTAACGGGGAGAAGGACGGCCCTTTGGTCAGCCTCGCCGTCGTCACAAATGTTCAGCCCAGCTACGCCCCCCCTGGGCGCGTGCTGGTCGCTGCGAACCTCCTTGGAGACTCCACGAGGATTCCAGAGGCGGAGGCTGTTTCGGCGGTGCGTAGGCAGCTGAGTGCCTGGTTTGGTTCAGTGGTCTCATCGTGGGAATTCCTGCGTGGATTCGCGATTGCGGCCGCGGTCCCCGCGCGCCCTAGGATGGGCGCTGGCGCCTGCTCGCACCGTGGCGTGATCTTTTCTGGGGACTACCTCTCGTACGGCTCGCAAAACGGGGCGCTTAGGGCCGGTCGTGCGGCCGCGCAACTCGCGCTAGAGGAGCTGGGCTCACTCTCTGCCGCATGATCGGTCGAGCACTATTGCGCACCGTGACGGCAGGTAGATCTTGAGCGGGGCACCGGCCTCGACAACGTATTGGGCCTCAGGGTCAACACGCCCAAAACCCCCGAAATCGGGCGCGTCCGTGTTGAGCACGGGCCGGTAGGTGCCCGCTGGCACACCGATCTCTCTTCCCTCAAAGGAGCGAAAGGGATCAAGGTTGAAGGCAAAAAGGAGCCCTGCTCGCTCGAAGACCAGGAGCTTGTCGTCGACGTGCTCATAGTGCTTGTGAGCCCAGGGCGACTCAAGCAGGCGCGCGTGCGCCGCCAAGGTAATCATGGCCCGATCAAACTCGCCGAGCTGCCGATACCTGAGGCCTGGATCGTCCCGCAGGCTCCACTGCCTGCGCGCGTAGTGGTAGGACCATCCATTTCCCTCTCGCGGAAAGTCCACCCACTCGGGGTGGCCGAACTCGTTCCCAATAAAGTTCAGGTAGCCCGCGCCCCCCAAGCTGAGCGTCAGCAGCCGTATAATCTTGTGAAGCGCGATGGCCCGGTCGATTATCAAGCTCTGGTCGGTGGTGCGCATCTTCCAGTACATCTCGGCATCTGCCAGCCAGAACATGGTAGTCTTGTCGCCTACGAGGGCCTGGTCATGAGACTCGACGTAATTGATTGTGCGCTCATCAGCGCGCCGATTGGTGAGCTCGTGCCACAATTGGCTTACGTTCCACTCCTCGTCGCGCGAGTGCTTGAGAAGCTTGATCCAGTAGTCGGGAACCCCCATCGCGAGCCGAAAATCAAAGCCGGTGCCACCGTCTGCAGCGGGAGTTGCCAGCCCCGGCATGCCGCTCACCTCCTCTGCAACAGTAATAGCGTCAGGGCGCACCTCGTGAATGAGCTCGTTGGCAAGGGCGAGGTACGCCACCGCGTCCTCATCGACGTTGCCCGAGAAGTAGTGATCGTACGAGGATGCCCCCGAGCCGAGCCCGTGATCGTGGTAGATCATGCTCGTCACGCCGTCGAACCGGTAGCCATCGAAGCGGAACTCGTCGAGCCAGTACCGGCAGTTCGACAGCAGAAAGTGAAGGGTCTCAGTCTTTCCGTAGTCGAAGAGCCTCGTGTTCCACGCCGGATGCTCGCCGCGCGACCCGCGGTGAAAGTAGAGGTCATAGCTCCCGTCAAACCGGCTGAGCCCCTCGGCCTCGTTCTTAACGGCGTGAGAGTGCACCAGGTCCATGATCACCGCGATCCCCATGCCATGCGCGGCATCAACGAGCTCCTTGAGGTCCTCTGGGCGCCAAACCGCGATGACGG
>JAFMJG010000018.1 GCA_017853605.1 bacterium
TCCCAGTACACGGCGGGCCTTCAGCCCGCAAACGCCGATGAGCGGCCCTTCGCCGCATTGATGGCGAGGCAGGAGTGCATCGCGGCCCTTGGTGAGCGCAAAGCGTTTGATCTTGTTGTGTGTGGCGGCGGGCTGACTGCGGCGATGGCTGCGCATCAGCTCGCTCTTGAGGGGCTGCGCGTGCTTGTCCTTGAAACAGGCTTTTTTGGGGGGCGTGGACTGTCCTGGCGCCACTCCTTCGCACGTTCCCTGGCGACATCTCCGCTCGATGTTGTGCGCGGCTACCGCGCCATCTCACGGATGTGCTCCTCGATTGCGCCGCATGTGGCGACGATTGTGACTGCGGAGCCCCACGTCTACCCGTCGTGGCGGGGGCGGCTGGGGGCGCGGGCTCTTCAGAGAGCCTGGCGCGAGGTTGGTGGCCGCCTGCCGGGCATCAAGAACGGCTTTCCAGACCTCGATGAGGTGCTGCTCACACGTGAGTTCATCCTGGCTGCGCGGCAAGAGGGGGCGGTGGCCCTCGCTCACGTTGAGCCGATCTTTGCCGAGCCGGAGAGGGAGAGCGGCTGTTACATAGTGGGTTTTCGCGACCTAAGCTCGCTGAAAGAGCTTCAGGTCACCGCTGGAGGAATCTTAGTTGACCCCACAGACGGGATTCTGCCGCCGACCAGGCTCGGCTCTCAGGCAGTTGCCGCGCCTGAGCCTCTGCCGTGCTCGGTGCACCGGGTCTTTGCCGTGGAGCCGAGGGCGCTCACTGCTGGAAGCAGGTTCTCTTCGTTTGAGCTCTCGGACGGTTCGGTTGCGACGGTTTCGCGAGTTGCGGAGGGTGTCGTTGAGGTTGTGATCGTTTGCGCCGGGCAGCTTCTCTCAGCTGAGGCAGCCCAGGCGGTGGCAGAGGATGCGTGCCACCAGTCCGGTTGGGCAATACGCGCGCTCGTCAGCGCCTGGAGCTCGGGCCGGCGCTTCAGCGCGGCCCGCGCGGTGGCTCGCCGTGGCGGCATCCTGACGGTCCAGGAGAGGGGACCATGGGATGCCGCCCATAGCGCCGCCACGATCGTACGAACGCTGCTCGGCATGCTGCCGAATGGCCCCAGCAGCAAGCCGTCCTATTCTCCGCGCCTCCTTCCGGGCGCGGAGCGGGCGTGTGAGCTCGATGCATTCCGGGCATTGGCGCGCTCAAAGGGGATCGGTGAGGGCACGATAGAGCTGGTTATCCAGCGCTGGCGAGGCAGGGTGCGGTACATTGAGGAATTTGAGGAGGGCTTCAGGGAGGTAGTGCCTGGCGTCTTGCAGGGCGAGGTAGATCTTGCGGTGCTTTCTGACCAGGCGGAGACGATCGACGACCTGTGCTTTGCGGCCCTCAAGATCCACTACTGCCCAGGGTGGCAGGCGTCGGTGGCGACGCTGGCAGAGAGGCTGGCCGCAAAAAGCAAGGGCCGTGTCGAGAGCGAGGCCATCCGGAGCTGTGTGCAGGCCCGCAGTGCCTGAGCGCGCACGCGCTACGGCTTCAGGATTATTTTCCCGAACTGCGCCCCATCCTCGAGCCGCTTCATCATCGCAATGCCGTCTGAGAGCGGGGCCACCGTGTCGATCGGGATCCTCAGTCCTTGGCGGAAGATAAACTCTGTCGCCTCAATGAAGTCCTGGCGGCTGCCCATCGTCGAGCCGATGAGCGAGACCTGCTTGGTGAAGAGCAGCCGATTGTCAAACGAGAGCTCGTAGCCCTTCGTGTTCCCAACGGTCACGATCCTCCCGCCACGGGCGACGGCCCGCAAGCTCTTCGGCATGGTGCGCGAGCCAACATTGTCTATTACCACGTCGACGCCACGCCCCTTCGTGAGCTTGAGTATCTCGGTGTGCCAATCAGGGTGCGCGGTGTAATCAACTACAGCGCTCGCCCCAAGCTCGCCCGCCTTGCGCACCTTGTCTGCGCCCGAGGATAGGGCGAAGACGGTGGCGCCGGCAGCCTTGGCGAGCAAGATGGAGAGTGAGTTGACGCCCCCTCCGGCTCCAACCACCAGCACGCTCTCTCCTGGACGGAGGCAGGCGCGCTTGAAGAGCATGCGCCAGCAGGTAAGGCCCACGAGCAGCGGCGCGGCACCATCGTCGAATGAGACTGAATCTGGCAGCTTAAAGAGGCTGGCAGCTGGGACGCAGGCAAACTCCGCTAAGCCACCCCGCAACTGCTCGCCGATTATCCGGAATGCGGGGCTCAGGCTGTCCTCTCCCCGGCGGGTCCACTCGTCCTCGCTGGTGCTTATCCCCGGGTTGACAATTACGCGGGTTCCCGCCACCCACGGCGTCGTTGTGGGCCCGTTCACCGACACTATTTCTCCGGCGATATCGGAGCCCGTGATGTGGGGCATCTCCAAGCGCAGGCCGGGCCATCCGCGGCGGACCCAGATGTCGAGGTGATTGAGGGCAACTGATCGGACGCGCACGAGGGCCTCGCCAGGCTTTGGCTCGGGCTGGGGGAGGTCGGCATACTTGAGCGTGTCGATCTCGCCGTGTTGCTCAAAAAATATGGCTTTCATGGGACCCTCACGATGTTCTCTCCCCAGATAAGCACCGCGGCTGGAGCCGTGGCAAGCGAAATCTCGCCAGGCGCGGCGGTTAAAGGCTACGGCCGCTGTAGGACGAGGCAGATCCAGCCGTCCTCGCTGCGCTCATCGACAACGCGCCATCCGTGCTCGCCGCAGAACGCAGCTGTCACCTGGCCCGATACCAGCTCCATAATTCCGGACAGGATTGCGGTGCAGCGTGAAGCGGCCACTCGGGTGACTTCGCCGCTGAGCGAGACAAGAGCCTCGCCGTAGAGGTTGGCAATGATGAGGGGGAAGGGGCCCTGGACCTCTGCGGCAGGGGTTGTGCTGGGGGACACAAGGGCAGCCACATTGTTGAGAGCGACGTTCTCTGCGGCGTTCTCAATCGCAAGCGGGTCGATGTCGATCGCCACCACTGGGGCCTTAAGGAGCTTGGCCGCCGCGATGGCAAGGATGCCGCTTCCTGTTCCCAAATCATACACCCTGTCAATCGGGCCGGGCAGCTCTAGCTCTCCGAGCACCGACAGGATCATGTTGGTGGTCGGGTGGTGCCCGGTCCCAAATCCGAGCCCCGGAATGATGACCAGTGAGCTATCCGAGGTGTCCCGGCCCTGGGCTCCCGATTCCACAGGGATGATTTCAAACCGTCCTGCGCGGATCGGCTTCCAGAGCTCGGGGCAGGAAGCGGCCCAATTCCGCTCGGGGAGCTCCTCTCGGGACACGATCCGGCATCCGAGCAGCTCAGCCGCTCGCAGCACCTTCGCGAGCCGCTCTGGGTCGGCCGAATCGATGAAGCAGGAGAGCTGGGGAGCGCTCTCGACCGCAGTGCCGCACGCCCCGGCAGCGATGAGCTCAGCGCAGATGGTGTCGACCTCTTCGGCGCTCGGCTGGAGGCTACTGGGCAGTAAGATCACTCTGTGCCACGTCATACAATAGGGGACTTGCTGAGGGGAGCCGCGTGTTGTCGGGGTCGGGCGCAAAAACGAAGCGCCCTGCAGCTCTCACGAGTGCCGGGCGCTCCTTGACTGCGAGCAAAACGCTAGAGGGACTTCTTGATCTTGTCGACGAGGTCCTCCTTGGGCACCGCGCCCACCACGCGGTCGACCTCAACGCCTCCCTTGAAGATGATGAGGTTCGGGATGGCGCGCACATTGTACTGGGACGGGCTCTTTGGGTTGTCATCCACATTTACCTTGTAGATGGTGACCTTGCCGCCCAGCTCTGCCGCGATCTCCTCAAGAACCGGGGCGATGCTCTTGCATGGGCCGCACCACGGCGCCCAGAAGTCAACGACCACCGGGGTTGTGGCCTTCAGCACCTTGTCAGCAAACTCTGCGTCCCCAATCTCCGCTACATTAGCACCCATACCGAAACTCCAAACAAAACGGTTTCCTATTCTACCTTCACCGCACCTGAGATGTGGCCGAAATTGGCCTGACTTTCAACCGGGCAGCGCCGCTAAACCATAGCATCCCTTGAGCCTTTCCCGAAACACCCACAATCGCTGCCAGGCGCAAGTGGGCTTTTGGGGAGGGAATGCCTTGGCCTTTGGGTCGAGTAGGCGCCTAAAAGAGCCGCATGCCTAAAGAGCGCAGGATGGCCCCGCACCCGCTATTGGGACTTGGCCGAAAAAAACCTGTTTAGCTTTAAGTTGTTTGAACCTTAAAGGCCTGCTCCGGCTTCAAAAGTTTAAGAGAGTTAAAGTCCGAGCCTGTATCGCTGCAAGTACAGGCTGCCGGACGGGAGAAACGTACTATGAAAGAGCTACACGACGGGCGCTCGCCGCTCACCAAGTCGCCGTACCCAGTTCTTGTCGTTGATTCCTATGCGCGAGGCATATCGATTGGGAGGATAGACCCCGAAGGGGCTGGCCTGGACCTGCAGGTAGAGGGGGAGAGGCGGACTGCCATACCCTTGAGAAGCCGATATGTTATGCGGGCTGGCGAGCCTCTTGCCGACCTTGAGCGGCACCTCGATAGACTGTCGCAGCGGGGCGATCTGCGCCGGGCAACGGTGCTTTTCGGGGTCACTACAGACCCGTTTCACCCCTTCGATGAGAAGTTTGCAACCTCCATGAAGTTCCTGGAGCTCTTTGACCGGTACCAGCCCGGCCGGCTCGTTATCCAGACCCGCTCTCCACTGGTGGTCATCGGATTGCCGGTTCTCAAAAAGGCCAAGGAAACAACCAGCGTGGTGGTGGGGATAGAGACCCCCCTGGAGCAGGTTCATCGCAGGTACACCCCCGATCTACCGACCGTAGATGAGCGCTGGAAAACGGTTAGGGCCCTGCGGCGCTTCGGCATCCGGGTGGGGATTCAGGTCAGCCCCATACTTCCTTATGGCGATTGGCGGGGCAGTGCAAGGTCCTTCGCCGCCGAGCTGTGTGAAAATGCCGACTTTGTGTCGATTCATTCGTTGATGCAGGCTAGCGGCCCCGGGCGGGTGAATACCCCCCTTGCAAGAAAGCTCGCGCAGGATCGGCAGTTCTTTTGGCTGCGGCACGACACGCACCAGCCCTTAGTGGAGGCTGTCCGCGAGTTTGCCGAGGAGAGGCTGGTTCATCCGGCAACCTTGGCGCCTGCCGACCCCCAGATGCAGCTGTTTGGGCGTGGGTAAGTGTCCCGCCCGGCAGCCGCACATGATGGACTCGGGGCGCTGCTCCCGCCTGGGGCCGGTGCATTTGAGGGCTAGGGAGGCACACGCGTAATACGCTACATTCCCTGGGTGTCGAGAGTTGTCGCATGGAGCATGGGATGAGGGTTGCAATTGTTGGCGGGGTTCGCACGCCGTTCGTCAAGGCTGGCGGGGTGCTGTCGCAGTTTTCGGCGCTGGAGCTAGGCAAGCACGCGGTTCTGTCGTGCGTTGAGAGGCTGGGCCTTGATGCAGCCCGCATAGACGAGCTCTACTTTGGGACGGTCCTGCTTGACCCCCGCATCCCTAACCTCGCCCGCGAGATTATTCTGCGCTCGGGCTTGCCAAAGTCGATCACTGGCCACTTCGTGTCCAATAACTGCATCACTGGGCTCGTTGCGGCTAATGCTGCCGCCGAAGCGATCCTCTCAGGCCGCATCTCATGTGCGCTCGTGGGGGGAGCAGAGTCGATGTCGCAGCCAACCCTTACCTTCCCGCGGCGGGGCGAGGAGTTTTTTATCCGGATGAGCAAGGCTTGCTCGCCGCAGCAGCGGGTGGCTGGAGCCCTGGCATTTCGGCCGGGGTTTCTGCTGCCGCAGGCGCCCAGCCCAAAGGAGCCCTCCACCGGACTGACGATGGGGCAGCACTGCGAGCTGATGGCTCAGCAGTTCGGAATCGCGCGGGCCGACCAGGATGCTCTCGCTCTCCGCAGCCATCGCTGCGCAGCCAAGGCGAGAGAGGAGGGGGTCCTTAAGGCTCAGATCGCCCCGATCGGCGGGGTGATGGAAGATAATCTTATCCGGGGGGACACCTCCCTGGAGAAGCTCGCCAGCCTGCCTGCTGTGTTCGATCGCTCGCCGAAGGGCACGATCTCTGCGGGGAATTCGAGCCCCCTCACTGATGGCGCGTCCGTTGTGTGCTTGATGTCAGAGCGGGAGGCGCGAGACCAGGGGCGAGAGATCCTGGGGTTTATCGACGGCACCCATTTCGCCTCCGTCCCGCCGGGGGATGGGCTGCTGATGGCTCCGGCGCTTGCGGTTCCCCGGCTCTGTGCCCGCCTCGGGGTGTCGGTTGGGGAGATCGACCTCTTCGAGATTCATGAGGCGTTCGCCGCGCAGGTGTTGTGCAACCTAAGGGCGCTGCAAAAAGGGTGGGCTGCGTATCCGCATGAGCCTGCGTTCGGTGACATTCCCGAGGATCGCATCAACGTGTTCGGCGGCTCGATAGCGCTCGGACATCCGTTTGCCGCTACCGGAGGTCGCCTCCTCGTAAACGCATGTCAGGCGCTGCAGCAGCGAGGAGGAAGGCGCGCTATCCTGAGCGTCTGCGCGGCGGGCGGCGGAGGGGCTGCGGTTGCGGTGTCTCGGCCGTAGGCCACCGAACCGAGCAGAAGCCGCCTAGTAGCGGCTATTGTAACTGCCGTCGCTGCTTCCGTTGCCGGAGCCGTTGTAGCGGTAGCTGTCGCCGTTGTTGTTTCTGTAGCCGTCAGATGACTGCCCACGCCGGATCTCGTCGATCTCCCGCTGCTGGCGGCGGATCTCTTCCTGTTGACGCCTGATCTGCTCGTCCTGCGCTTTGGACCGCTCTTCTTGCTTGTCGGACTGGTTGCCTATCAGGGCGCCGCCGAGAGCGCCGGCGGCCGCTCCGATCGCTATGCCCCCTCCTGTGTGCCCACTCTGGTGCCCGACGATCGCGCCGAGGCCGGCGCCAAGAGCTGAGCCGGTTAGCGCCCCGGTTTGCGCTCCAGAGAGCTGTGGGCCATCGGCTCCACAAGCACAGAAGCCAAGGGAGATTGCCAGGAGTGATGCACGCAGTACCGATGAACGCATAAGGTAACGATCTCGCAAAAAAGTGAACTCTGACGACCGCCTCTTGGGCGACCCCCCTAAATTCGTAACAAAGACCGTTCTCTAAGGCGAGGGGAATTTAAGGGGGGCTGTGCGCTCGTGCAACGACCTGCACCGCATCGGTGTGGCGACTCTGTGGAGTAAACAGCGCGCCTGGGCTAACCATCTGCCATCATTGAGCAAAAAGTGGCGTGCGGAAACACCTCAAGCCGCAGGCCAAAAGAGCCGTAGGTATACCCATCGGGGATAAGATCCCCTCCTGATGTAGCAGCTGTTGCAGTGTCGTCGCTGTGCCCTTGCAGTTGCAGTACCAAACAATCGTGTTCCCGCAGTTAACTATTTGTGGCTGTTTCCGACCCAGGCCTTCTTAGACAAAGGCAGGCCCGGCAAGCGGTGACGGTTACGGTTCGATGTTTTTCCTCACGGCGTATGCGCGTGGGGTTCCCGTCAAAGGACTGATGGGGAGGCATCGGACATTTCAAGGAGGAAATCACTGTGCCAATAACTATTAACTCAAACGTCGCGTCTCTTCGTCAGACGCGACTTCTCGACCAATCGTCCCAGAAGCTTGATGGCGTGTTCGCCCGCCTGAGCTCTGGCCAGCGAATCAACCGCCCGAGCGATGATGCTGCAGGGCTGTCGATCGCCGAGTCGTTGAAGTCCTCCCAGCGCGTTGCGGGTGTCGCCATCCGAAACGCTCAGGACGGAATCTCGACGATCTCGATAGCGGATGGAGCTCTCGGCCAGATCGGCCAGGTGCTTGCCCGCTTGGCAGAGCTGTCAGAGCAGGCCGCAAACGGCACGTACTCAACTCAGCAGCGCTCAGCGATGCAGAATGAGTTCGTGGCGCTAGGGTCCGAAATTGAGCGTATCGCCACAACGACAACGTTCAACGGCGTGGCGCTCCTGTCGGGCAACTCGCAGCTCGTGCTTCAGGTGGGCTTCAACGCAGGCTCTACCTCCCAGATTATCGTAGACCGGCTCGAGGGAACTCTTGCTGGGCTCGGACTGGCTGGTACCGGCTTGTCGGCTCTCACGTACTCGATTACGGGGAGTTCGGCTGATGTGGCCCAGTCTGCATCACGGCTCGCGCTTGAAGGGGTCAATAATGCCATAACCTCGCTCACTACCCTGCGCGGAACGCTCGGGGCGGTTGAGTCGCGGCTCCAGGTGGCTGTGAACAACCTCTCGGTTGCCCGAGAGAACTTTGCAGCTGCTGAGAGCCGAATTCGCGACATCGATGTCGCGACTGAGGCGGCTGACCTGACCCGCCTCAACATTCTCCAGCAGTCTGGTGCTGCGGTCCTCGCTCAGGCGAACGCCCAGCCCCAGCTCGCTCTCCAGCTCCTGCGTGGATAGTGAGGATGGCGGCCGCCCTCAGCGGGGCGGCCGCCTCTCGTAGTTTGTGACCCAGTAGCGACAAAGGACCTCCCGCTCGGAAACTGAACCGGGCCGGGAGTTGCTCTCGGGGGCACTCACGAGCGGTTGCCGGGTCGGTTCACGTTGTTTGATGAGCAGTAGAAGTCCTTTGTCGTGGGGTGCGGGGTTCTCCCGCACCCTTTTTGTTTGCTCCCGACTACGCCCATAGGGCCCGCGCCATGTGGCGGGCGCCAGGGTGGCCGCTAGCGAGCCGCCACAGGCGCCGATAGTTCCGCCGAATTCCCAGTCCCGTCGCAGGGCTAGCCGGGCACAAAAATCACCCTCAAGAAAAAATTGCCGCTTGCCGTAGAACTCTTTGAAGCAGTTGTGGTTGTGCAGTTCAGGCAGTACAGAAGTTTGGTTGTAGAAGTGACCCAGTGGGTTCTTTGAAGTCCTTCTTTCGTACTCCTCCATAACCCGCCCGGAGCAGGGATGCGTCGGTCGGGGGATAGGCACGCACACTCGGAGCAGGCCGTTGGCCTGAGCCGCTGCGGACGGGAAACCGTTACATAGTGCCATTGTTGTTCAAGGAGGAATAAGTCATGGCAATTACGTTAGGCAATAATATTGCGTCCCTAAAGGCGCAATCCCGGCTCGGCAAGACCGATCTTGCCATCAACAAGACCTACGAGAAGCTAAGCTCGGGTCTTCGAATCAACACCGCAAGCGACGACGCAGCAGGTCTCGCCATTGCGGATGACTTGAGAGCGAAGATCCGCGTGGGTCAGGTTGCAATCCGAAATGCGAACGATGGCATCTCCACCGTCGCCATAGCAGACTCAGCCCTGGGCGAGATCGGAGGCGTGCTTTCGCGCCTCGCAGAGCTCGCGGAGCAGTCCGCAACCGGCACGTTCTCGGCGATCCAGCGTTCGGCCCTGCAGAGCGAGTTTGTGGCGCTTGGCTCAGAAATTGAGCGCATCGCTGTCACAACCGAGTTTAACGGCGTGAAGATCCTGTCGGGCTCGACAAGCCTCACGCTGCAAGTCGGCTTTGACTCAGGCTCGAACTCCCAGATCACGTTCACCAACGTGACGGGGACGCTGGCCGCCCTCGGGCTTGCGGCGAGCGGGTCGTCATCGCTGACGTACTCGCTCAATGCAAACTCGCTGGAGCTCAGCCAGAGCGCTTCCCGCATCACGCTTGACGCGGTGAACGCAGCGATTCAGTCGCTGGCCCAGACGCGAGGCGGATTGGGAGCAACCGAGGCTCGGCTGCGGCTGGCGGTGAGCAATCTCTCGGTGGCTCGCGAGAACTTCGCCGCTGCAGAGAGCCGAATTCGCGACCTGGACATCGCGGAAGAGGCGGCTAACTTGACGAGGCTTACCATCCTGCAGAATGCAGGCGTGGCGATCCTCGCCCAAGCCAACCAGGCTCCAGCTCTCGCGCTTAAGCTCCTCAGTTAAGCGGCGTTGGTGTTGCCTTGAAGCTCGGGCCGGGCAGAGTACCCTCTCTGCCCGGCCCGAGCCCTTTTTGGGGCTCGTTCCTGCTGCGGCGGGGTAGCCAGCCGGTCCCCGAGCCGTAGTCGGCGCCAATACCGGTGCAATATGAGCAGGTTAGATAGCTACACGGGGCCGTGGTCCTGGTCGCATAGAGGGCAGAAAAACACGGCGATTCCTGCGCATCCCCCTGAAAGCCCGCGAACTTTGCGCTGAGCCGCTAACAGTGCTATAACGCCGCGAAATTATCGCACCCGCATCGGTCTTAGTGCCGCGAGTAGCCGTACCTTTTTAAAGGGGGTGGCTCGCGGTGGTCGGGCGGGGAGGACTAACTAAGACACCACAGAGGTATCATGTCAAACGCTACTGACGCTCAGCCGTCTTCCGCCCAGGCAATTGAGCCGGGCACCCCAGTAACAATTCGCACCCTCATGGACGCCGGCGCGCACTACGGCCACCAGACGCAGCGCTGGAACCCAAAGATGCTCCCGTACATCTTCGGAGCCCGCAATGGGGTGCACATCATTAACCTCGACCTCACCATCAAGAAGTGGGAGATCGCCCGGAAGTACATCCTGGACCGTGTGGCGCTGGGCGGGACGGTGCTCTTCGTGGGAACGAAGCAGCAGGCGAAGGATATCATAAAGGAGGAGGCCCTCCGGTGCGGGGCGTTCTACATCGCGTCGCGGTGGCTGGGCGGGTGCCTCAGCAACTTCCAGACGATGAAGAACTCGATCGAGCGCATGCGCAAGCTTGAGAACCTGCTCGTGGAGGCATCGACCGAAGGCTCAAAGATCAAGCTCACCAAGAAGGAGCGCCTCGACATCAGCCGCCAGGTTGAGAAGCTCGAGGCCAACCTCGGCGGAGTGCGCAACATGAAGAAGGTTCCGGACGTCATGTTTATCGTTGACGTTGTCAAGGAAGAGATCGCGATCGCTGAGGCAAACCGGCTGCACATTCCAGTGGTGGCCCTTGTGGACACCAATGCTGATCCAAGCGCCGTGGCGTTTCCGATCCCCTCAAACGACGATGCCACCCGCGCCATCAAGCTCTTCGTGTCTGCGGTCGCAGATGCCGTGCTTGAAGGCCGAGCAATTTACCAGGCTCGCGTGCCTTCCGCAGGCCAGAATGGGTCTGAGGGCGGGGATCGCTCCGGATCAGTGAATGGCAGCCACGCGGCGGCAGTGACGGAGGGCGGGGCGGCTGTGGCGTAATGCTGCCGCTGTCGCGCGCTCGGGCCGTTCTTAGGACCTGTTTAAGGAGAGATGCACAATGTCAGGTATTACAAGCGAGATGATTAAGAAGCTCCGGGAGATGACCGGCGCTGGGATGATGGACTGCAAGGCCGCGCTCAGTGAGGCCGAGGGCTCTATGGACAAGGCAGTTGAGGTCCTCCGCAAGAAGGGGCTCAAGGATATCGAGAAGCGATCAGGAAAGACCGCGGCTGAGGGGACTCTTGGGGTCTACACGCACCCGGGCGACCAGGTGGTTTCGATTGTGGAGCTGAACTGCGAGACCGACTTTGTCGCGCGCGGAGATGACTTCAGGGCGCTGGCGCGCGATCTCGCAATGCATGTTGCTGCGATGAAGCCCCTCTATGTGACGGTCGAGGAGGTTCCGGAGTCTGTCCTGAACAAGGAGAAAGAGATCCTCATGGAGCAGCTCAACGAGGAGCAGCGCAAGAAGGCTGATCGCATCCTTCCCGGCAAGGTCGACAAGTTCCTCGAGGGCGTCGTCCTGATGCGCCAGATCTTCATCAAGGACGAGACCGAGTCCAAGACTATCAAGGACATGGTGGACGCGCTCAGCATGCGCTGCGGCGAGAAGGTCACAGTTCGCCGGATGGCCCGGCTCGAAGTCGGAGAGGGCATCGAGAAGGCGGTAGGCAACATCGCTGCGGACGTCGCGGCGATGGTAGGGGGCAATTAGGGGATTCGGCGCACCGCACAGCATCGAGTTGGTTGGTGCGCCGGGTTTTGGCTCAGGGCATTTGGTCAACACGGTTCAAGGCGGGGCGTTCGGATGGCATCGATAAAGTACAAGAGAATCCTCCTCAAGCTGAGCGGAGAGATCCTTGCGGGCGAGAATCAGGGAGGCATTGACCCCCAGATCCTCAACCAGCTCGTCTCGCAGATCCGTGAGGTGAGCGAGCTTGGGATTGAAATTGCGATCGTCATCGGCGGCGGCAACATCTTCCGCGGTGTGCAGGCAGGCTCTCAAGGGCTTGACCGCGTCACGGGCGACTACATGGGGATGCTTGCGACCGCGATTAACGCTCTTGCGCTTCAGGATCGGCTCGAGTCAGAGGGCGTGTTTACGCGGGTCCTCTCAGCGATAGAGATGAAGGAGATCTCGGAGCCATACATCAAGCGCCGCGCGACGAGGCACCTTGAGAAGGGGCGAGTCGTCATTTTTGCCTGCGGCACCGGAAACCCCTTCTTCACGACGGACACCGCCGCAAGCCTTCGGGCGATGGAGATGGGCGCGGATGTGCTCCTCAAAGGCACAAAAGTTGACTACGTCTACGACAGCGACCCGAAGAAGAACAGTGACGCCCGGCCGTTCAAGCAGATAAGCTTCATGGAGGTCCTGCAGCGGGGATTGCGGGTGATGGACACGGCTGCTATCTCTCTCTGCATGGACAACCAGCTTCCGATTATCGTTTTTAACGTCGGGGTTGAGGGCAACCTGAGGCGAATTGTGCAGGGCGAGTCTGTTGGGACCCTGGTGGAAGGTTGACCCTGGATAGAGGCTAGTGAACCGTTACGCAACGCCTGGAGGCAACGCCTATGAGCTCTCAGTTTGACAACTACAAAGGGAATTGCGCGAAGGCGCTCGACCACTTCAAGAAGGAGCTCGGCAGGCTAAGGTCGGGGCGCGCCAGCCCATCGATCCTAGAGGGCTTGCAGGTTGAGTACTACGGGTCAAACGTCTCGCTGCAGCAGCTGGGGCTCGTTGCCGCGCCTGAGCCCCGAATGCTGACCATACAGGTGTACGACCAGGGGGCGGTTGAGAGCATCGAGAAGGCCATCCAGCAGTCTGATCTGGGCCTCAACCCTTCACGAGACGGCTCGTTGATCCGGGTGATTATTCCGACCCTCAACTAGGAGCGCCGAAAGGAGCTCATCAAGAAGGTGAGCAAGATGGCAGAGGAGACGCGCGTTGCGCTGCGAAACCTGAGGCGTGACGAGCTCGAGGGCGTCAAGAAGCGCACGAAGGCAAAGGAGCTCTCTGAAGACGATGGCCGTCGGGCACAGGAGGAGATCCAGAAGATAGTGGACAAGTACATCGCTGACACGGACTCGGTTGCGTCTGCCAAGGAGAAGGAGCTGATGGAGGTGTAGCCTCGGAAGCTCAGTGGCGAGAGGGGATGTGACAGACGCTATTGTCGCAACATCGGCGGCGGACTCGACAGCTCGAACCGCTCCTAAAGTGGTGCCGCGGCACGTCGCCATCATAATGGATGGCAACGGCCGTTGGGCGAAGAGGCGCTTTTTGCCCCGTATTGAGGGGCATCGGAATGGGGCCAAGAGTGTGCGGGCGGTGGTAGAGGAGTGCCGGCGCCTCGGGGTTCGGCACCTCACCCTCTTTGCGTTTTCAACAGAGAACTGGCGTCGGCCTCAGGATGAGGTCGGCGGGCTTATGTCGCTCTTTGTCCAGCACCTGGAGAGCGAGCTCGAGCTGCTGCTCAAGAACGACATCCGGCTGCGCGCGATGGGGGACACGGCACGCCTTCCGCCAGCGGTGCGCGACATGCTGAGGCGCAATGAGGAGCGCACGGCAGGCCTTCAGGGCATGGACCTGATCTTGGCAGTGTCCTACGGCGGGCGGGATGAGCTGGTGCAGGCCGCCCGAAAGATTGCTGCTGCTGCCCGGGATGGCGAGCTCGATCCTCTGGCGATCACCGAAGAGAGCTTCGGCCGCTACCTCTACCTTCCGGACGTGCCGGATCCGGACCTACTCATTCGGACGAGTGATGAAACTCGCATCTCAAACTTCCTGCTGTGGCAGCTGGCGTACGCGGAGATCGTTGTGTCGCCGGTCTTGTGGCCGGACTTTTCCCGGGACGAGTTCCACAGGTGCCTGAATGTGTTTGCGGGGAGGAGCCGGAGGTTCGGCCTCACGCAAGAGCAGGTAGAGGGGGAGTAGCGTGTTGCGCACCCTCTTTAGCTTTGATCGCGATGGCGGGGTTAAGGACCGGCTCCTGACGGCCCTGCTGGTGCTATCGGGGGCCTTGGCGCTCTCCCTGGCGGCGATCTACCTGCCGTACGGCAGGCTTCTCGCTGTCGCCTGGTCGTCCGCAGTGGCTTTCGGCGCGGTGTTTGAGGTGGTCCGCCTCTTTGGCAGGGATGCTGACACGCTGCGGTACCGTCCTGTAGTGGGCGCGCTCTCCTTCCTTCTGCTTGCCCTCCCAGCGGTTGGAGCCACGGCTGCGGGCGTGGCGCACGTCTTTGGCTACTCGCTTAACCTTGGGACGATCTACCTCTGCCTTGTGCTGGCCGGGGTTGGGCTCTGCGTGATGCAGGTGACGGAGGGCCACTCAGATATCGGGGAGGCATCCCGTTTCGCTGAGCGCTACGGCACCTCCTTCCTGCTGTTGGGGGTCTGCGCGCCACAGCTTATCGTCATCAGCTCCCTCTCTTTTGGCATCCAGCTGCTGTGGTGGCTTGTGGCAGTTGTTGCGCTCAATGATGCGAGCGCATTTTTCGTCGGCCGGGCCCTCGGAAGGCACAAGATGGCCCCGGCTCTCTCGCCAAACAAGAGCGTTGAAGGGATGGTTGCGGGGCTCGTGTGTGGAGTAGTCGCGGGCGTCCTGTTTTGGAGGCTGCTGCTCGGGGACTCCGTCTCTGTCCCGGCGATCGGATTCCTTTCAGTCTGGGTGACGCTCGCAGCGCAGGCGGCGGACCTGTCAAAATCGTACCTCAAGCGGCTGCGGGGCGTTAAGGACACCGGCGCGATCTTTCCCGGACACGGCGGCATCCTTGACCGGTTTGACGGGATGATCGGGGGCGCCCCTATCCTGTTCGTCGCGATCATACTCCTCGGGCTGGTGTAGCACGGGGCGGCATGAAACGTATTGCGATCCTAGGCTCTACCGGCTCTATCGGAGGCTCTGCCCTCGAGGTCCTGCGGGCACACCCAGGGGAGCTTTCAGCGAGCCTGCTGGTGGCGGGTCGGCAGGCTGCGGAGCTGGCACGGCAGGTGAGGGAGTTTCGGCCCGCGGTGGCGGCTGTGGCAGCGCCTGCTGTGTACGCGGAATTGTGCGGGCACCTCGGGGTTTCCGAGTCAAAGGGGAGCTGGGAAGGAACGAAGCTCCTGTGCGGGGAGGGCGAGATAGTTGCAGCCGTCCGGGAGGCCGCGGCGGACGTGGTTCTTGCGGCGATCGTCGGCATGGCAGGGCTGCCGGGCGTCTTGGCCGCCCTCGACGCGGGAAAGGTTCTCGCCTTGGCAAACAAGGAGAGCCTAGTCGTTGCGGGGGCTCTCGTCCTTGAGCGCGCGCGGCGCAGCGGGTCAAGGATTATTCCCGTCGATAGCGAACACTCGGCGATCTACCAGGTGCTGCAGGGGGTTCGGAGCGAGGAGCTCGCGTCGGTGATACTGACGGCCTCCGGCGGCCCGTTTCGCAACACCCCATTTGCTGAGTTCGCTGCTATCACTCCGGAGCGCGCGCTTAAGCATCCTCAGTGGGCTATGGGCGCAAAGATTACGATCGACTCCGCCACGATGATGAACAAGGCGCTTGAGGTGATCGAGGCGCGCTGGCTCTTTGACGTGGCGAGTGAGCGCATCGAGGTGGTGGTCCACCCCCAGAGCATCATCCACTCGATGGTGCGGCTGCGCGATGAGACGGTGCTGGCCCAGATGTCGCTTCCGGACATGAAGGGGCCGATCGCCTATGCCCTGCGGCATCCGGAGGCTCGGCTGCCGAGGGTCATGAGGCCGCTCGACCTGACCGCGGTTCGGGAGCTCACCTTTCAGCCGGTGGACAACGAGCGGTTTCCAGGAATCTCTAGGGCAAGGGCTTGTTTAGATGGCCCGAAGGGCGCCTGCGCGGTGCTCAATGCCGCGAACGAGGTTGCGGTTGCTGAGTTCTTGGGCCATCGTATAGGTTTCCCGTCGATTAATGCCCTCATAGGGGAAGCCCTTGAGCAGTTTGGCACCAGCTCGTACGAGACGGTCGAGGATCTCACGAACCTCTGCTCGTCAGTAACGGAGTGGGCCAGGGGCAGGGCCAACGAATTTTCTCGGAAGCGTGCATGAGCGTAGTAGCCGCAATAGTCATTCTCGGGATCCTGGTTACCGTCCACGAGCTTGGGCACTTCTTGGTGGCCAAGTGGTGCGGGGTCGGAGTGCTGGAGTTCTCAGTCGGATTCGGCCCAGTCCTCTGGGCGAGGACCCGTGGAGAGACCACCTACTCCCTGCGCGGCATCCCCCTCGGGGGATTCGTTCGCATGGCGGGCGATGATCCTGCGCTGGTGCTTGAGGGCAAGGCTGTTGATAGCGAGGGTGCGGGCGGGGCGTCCCCAATAGAGGGGACTCAGCAGCTCTCGGCAGAGCAGCAGGCGGTCCTTGAGGACGAGAGCAAGTGGTTTCTTAAGAAGGGGTACGGCCTTCGCTGCGCAGTCGTCCTGGCAGGACCGGCATTTAACTTCATCTTCGCATGGGCCCTCGCTTCAGGGCTCTACTTCATCGTGGGGCTTCCTCACGTGGAGGACGGCCCGGTCACAGTAAGCTCTGTCATGGCCGGCCTGCCTGCAGACAAGAGCGGGATCAGGGCGGGAGATAGGGTTGTCACCGTTGACGGCAAGCCGATTCCGACATTTCAGGCGTTTGTTGAGATAGTGCAGGGCTCAGAGGGACGGGATCTCGCTATCCTTGTCGACCGGCCAAAGGTTGCCGAGGGCCAGTCTGCCAAGGATGCCTCTGAGTTTGAGCGCCTGACGATCACCGTGCGTCCCGCTCCTGATATCTCTGAGATCGATCTCCTCGAAGGAAAGGGGCCAAACCAGAAGACGTACCGTATCGGGGTCACCCCTGCGCTGGGCAACGTGACCTACACAAAGGTTGGGCTCTTTGACGCAGTAGGGCAGGGCGGCCAGCAGGTGGCTTCAATCTCGCTTAAGACGCTGCGAGTCCTAAAGGCGCTGGTGACGGGGCTTATCTCCCCAAGCAAGACGATCGGCGGCCCGATTGAGATAATTAAGCAGACGGCGGCGAGCGCGAATGAGGGGATTATGGCGGTCGTGGGGATGATGATCTTCCTCAACGTGAGTCTCGGAGTCTTTAACCTCTTGCCGATTCCTGTGCTCGATGGCGGGCACCTTGCATTGTTTACCCTGGAGAGGCTCAAGGGGAGTCCGCTCAGCATGCGCTTCCAGCAGGGGGTAACCCAAGTCGGGATGGGGCTCCTTCTGCTCCTGATGGTGTTTGCCATCGGAAACGACCTCGTGCGCCATCTTCTGTAGTGGGGGCCTTCATGAGCCGTGTTGAGCTCGCCCTAGACACCTCCGGCTCCTTTTGTAGCGTTGCAGCGCTGTTGCCCGGCGGCGGGGTGGTTGAGCGCTCCTCGGAGGGGGACGGAGACCACTTCGAGAGGCTTCCAGCGTTAGTTGAGGAGGTCTGCCGCGAAGCGGGTGTCTCTGCCAAGCAGCTGGGGGCTGTGCGGGTTGGCGTTGGCCCGGGGTCCTTCACCGGGCTCAGGATCGGCATGAGTTTCGCCAAGGGGCTAGCATACGCGTCATCTGCGCCACTCATGGGGGTATGCTCATTCCGCGGGCTCGCCGCTGCGGCCTGCCAGCAGAGGCCTGAGGCACGACGTTTCGTCGTGCTGTCCGATGCGCGGCGAGACGAGGTATTTGCCGCGGCCTTTGAGAGAGACGAGAGGGGGGGGGTTGCTACCGTGGTGCCGCCCTGTATCGTTCCCATCAGCTCCCTTGGTGCGCCAGAGTGGAGCGCTCCAGCCGCGTGGTGGGTAACAACCCTGAGGGACTTCAGCCTCCCCATGCACAAGCTCGATGCCTTGCCCTGCACTGCCCGGGGATTGCTTCGTTGCGGACCAGCGTTGGAGACCTATTCACTGACTGATATCGCGGCCTTGGAGCCTTCGTACCTGCGGGCAGTGGCAGCCAAGACTATAGCGGAGAGGCAGCAAGGGGCTTGACACTTCCCGGATCTCTGGTTATGGAGAGGCTGGGCGCCGCTCAAAAGTGGGGTCCCTTGCTCCCGCGCTCCGGATCCCGTAGCGGCGCGGTCTCTCAAGTTCCCTCCATCTCTCTACTCCCAACACTTGGATTAGCTCGGTTTCGGGTATAGGGCGAAGGGGCACTTGCAAGCAGAGGCCCGTCACACGTGGTGAGGTGTTCAGCGTGCGCGTGGTCCTTGTGGACGCGTTGTAGAGGTGGCCAGCCGATTCCTTGTATGCCTCTGGATCCTTGGGGGGCGGCGCGCAGCAAGTCGATTAACTGTTACAATGTGCCTATAGCAACCTGAGCAACACACATGAACCTGAATGACCTTAAGCGCCTAACCTCTGAAGAGCTCGTCAAAATCGCTGCGGACATGGACATCGAGGCCGCCAATACCAAGCGCCGGCAGGACCTCATCGCGGCAATCCTGCGTGCACAGTCGGAGTCCAACGGAAGCATTTATGCAGGAGGGGTGCTTGAGAGCCTGCCCGACGGCTTCGGGTTCCTTCGCTCACCAGACTACAACTACCTTCCCGGCACCGATGACGTGTACGTGTCTCCCGCCCAGATACGCCGCTTCGGTCTGAAGACGGGAGACATCATCGAGGGCCAGATCCGTCCGCCGCGCGAGAAGGAGGGAGAGCGATACTTTGCTCTCGTGAAGGTGACTTCCGTCAACTACGACTCGCCGGAGGTGCTCAAGACCAAGACCCACTTTGACAACCTGACTCCGCTGTATCCGAATGAGAGGTTCACCCTGGACAGCAAGAAGGGCGGGCTCTCGACCCGGATCATGGACCTCTTCTGCCCAGTCGGGAAGGGGCAGCGAGCCCTCATCGTGGCGCCTCCTCGCACGGGCAAAACGGTGCTGCTTCAGAACATCGCCAACGCCATCACGGAGAACCACAAGGAAGTGGTGCTAATCGTGCTGCTGATCGACGAGCGGCCTGAAGAGGTGACTGACATGGCCCGGTCGGTAAAGGGGGAGGTTGTCAGCTCGACCTTCGACGAGCCGGCCCAGCGCCACGTGCAGGTGGCTGAGATGGTGATTGAGAAAGCAAAGCGCCTCGTGGAGCACAAGCGAGATGTGGTGATTCTGCTGGACTCGATCACGCGCCTTGCGCGCGCCTACAACACGGTGGTGCCGACAAGCGGGAAGATCCTCTCTGGAGGAGTCGATTCCAATGCGCTCCACAAGCCAAAGCGATTCTTCGGCGCCGCGCGAAACGTGGAGGAGGGCGGCAGCCTCACGATTATCGGGACCGCGCTGATAGAGACCGGCAGCCGCATGGACGAGGTGATCTTTGAGGAGTTCAAGGGAACCGGCAACTCGGAGATAGTCCTCGACCGAAAGCTCAGCGAGCGCCGAATTTACCCGGCCCTCGACCTCAAGGCATCGGGCACCCGCAAGGAAGATCTGCTGTTGGAGAACGATGTGCTGCAGAAGGTGTGGCTGCTCCGGAAGGTGCTCAATCCGCTCAACACCGTCGAGGCCATGGAGTGGCTCATGGGCAAGATTGAGAGCACGAAGAGCAACAAGGACTTCCTCGACTCAATGAAGGGCTAGCCCAAGGCTCAGTGGAGATTACTGTGCATGGCTGACGCGCAGCGCCCGCTCAAGGTCCTGGCGGTTGATGACAGCGAAGAGGGGCTCTTTTTGCTGCAGCAGCTCCTCTCTGCCCGCGGGTACGAGGTGGTGACCGCCGCATCTGGCACGGAGACCCTCGAAAAAGCTTTCGCCGAGCGCCCAGACGTGATCCTTCTCGATGTTGTCATGCCGGCGCCGGATGGCTACGAAGTCGCCCGCACGCTCAAGGGGGATGCGGAGCTGCGCTATACGCCAATAGTGCTCCTGACCGGCAAGGATGAGCTGAAGGATATTATCTACGGGCTCGATCAGGGGGCCGATGACTACGTGACGAAGCCCTACAACGCGCAGGAGCTGGTGGCACGGGTGCACGCCGCGGTGCGTACCCGCAAGCTCTACAACGAGCTCCATTCTGCAACGGTCGCGAACCGCCAGCTGCAGGTGCGGCTCAAGGAGCAGTTCTCGTTCGGGGCCATCATCGGCAAAAGCCCGGCGATGATGGAGCTCTACCAGGTGATGGCCAAGGTGGTGGACAGCGACGTGCCGGTTCTCATCACCGGCGAGTCTGGGACGGGCAAGGAGATGGTGGCAACCGCGCTGCATGCCAATGGCGCGCGGCGTGACAGGGCCTTTGTGGTCCAGAACTGCTCGGCATTCAACGAAAACCTCCTTGAGTCAGAGCTCTTTGGCCACGTGAAGGGGGCCTTTACCGGCGCTATCCGCGACAAGCAGGGGCTCTTTGAGGTCGCTGACGGTGGTACATTCTTTCTTGACGAGCTCGGGGAGATGAGCCCCGCGCTTCAGGTCAAGCTGCTGCGCGTCCTGCAGGACGGCACATTCACTCCGGTGGGGGGCACCAAGCAGAGAAAGGTGGACGTGCGGATCATCGCGGCAACGAACCGAAACCTTGAGGAGATGGTGAAGAAAGGCGCCTTTCGCGAGGACCTCTACTATCGCCTCAATGTGGTCAACCTCTCGCTTCCCCCTCTCCGAGAGCGGACGGGAGATATCCCCCTGCTTGTTGACTTCTTCCTGGACAAGTTCGCTGACAAGAGCGGCAAGCCGCGCAAGAGCATCTCCAAGGATGCCATGTTTGCCCTAGAGGGCTGCGCCTGGCCGGGAAATATCCGGCAGCTTGAGAACGAGCTGCAGCGGGCGCTCGTCATGAGCGGGGCTGACCCTGCCATCTCGCGCAGCTGCCTTTCGCCCTCGCTCCTGAGCGTCTCGGAGTCTGGGGAAGGGCCCGCAGCCGAGAGGAATGGGGCCCTGAAAGAGGCGCTGGAAGGCCTTGAGAGGGAGATGATCCTGGGCGCTCTCAAGCGCACCGGGGGCAACAAGAGCGAGGCGGCGCGCCAGCTCGGGATCTCGCGCTCGAACCTTATCGCAAAAGCCCAGAGCTTCGGCTTGGAGTAGGGGGTCCGGATGGCTCCGGGGGTAGTATTAGTGTCTTCAGACCTCTTCTTCATCACTAAGGTGAAAGAGGCGTCGGCGAGCCTCAACCGGCCGTTCGCCGTTGTGCGCTCCGAGGCCGCCCTGGAGGCGCAGCTAAACGCGCCCGCCGCAGCTGGGCTCCTGTGCATCGACCTTGAGAGGTGCCCGCTGCCGGTCGAGGCGCTTTCACCCCGGGTGGCCGCTCTGTCCAGCGCCTGGAGAGTCGTCAGCTTTTTCTCTCATGTGCATGAAGATACAGCAGAAAAGGCGCAGCAGCACGGGCTTGGCGAAGTCCTCCCTCGGTCGCGCTTTGTTAGGGTCTTGCCTGAGCTTCTAGCCACCCTGTAACGTCCCGGCTATGGAGCAAGGTGCAGTAACACCCCAACACAGTGAGGAGGTTCCGATGGTCCCTTTCTCGGTTCGGGCAGTTGCAATCGTTGTGTCAGTGGCCGTGATGACCGGGATGGCGGTGGGCTACATCCTTGATCAGCGAATCCAGTACGTCACACCGAGGCCGCTGGCACAGGACGTGGAGCGCGCCTCTCTAGACCCAGCAAAGCTCTCACAACCTTAATGTAGCGACCCCACGGCGGCGCCAAACCGGCGTTTGTTGCTGTGCGGTGGCTGGGGCGGGCGCTACTCGAATAACGGCGCCTCGATGGGCACTGTTGTCAGTAACTTGGGGTTCTCTGCTTTGGCACACAGCGCTGGCAGATACTCGCCGATCATTATTCTCTCCCTGCCCGACACCTTTGCTCCCCTCCGGCATCCTAGGTGTAGTAGTGGCAATATCGGAGCGGTTAGGGACAGGGGAGTCCTCATTCTTGGAGAGATAACGAATGACCGCGGCCCTTTCACAGTCCTGGCTGACCCTCGCCCTCCCGGTTGTGCTCGTGCTGGGAGCGCTGCTCATCAGCAAGTGTCTTAAGGTGTCCCTGATCGGCACGCTTATGGCCGGCTTGGTGCCGCTCGGCTTGCCGTTCATCGAGCTGCCGTTCTCTCAGGAGCTCACCCACCGAAATCCGCACTACCTCATCGGCGCCGGGTGGCTGCTGCTCTTGAGCCTCGCTGTGGGGTGGATCGTGGTTCGTCCCCTTGCATCCGCCGCCGTGCAGAGCTTCGGCGTTGTAAAGTGCGCCTACGTGCTCGCTCTTGGTGGGGCGCTCTTGGTCGTGGGCCTCTTGCTGGCGAACCCTGCGCTGCTCAACACGTACGTTCCGGGGTGGCGCGGCACGGCGGGTCTGGTGCTGCTGTGCGCATCGCTGCTCAGCATGTCGATGGCGATGGTGCGCTTCTTCCGGGCCGCAGTGTTCCTCGCGGTGTGGTCGATGGTGTCGCTAGTGCTGGCGAGCGAGATCTTTCTCGGCAAGCTGCCTCAAGAGGTTATTCGTGAGGACATTAAGAGAATTGAGGAGGTGTTTCCCTCGTCGAAGTTTAACGCCCTCTTGGAGCGTTACGGAGTTCGGGATGACCTCCTGCGGGTAAAAGAGGTCGTTCTTCAGGAATCCTAGGGCGCCGAGCGCCCGTTATCGGTCGCTTCGGGCGGCGACCCGCTCAGCGATCAGTAGCGCGCCAGACAGAAGCAGGAATACTAGTCCGCCGCCCTCAACAAGCTCGTAGAATCCGATGCGCGACTCAAGCTGCTTGAGATGCACCAGCTCCTTGTAAGAAGGGTTCTCGAGCGCGGCTGTCCTGCTGGCTAGCTCTGAAGAGTAATAGTCGAGCCGTGTGTGCCCTACCACCACGTTGCCTACTCCCAGTAAGGTGAACAGGATGGCGCTGACGCGGTAAGCGGTAAAGCGACGGAGCTTTGGCATTGCGGAGCATCGTAACTGATGGTGGGTATTCTGGGTATTCTGTAAGCCTACTCACAAGAAAGGCTATGGCTTAAACCTCGGTTTAGTTGGTAAAACCCCGATATGGCAAGGACGCTACCGCGCAAAGAAGAAGGCCGGAGCCAGGCCGCAGTGGCGCTGGGAGTCTTCCTGGCAGCGGCAGTAGGCTTTGTGGTGTACGAGGTGCTCCCTTTCTACTACTATTACTACGACTTAAAGAGCCATATGCAGCGGGCGATCGCCTCGGCAGCGGTTGAAACCGACGAGGAGATACGGCGGTCCCTGATGGCGGTGGTGAAAAGGCACGGAATTGTTTGTGGGGAGAGGGACCTTCAGGTGGCTCGCACCGGGGATGCCATAAAAATATCCCTGCAGTACAAGGAGCCGCTGACCCTGCCCCTCTTTCAGCGAGACGTTAGCCTTCACGACTTCGAGTTCAACGCGGAAGCAGAGGGTCGGATCAGGTAGTTATTGGGAATTCTGTATGACAAAGCAATACAAGCCGGTTCCTCGGGAGTGGCAGTTGGTAATGGATGAGGAGACGATAGCTCGAGCCATCTCTCGCATCAGCTTTGAGATTGTAGAGAAGGATCGGGACCTCAAGAACCTTGCGATCGTCGGCATACGGACCGGGGGCGAATACCTCGGAAAGCGCCTTGCCGAGGAGATTCAGAGGATCGAGAAGATAGAGGTTTCTTACGGCGTGATTGACATAACGCTCTATAGGGATGACCTATCGAGCGCCCAGTCACAGCCAACGCTGCGCGGCACAGCCCTGCCGTTTCGCATCGCTGGCTCGAGAATTGTGCTCGTGGATGATGTGCTTTTCACAGGCCGTACGATCCGCTCCGCCCTGGACGCTATCATCGATTTCGGCAGGCCGCGGCGGGTGGAGCTTGCTGCGCTTGTTGACCGCGGATACCGCGAGCTTCCGATTCAGGCCGACTATGTCGGGCGGGTTGTTCCCTGCCAGCGCTCGCAGCTCGTGCGGGTTCGGCTCAGTGAGATGGGGTACCGCGACGGCGCGTACCTGATTGACCGCGAGGACCGGTAGCCTTGTGGCGGTTCCGATTCCTTAGCCGTCCTTGAATGCTTGGCGTGGCCCTAATAAAACCGCCCAAGCCCTTGTAAAGTTCCCCTCGCCGTTGTTAACTAGCGGCTCGATGGTCGACCACTTGTTGGGAATTGAAGGGCTTTCGAAGAACGAAATACATCGGTACCTCGAGTCAGCCCAGTCGTTCGTGGAGGTCTCCGAGCGCGACATCAAGAAAGTCCCCACGCTTCGGGGCAAAACGATCGTCAATATTTTCTTTGAGCCGTCAACGCGCACCCTGGCGAGCTTCGATATCGCGGGTAAGCGCCTCTCTGCCGACACTATTAATGTGAGCGCGGGCGCAAGCTCGGTGAAGAAGGGCGAGACGCTGCTCGACACGGTCCGGACGCTCGAGTCAATGAACCCCGACGTTCTCGTCATCCGGCACTCTGAGAGCGGGGCGCCTCATTTCGTCGCGCAGCACCTCTCGCGAGCCTCGGTCGTGAACGCGGGCGATGGCGCGCACGAGCATCCGACCCAAGCGCTCCTCGATCTCCTTACGTTGCGGCAGCACTTCGCCGAGAGTGGCAGGGACATTGAGGGGATAAAGATCGGATTTGTGGGTGACGTTCGCCACTCTAGAGTTGCGCGCAGCAATATCTGGGGGCATCTGGCGCTCGGCAACCGGGTGCGCCTCATCGGGCCGACGACGCTTGTTCCGCGGGATCTCGCCACGGTGTTCCGGAGCGACCGGGTAGAGGTGGCCCACTCGCTGCAGGAGGGGCTTGATGGCCTCGATGTGGTGGTGTGCCTTCGCATGCAGCTTGAGCGGCAGGATGAGCACTTCATCCCGAACCTGGATGAGTACAGCAAGGAGTACTGTGTTTCTGAGCGCGTGCTCGCCCGCTGCTGTCCCCAGAGCGTCGTCCTGCACCCTGGGCCCATGAACCGGGGAACTGAGGTGACGGGGGATGTCGCCGACGGGCCCCGCTCCCTGATTAGGCGCCAGGTCAACAATGGCGTGGCGGTGCGGATGGCGGTCCTGTACCTGCTCGCCCGAACGGCCGAGCCGCATGAGGTGTTCGAGCCATGACCTTGACGCGGCCGACAATTATACAGGGCGGGACGGTGATAGACGCGGCGAGCGGCCGGGAGGGGCTGTTCGACGTGCTCGTTGAGGATGGCAGGATCGCGGCGATCGAGAAGCCGGGGCAGCTGTCTTCCCATCCCGAGGCCGCCAGGATCGGGGCCGAGGGCCAGTGGGTCATCCCGGGATGCATCGACCTGCACGTGCACCTTCGTGAGCCTGGAGAGGAGTGGAAGGAGACGGTTCGCACGGGAGCAGAGGCTGCGGTGCTTGGGGGATTCACGAGCGTCTGCTGCATGCCGAACACCAAGCCGGCAAACGACTCCGCTGAGGTGACCCGCTTCATTCTTGAGAGGGCCAGGGAGGCGGGCGCGGCCCGCGTGCTTCCGATTGGGGCGATATCGATGGAGCGCAAGGGCAAGCAGCTTGCCCCGTACAATGAGCTGGCCAAGGCGGGCTGCGTGGCTTTCTCGGATGACGGGGATCCCGTGGCAGACGCGGGACTCATGAGGCGGGCGCTCGAGTGGTGCCTGATGCTCGGACTGCCGCTCTCGTGCCATGAAGAGGACCGTAGCCTGAGCTGTGGCGGGTGCATGAACGAGTCCCCGCTCTCATTGCGATTGGGGCTTAAGGGATTCCCGGGCGTGGCAGAGGACGTGATGATTGCGCGGGACATCGAGCTCGCCCGCTTCACGGGGGGCAGGGTCCATATCTGCCACGTGTCGACGGCCCGGGGAGTGGAGCTTATACGCCGGGCGAAGAATGACGGGATCAGCGTCACCTGCGAAGTTGCTCCGCACCACCTCCTGCTCGATGAGAGCTGCGTAAGCGGCTACGACACGCACTACAAGATGATGCCGCCCCTCAAGCCGCATGAGGATATTGAGGGACTGTTCAGGGGGATCGAAGACGGCACCGTTGACGCGATCGCCAGCGACCATGCCCCGCACGATCGGGACAGCAAGCTCGTGGAGTTCTCCCGCGCGACCGTGGGCATCTTGGGGCTCCAGACCTCCCTGCCGCTCTTCGTCGAGCTGTGCTCTCAGGGCCGGATCTCCCGCCGGCGCATGGTTGAGCTTCTGTGCTACGGCCCAGCAAAGTCGTTTGGCCTCTCTTCAGGAACGTTGCGGGTGGGCAGCGAGGCGGACATCACGGTTGTCGATCCGCTCAAGAAATGGAGCTTTGCCCCCTCGGAGGTGCGCTCAAAGTCGAAGAACAGCCCATTCATCGGCAGGGAGATGACGGGACGGGCTTCTCAGGTGCTTGTCGGGGGCAGGTGGGTGGTGCGTGACGGCGCGCTCGCCTCAGGAAATAAAGAGGTATCGGAGTAGGCGCATGGTGCGGGAGAGGGTGCAGGCTCAATTCCAGGAGGCGAGGGGAGAGGTTGGATACCTTGCGCTCGCTGATGGGCGCGTCTTTACAGGGCGGTGCTTCGGGGCGCTTCGGGATTCGTCCAGCCCGATAGAGGGCGAGGCTGTGTTCAACACCTCAATGTACGGCTACCAAGAGATCCTGACGGACCCGAGCTACGCGGGTCAGATCATGTGCTTTACCTATCCGCACATCGGGAACGTGGGCTGTAACGAGGAGGATGTTGAGTCGGGGAGGATATATGCTGAAGGGCTCGTTGTGCGCGCGGCGCACAAGGCCCCCTCGAACTTCCGCGCCACTCAGTCGTTGCCGCAGTACCTCCTCAAGAGCGGCGTTATGGGGCTTGAGGGGATCGATACCCGAGAGATTGTGTCTCACCTTCGGGACACGGGCTCCAAGATGGCTGTCATGGCTGGCGGAGACGGCGCGAGGCCGGATGATCTCGTGGACCGCGCCAAGAGCCTGGGCTCGATGGAGGGGAGGGATTACGTGCGGCAGGTGGCGTGTGCCAAGGTCTACACGTGGGATTCCCCGTCGTGGTCCCTTGCCGCCGGCCATTCGCGCAAGTTGTCGCAGGAGCAGCTGGTTGCCCGGCCTCACGCCGTTGCAATCGACTGTGGCATCAAGACCAATATCCTACGGCTGCTGATCGACGTTGGGTTTCGCGTTACGGTTGTCCCGGCGGGAACCGGCTCGGCCGAGATTATGGCGCTGCGCCCTGATGGCCTCTTTCTTTCGAATGGCCCGGGAGATCCCTCTACCTTGGGGTACGTTGTGAAGCCGGTCCGGGAGCTCCTGGGCAAGGTCCCGATGTTTGGGATCTGCCTCGGGCACCAGATACTTGGCCAAGCGCTCGGAGGCGCGACGTACAAGCTTAAGTTCGGGCACCGAGGAGGCAACCATCCGGTGCGGGATGAGACAACAGGAAAGGTTGAGATTACGGTCCAGAACCACGGCTTTGCCGTCCGCAAGGAGGGGCTGTCTCGTGAGGCGTCTGTGTCGCACCTGAACCTCAACGACCATACCGTTGAGGGAATCGAGAGCGGGTCCCTCCGAGCGTTCTCGGTGCAGTACCACCCTGAAGCGTCTCCTGGGCCGCACGACTCTCGATACCTCTTCCAGAGGTTCTTTGATCTCGTTACGGCCACGGGCTCGCCGGGAAGCAGAGAGGGGAGGTAGGGGCATGCCGAAGAGAACGGATATACAGTCGATCCTGCTGATAGGCTCCGGCCCGATCGTGATAGGCCAAGCTTGCGAGTTTGACTACTCGGGCACCCAGGCCATAAAGGCCCTGAAGGCGGAGGGGTTCAAGGTCATCCTGGTAAACTCAAATCCGGCAACGATCATGACTGATCCGGAGTTCGCGGACAGGACCTACATAGAGCCGATCACGGCTGATTTTGTCGAGGAGATCATCCGCATAGAGAGGCCGGATGCCGTCCTTCCGACCATGGGAGGGCAGACTGCCCTTAACACCGCCCTGGAGCTTGCGGAGCGCGGGGTGTTCGAGCGCTACGGCTGCCAGCTCATCGGCGCGAAAGTTGATGCAATCAAGACGGCAGAGGACAGGGAGCTGTTTCGCAGGGCGATGGATGAAATTGGCCTCGAGTCGGCGCGCTCGGTGATCGCCACGTCGATTGGGGACGCTGAAGGCGCGGCGAAGCAGCTTGGGTACCCGCTCGTCCTTCGCCCGTCCCGGACGCTCGGGGGCACTGGAGGCGGGATTGTGTACCGCCCAGACGAGCTGCACCGCAAGGTGGCGATAGCGCTGTCGGCCAGCCCAAACCACGAAGTGCTGATCGAGGAGTCGCTGCTCGGCTGGAAAGAGATCGAGCTTGAGGTAATGCGGGACCTCAAGGACAACGTGGTGATCGTCTGTGGCATTGAGAACTTTGACCCGATGGGGGTTCATACTGGAGATTCCATAACTGTCGCGCCGATCCAAACCCTCACGGACAAGGAGTACCAGCTCCTCCGTGATGCTGCGATCAGGGTCATGCGGCGAATCGGGGTTGATACCGGCGGCTCTAATGTCCAGTTCGCGCTCAATCCAAAGGACGGGCGAATTATCGTTATTGAGATGAACCCCCGCGTGTCGAGAAGCTCGGCGCTGGCTTCCAAGGCGACCGGCTTCCCGATAGCGAAGATCGCGGCCAAGCTCGCAGTTGGGTACACCCTTGATGAGATCCCCAACGACATCACCAAGGAGACGCCGGCATGCTTTGAGCCGTCGATTGACTACGTGGTGGTCAAGATTCCCCGCTTTAACTTCGAGAAGTTCCCGATGGCGGATCCCCTTCTTGGGACCCAGATGAAGTCTGTCGGCGAGGTGCTCTCGTTCGGGGCAACGTTCAAGGAGGCGCTCCAAAAGGCGATGTGC
This sequence comes from bacterium, assembly GCA_017853605.1. Lineage (GTDB taxonomy): Bacteria > Bdellovibrionota_C > UBA2361 > UBA2361 > OMII01 > OMII01. The sequence goes on from JAFMJG010000018.1 coordinate 28,788, forward strand.
TCAATGGAGCTCGACTCGTACGGGTTCGATCGGGCAAAGCTGTCCAAGGATATGGGCCGGGGGGAGCTGCTGGAGGCGTGCGCTCTTCCCTCTCCGCATCGCCTGTGGCTCGTTGGCGAGGCGTTCAGGGCCGGCTTTTCAGTAAGGGAGCTCTTTGCTGCCACGAAGATCGATCCCTGGTTCTTGGGCGAGATAGAGGAGATCATTCAGCAGGAGGAACGGCTCAAGGGGGCCCAGGTTGGGCTCCTTTCGGGTGAGGAGCTCCACGAGCTTAAGTCCATGGGGTTCTCTGACCGCCGCCTCGCTGCGCTGATGCAGGGCCGGGAGATCGAGGTCAGGGCCCGGCGCAAACAGCTTGGGTTGAGGCCGTCCTTTAGGAAGGTGGACACCTGTGCCGCCGAGTTTGTTGCCAACACTCCCTACCTCTACTCCTCGTACGGCGGCCCCTCAGAGGCGCCTCCGACTGGGAGGAAGAAGGTGATTATCTTGGGTGCAGGCCCGAACCGGATCGGACAGGGCATTGAGTTCGACTACTGCTGTGTCCACGCGTCCATGGCGCTGCGGGAGGACGGCTTCGAGACCATCATGGTCAACTGCAATCCTGAGACCGTGTCCACTGACTACGACACAAGCGACCGGCTCTACTTTGAGCCCCTGACGGTAGAGTCAGTCATGGCGATCGTTGAGCGGGAGAAGCCGTTTGGGGTGATCGTGCAGTTTGGCGGCCAGACCCCCCTGCGAATCTCCGGAGAGCTCGCCTCTATGGGGGTGCCGATCATAGGCACTTCAGTCGAGTCCATCGACATCGCCGAGGATCGGGAGCGGTTCTCGTCGCTCGTGGCGCGCCTGAACCTGCAGCAGCCCCCGTATGCGACTGCCCGCTCCGCGGAGGAGGCTATTGCTGCCGCCCGCACGATCGGCTTCCCGCTCATGATACGCCCCTCGTTTGTTCTGGGCGGCCGTGCGATGCGCGTGCTCTACGGGGAGGATGAGGTTATCGGCTACATGCTGGAGGGGGTGGAGGTCTCGCATGATCGTCCGGTGCTCCTCGATCGATTCCTGGATGGTGCTATCGAAGTTGACGTGGATGCGGTGAGCGACGGCAAGCAGGTGATGATAGCTGGAGTGATGGAGCACATTGAGCCGGCGGGCATTCACTCTGGCGACAGCTCGTGCTGCCTTCCTCCCCAGACGCTCGCCCCAAAGGTCATTGAGGAGCTCAAGCGGCAGGCGCGGCTGCTCGCCTCAGAGCTCAAGGTAGTTGGCCTCATCAATATCCAGTTCGCTGTCGCAAACGGGTCGGATATCTACATCCTCGAGGCCAATCCGCG
>JAFMJG010000140.1 GCA_017853605.1 bacterium
GAACCCGGCATACGGAACGAGGTTCCCAAAGCCCGTGACAAACGCAAGCAGAAGCCAGAGGTCTACCCCAACGATGCCTAGCCCAATTGCGTAGAGCACGAAGAGGATTGAGCACACGATGAACTGGCCACGAACAAAGGCTGAAACGTACCCGTTTATCTCCGAAAAGATCGCCCCAACCTTGGACCGTTGGGTCAACGGAAATAGGTTGAGAAAGAAGCCATGGATGCGCGGAAGGTCGATCGCGAGGTAGTACACAATGAAGGGGAGGAGCGCCAAATTGATTAGGGTAAGCACCCTGCTGTAGCCGCTCATAAGGGTGCCGATGACCGTGTGCCCGATCCCCTTAAAGGTGTCAGAGCTCACCGAGGAGAGCGTCGCCGGAAGTGTCGCCACAAGCTCCTCTACATTGTGGCTGCTCCGGATGGGCTCCGGCAGGTACTGCTGAAACCGCTCAAGGAGCGGCCCCAGCTTGCCCCGTCCAACGTCGAGGTAGCTGTTGAGGTTCTCGCTCAGCTTTGCGAACTCGTCGACCAGGGTCGGCACTGCTGTTATCCCCAAGAGCGCGAAGAGCGAGAGGAGAGCGAGCGCAACGATCCAGAACCCAAGCACCCTGCTCACCCTCCTGCGCTCAAGGCCATCAAGGATCGGGTGAATCGCGTACGCGATAAAGTAGCCGACGACGAGGAGCACGACCAGCTCTCGCAGCCGGAGCGCAAGCCAGACCGACCCTATGGCAACCGCGGAGGACATCACCCACAGGGGCGGAAGCAGGGACTCTCGGCCAGAATTAGTTGACATATGCCCTCACACGAAGCTCAGCACCGGCCGGCCAAAAATCTGCTCCACCTCCTCGCACAGCGCCTCCGAGGGGACGACGCACACAGGGGAGTTCGCGCTGTCCCGGAGCACGATCGACACCTCCCCCTCATCCAGCTGGAGCCGGACCTTCACCGGGCACGTGCCGGTGTGCCGCTGGAACAGCGACTGGACCCGAGGAAGCCTCGCCTCGATGTCATCCCGCGCCGTCAGCAGCAGGAAGCCCTGTGTTGCGCTCCTGTCACGGAGGGCGATGAGCGACTCTATCTTTTCGACGATCAGCGCGCACCGCTCGGCAGACACGTCCGCCCTGCCGCTCACCAGCACGGGATCGTCCGCAACGATGAGCGACTGCACCTGCCGGTAGGTGTCCGGCCAGACGATGGAGTCAACGGTCCCGAGCCAATCCTCGAGGCCAAACGTGGCATACCGGTCCCCCTTCTTGGTGTTCTTGAGCCGGAGCGCGGTGATCACCCCCCCGATACGAACCTCCCGCTGGCGGGCTCCCTTGACGTCTGCTGTCGTAATGGCCCCGAGGCGCCTAAGGTCTCCCCGGAACTTCTCAAGCGGATGGCCGGAGATGTAGAAGCCGAGCGCCTCCCTCTCGTACGCGAGCTTCTGGTTAACAGGCCATTCAGGGAGCGCAAAGGGGCGCTTGGGTACCGTCGGCCGGGACGTCTGGGCCCCAAAGAGGCTGATCTGGTTCGGGTCCGCGTTCTTCTGCGCACCAAAGACCCGCATCAGGTCCTCAAGCCGCTCAAACATCTCCCGCCGGGTAGCCTTCGAGCAGTCCAGCGCACCGCTGCGGATCAGGTTCTCGAGCACCCGCTTGTTTACGTGGTGCAGCTCCACGCGCGCCAAAAGATCCTCGAGATCCGCAAAAGGCCCATCCTGCCGCGCAGCCAAAATAGCTTCGACCGCTTTTTGACCAGTTCCCTTAACTGCCTCAAGTCCGAACAGTATCTTGCTGCCCCGCACAGCGAAGCCAGCCAAGCTTTCGTTGATGTGTGGCGGCAGCACTGCGATTCCCTGCTTGCGGCACTCATTGAAGTTCTTGAAGGTCTTGTCGCTGTCCTCCATGTCGTGGGTCATGAGGGCAGCCATGAACTCCACCCCGTAGTGCGCCTTGAGGTAGGCCGTCTGGAACGACACAAGAGCGTAGGCTGCGGTGTGGCTTCGGTTAAAACCATACCGGGCAAAGGTCTCCATCTGCTGAAAGATCTCGTCCGCCAGCCTCTTCTCGATGCCGCGCTCAACACACCCCGAGACGAAGCGGGTCTTCTGGCGCGCCATCTCCTCTGGATCCTTCTTTCCCATCGCCTTGCGGAGGATATCGGCCTCGCCGAGCGAGTAGCCCGAGAGCGACCGCGCAAGCTGCATGATCTGCTCTTGGTAGAGGATGACGCCGTAGGTGTCAGCCAGGATCTCCTTCATCACGGGGTGCAGGTACGTTATCGGCTCGCGCCCATGCTTGCGCTCGACGTACCGGTCGACCATCCCCGCATCAAGCGGGCCCGGCCGGTAGAGCGCGAGTATCGCCACGATATCATCGAAGCAGCTCGGCTTCAGCCGCATCACCATCTCAGTGATGCCGCTCGACTCAAGCTGGAAGACCCCAGTCGTGTTTCCGCCCGCCAGCAGCTGGTACGTCTTCTGGTCCTCAAGGGGCAGCAGGTTCAGGTCAAGCTTCACCCCCCGGCTCTCCTCGATAATCGCGAGAGCCGTGTGGAGAACGGTGAGGGTCTTGAGCCCAAGGAAGTCAAACTTGACAAGCCCAACCTTCTCGACGTAGGTCATCGAGTACTGCGTTACGTCGTTGCCCTCCTTGTCGACCATCATCGGCAGGAGCTCATCGAGCGGCCGATCTCCGATGACGACGCCAGCTGCGTGGGTTGAGGAGTGCCTCGTAAGCCCCTCAATCTTGAGGGCAAGCTCGATGAGCTGGCGTCCCTCGCTGCCCGCGTACTCTGCGAGCCTCGGCTCCATCTTGAGCGCCTCGCTCAAGGGGTAGTCGAATCCCTGTCTCGGGGCGGGCACGAGCTGCGCAATCCGGTCCGTCTCTGCGTAACTCATCCCCAGCGCCCGCCCAACATCCTTGATGGCGGCCTTCGCCTTCAGGGTCCCGAAGGTTGCTATCTGCGCGACACGATCCTTCCCGTACTTCTCAACCACATACTTCATCACGCGCTCACGCCCGTTGATGCAGAAGTCGACGTCGATGTCGGGCATGCTTACCCGCTCTGGGTTGAGAAAGCGCTCAAAGAAGAGCTTATTTGAGATCGGGTCGACCTCGGTAATTCTGAGGGCATAGGCCACAAGAGAGCCAGCCACCGACCCGCGCCCGGGACCAACCGGCACGCCGTTGTCCTTGGCCCAAACGATGAAGTCAGCGACCACGAGGAAGTAGCCAGCAAAGCCCATCTTGCCGATCAGCGCGATCTCCTCCTCAAGCCGATCGCAGTACCCCTGCGCCATCGCTGATGTCCAGCCCTGGGAAGCGGAGAGAACCTCCATGCGCCTGTCGAGCCCCGTACGCGCGAGGTCGGCCATAATGTCCATCAGGGGGCGCGGGTCTTGCGTCCTAAACTGAGGCATGAAGTAGGTCTTATTGTCGAAGGAGAAGTCGCACTTTGAGGCGATCAGGCTTGAGTTTCGCACAGCCTCACTCCCCTCCTTGAGGTGTGAGAACTCCTCCAGCATCTCCGCTTCGGTCTTGAGGTGCAGCCGGAACCCCTCATGCCGCAGCCGGTCTGGGTCAAGGATCGTCTTTCCGGTCGAGATGCACATCAGCACCTCCTGGGCGAAGTGATCGTCGCTGCTCAGGTAGTGGCAATCGGTGGTTGCCACGAGGGGCACCCCCATTGAGGCCGCTAGGTCAACTACCGCCTTGTTGTGGCGCTCCTGCTCCTTAATTGGATGAGGCTGGAGCTCAAGATAGTACCGATCCCCAAACACGCGCCGGTAGAACTCAACCACCTCCCTAGCTCCCCGAAAGTCATCCAGCTCAGTCGCCGAAGCGAGCTCGCCGGCGAGGCATCCGCTGAGCACGATGAGACCCTCGGAGTGCCGCTCAAGCAGCTCGTGATCCACCCGGGGCTTGAAGTAGAAGCCCTCCCGGTACGCCAGGCTCGAAAGCTTGCAAAGGTTCTGGTACCCCACCTTGTTGGCCGCCAGGACAGTGAGGTGGCAGGTGCCAGCCCCGCCTTGAGCGCGCATCTTGCGCTCATGGCGGGATCCCGGCGTTACGTACAGTTCGCACCCGATGATCGGCTTGATGCCGATCCGCTTCGCTTCAGAATAGAACTCAACGGCCCCGTGCATATTGCCGTGGTCCGTCATGGCGATCGCTGGCTGCCCGAGCTTTGCGGCGTGCTCCAGCACATCGGGAAGCTTATTGGCCCCGTCGAGCAGGCTGTACTGGGTATGGAGGTGGAGGTGAACGAACTGCGACACTCGGCGGAACCTTACAAGGTTTCAAAAGCGGGGCACTACCGGACGGAATAGTAGCCCCTGATAGGCGATCTGCTCAAGCATAAGCGTGCCAGAGCGGGGCGTTTTTTCGCCCTCAGGCTGCCGAGCGGCGCCAGTCCGGGACGAGCTCACCGCCCGCCACCTGCACGACCTCCGACTGGCGGTAGAACCGCTCCAGAGAGTCGAGCAAGCGGATATCGTCCGGGCGATTCTCCAGCATGGCGGCCTCCCGGCTGCGCTCAAGGCTGCTTACCATCTCCCGCAGCGTTACGTGGTGCGAACCTACGCGGTCCCCCTCCTCGTCGAGGGATCGGGCGAGCTGAAGCTCGCCACCATAGCGATACACCGCGTAACGCCGAAACACCTCCCGGCTGCTCGGGTCCGCCAAGCTAAGCTCTGGCGCCGCCAGCCGATAGCGAGTAAAGAGCACCTTGGCCTCCGGGCCCCGGAGATCCGCCAGCAGCTCCCGCCGTCCCTCCCTGATAGCCCGGCAGTAGGCGTCAAGCGCCTGAAAATCGAGCCTGTAGATGTCCTGCTCTACGTCGCACGTGGTGCGCTTGAAGAAGTTCCTGAGCGTAACGTTTTGAAACTGCTTGATTGCGGCACGCGCAAGCCCCTGGAGCTCCCGGTCCTGGCAGGCCTTGTCGGAAACAAAGAACGCGTTCTTCTGCGCCGACCGCCAGCTTATGGCTGACGGCTCCTGCTTGGCCGAGTAGCGCTCAAGGTTGATCCAAAGCGCCCGCTTGTGGTCACACACCAGGAGCGTGTAGGGCACCGAAACTGAGAACGCGCGCTCTCCCAGGTCGTACTGCGGCTCCTCAACCATGTACACCGCCCCGGACCCCGCGGTGGAGTGCAGCTTTAGCCCCTCATAGGCCTCATAAGCGGCCGCATCCAGTCCCGTCTCCCGCTTAAGCCACTCAGCGAGACGGATGGTGAGCATGACATCAGCCCGGGACTCATGCTCTTGAACCCCCTCCAGAAGCCCCAGTGCCTTGGTGACCGTCTCCAGCGAGAGCGAGAGGTTCTTCTCTCCCTGGCGCTGCTTGAGCACCGCCTCTCGGAACGGCTGCGAGGTTAGATAGGCTTTCTGGACAACATGCAGGAGATCGCGGGGGGACACCTTGTTCTCAAAGTACGGGTTAAACCCGTTTCTGATGAGGCTAGTCCGAAGGAAGGGGAGGTCAAAGCGTGATGAGTTGTACCCAATGAAGGCGACTGCACCCTTGGCCGCCCGGATGCATCGGGCCACGAACTCGCTAATCCGCCCCATCGCGTCCCGCTCGTGGTCAACCGCTCGCAGCTGGTGCGCGAGGACATCTGTGCGGTTGGCGAGGATCGCTCCCGGCTCGGGAAGCTGGAGCCGTGAGAGCTTCACAACGCCCGAGAGCTCGTCGAGGGGCGCAAGAGAGTCATCAACGAGGATAAACGAGTAGTTGAGTATCTGCCCTACAGTGTTCCGGTCACTTGTCTCAAGGTCGTAGTAGATCGCGTACATGCAAGGAGCCTACCCCCATGGGCAGAGCGGTGCCAAACCCTTTTGCGCTTACTTCTTGAGGAATGCGAGCGCGTCGGCGATGAACGCCTTCACCTCAATTGCGTGGTGCTTCGGGGACCCCGTTGAGGTGGCCGCAGATTCAGGGCGGCCCACGTACACCGGATCGGCACCGCACGCCTCGCGCAGGAGGGGCGAAATGAAGCTCCAGGCGCCCATGTTGCGGGGCTCCTCCTGAAGCCATGCTATGCGCTTGGCTCCGCTCTCCCTGGCGATCCGCGATACCTCGCCCTCGGGGAACGGGTAGAGCTCCTCTATCCTGACCACTCGCGCCGAAACCTTCCCGAGATCCTTCACCGCCGCGTGCAGATCGTAGAACACCTTCCCCGAGAGGAAGATGAGCGCGTCGCACTTCTGCCCCCCCGACAGGTTCTCCTCTATCACCGGCCGGAACCCTCCCGCCGAGAGATCTGAGAGGTGGCTGGCCGCCGAGGGGAGGCGCAGGAGGCTCTTGGGAGTCATGATGACGAGCGGACGCTTGACACCCATCAGCGCCTGGCGCCGAAGGAGGTGAAAGTGCTGGGCAGCAGTTGATGGGTAGCACACCCGCATGTTCGACTCCGCGCACATCTGAAGGTAACGCTCGAGGCGGGCGCTTGAGTGCTCCGGCCCCTGCCCCTCGTACCCGTGCGGCAGCATCAGCGTTACGTTGGAGCACTGGGCCCACTTGGCCTCCGAGCTGGTTATGAACTGGTCGATGATGACCTGTGCCCCGTTGGCAAAGTCGCCAAACTGGGCCTCCCAGATCGTAAGGCCGCGGGGCTCCTGGGCTGCGTATCCGAACTCGAAGCCCACCACCGCCGCCTCAGACAGCGTGCTGTTTACCACCTCAAAGCTCCCTCCACTTTTCTCGCGCCTAGCGAGCGACTCGAGCGGGCTCCATGTTCTCTGGGCCTCGTAGTCATCGAGCAGCAGGTGCCGCTGGCTAAAGGTGCCCCTCCCGCAGTCCTGGCCGCTAAGGCGCACCGGCAGCCCATCGAGCACGATAGAGCCGAAGGCCAGCGCCTCTGCCACGCCCCACTCAATCCCCTCCCCGTGCTCGACCGTTTCGACCCTCTTCTCGATGATCTTGGCGAGCTTGCCATGGGGGACAAACCCCTCGGGAAAGTCAGCCAGAGACCGCGCAATCTTTTTCAGGGTCTCCTCCTCCACAGCGGTGGGCGGCAGCTTGGAGCCTAGCCGCCCGTGCAGCGGGCACGCTGGGCCACCGACTGCGGGAGTAACCGACTCCTGGGCCCGCGAGAACTCCTCCTTGTAGGCCCGAGCCGAGGAGTCGATCCACTCCTGGCCGACCACCCCCTCCGCGACGAGGCGCTCCCCGTACTGCTGCCAGATCGGCAGCTTGCCGCGCAGCTCGGCGTAGGTAAGCGGTTGGGTAAAGCTCGGGTCGTCTCCCTCATTGTGTCCGTGCTTGCGGTGGCCGATGAGGTCCACGAACACATCCTTCGCAAACCTGTTCCTGAACTCCAGCGCAAGAGCCACCACCCAGCAAGCCGCCTCTGGGTCCTCGCAGTTCACGTGGAACACAGGCGCATCGACCCCCTTAGCGAGGTCCGTGCAGTAACGCGCCGACCGCGACTCGTCCGGAGTTGTGGTGAACCCGATCTGGTTGTTGGTTACGATGTGAAGCGATCCCCCGGTGCAGTACCCGGCGACTCCCGAGAAGTTAATCGTCTCAAACACTATCCCTTGGCCCGCAACCGCCGCATCGCCGTGCAGCAGGAGCGGCAGGGCCGCCCTGCGATCTCCGCCGAAACAGAAATCCTGCTGGGCACGACAGATTCCCTCCACAACAGGATTTACAAACTCAAGGTGCGACGGGTTGGGCACGAGCGAGACCTCAACACGGCCCCCTGCGGTGTCGTACTCGGTCGCGTAGCCCATGTGGTACTTGACGTCGCCCGCACCGACAGCGGTCGCCACCGTCTGGTCATCGAATTCCCGGAAGATCTGGTGCAGCGGCTTGCGTGCTATGTTTGTGAGCACGTTGAGACGGCCGCGGTGGGCCATGCCGATTACCACGCTCCGAATCCCTTGCGAGCCGCCCTCGCGAATGACCGTTGCCACGGCAGGCAGGAGCGTATCGTTCCCTTCGCACGAGAACCGCTTTGCACCAACATACTTGCGATGCAGCTCGGCCTCAAAAAGGTCGGCCCTCAAGAGGTCGGCGAAGATCGACTTCTTAGTCTCCTGGTCAGTAATCAGCCGGCGGGGATCGCGC
>JAFMJG010000141.1 GCA_017853605.1 bacterium
ACCTCAACCTCCCTCTGGCTGCGGTCGATGCGCACGACCTCATTCTCGATCCTGACGTCGATAGCAAAACGCTTGTGAAGCGTCTCTGGAGTGTGCTGAAGCAGCTTGGCGCGCTCGGGGATCTCGCCCCCAATGTGGTACGGCAGCCCGCAGTTTGCAAAAGACACGTAGCTGCCGCGCTCGAAGACGATGATCTCCGCCCGCTCATCAAGCCTTCTCAGCCGAGTTGCGGCATTGGCTCCGCCGGCCACTCCACCGACGATAAGGATGCGCTTTTTGGTCATGTGAATCACCTGATTGCCTGACGGTAGGCCCACGAGGATAGCGCACCAAGCGCCGAGAGATCTATAACTAAAGGGGCTTGGAGAGGCGCAACCTATCCCGGCACGGCCTCACTTGGACGAGCCTGCCACGCCAAGGATCGACGAAGCGAAGGGAAGAAATCCGTAGCCGAGCACGCCCGGGCCAGCAGCGTTCACGTCGAGAATGATGGCGTCGTACGAGAGAAGCTCCTCCCTCGAGAGCCGCTTCCTGTCAAATCCCCGAAAGGCCCCCTCGCCATTGGGCCGAGTTTGACGGAAGTAAAAGAGGAGGGTCGTGGAGCTCGCGATCCCATGAGCGAGGAGCTGCTTCTCAAGGCCAAAGAGGAAGCTTGTGCCTATCAGGAGCACCTTTCGGGGCTTCTTGAGGCTGGGCCGGGGATGCTCCGTCAGGTAAGGGGCCTCGCGGTAGAGCCGGGAGGGACGAAGAAGGTTTGCAATCTCGACGAGGTCCAGCTCCGGCGCCCTGGGAGGAAGCTCCATCGAGAATTTCTCGCACTGTGGGGGCGGAATCTCCTCTCCCCAAGCTGCAGCGAGCTTGGATGCGACTTCGCGCGCAGCGATGCATGAGCCGACATCGTTCCAGTGTGAGCCGGTCGGCTGAAAGAACCGGAAGGGAAAGAGCGGCTGTTTCGACGCCAGGAGCTGGTGGGCATTTATGACGCTAGGCTTAAGCTCGTCGATCGCCTGGAGCGCAACCTCGTACGAGCTCTCTCGCGGCTTGACAGCCTTGTACTTTTCCGGGAGCAGCTCCGGGTAGAGCATTATCAGGTTCGGATTGATGACTGCGATGAGGGGCACGCCCTGCGATGCCAGGCTGTGCTGGACTCGCTGCAGCTGGCGGAAGGTTTCGCGGATAACCCGCCGAGGCGCAGGCTTCACCCGGTTGAATGCGCGGGCGTACATCGGCTGCCACAGGTACCCTTCGTTGCCCCCCTGGACCGAGGTCCGGTAGTCGAGCGAGATCTCGCCAACTAGCGAGTAGACGATCTCATTCAAGAGGCGCACCGACCAGCCCCAGCCGGGGTGCCCGCGCAAAGCCCACTCCTCAACTTTTTCCTGAAACTGTCCGCTCCTGGCGGCGGCCAGCGACCACTGCGGCAGCTGGTAGCTCTCCTGCACGCCGTGCAGCGAAGTTCGTGGAATGCTCACAACTGAGCTGGCAAGAGGCACGGTGGTGAGCGCTGCGATGCTCACGATGACTAGGCTGCGCCAAAAGACCGCGGCTCTCATCATTCCCTCAGAATTGGAAGTAGATAAATGGGGAGTACTGTCCCGCTTCAAGGGCCAAGACGCTCAGCGCAAAGAGGACAGCGAGCGCGGGATATAGGAGGGGGATGCGGGCATAGAGGGGCTGGGGCAGGGCGAGCCGCTGCTCGCGCGAGTCGAGCAGCGGCTCGATCACGAAGCACCACGCGAGGGCGCAGCACAGCACCGTAATCCCAGCGTCGCTTATGATGGATGCCCGCGCAAGGAGGTGCTTAGGCTGCATTGCAGGGCCGAGCCCGAGCAGCCGCGCCCAGCGGGCCGCAGCGTCGTGAATGGACTCTGAGCGGAACAGCACCCAGCCGAACATGACGCTCAGTATGGTGATCGCCCGGCGCAGCGTGATGGGAAGCCTCAGGTAGCGCGCTCCGAGGCGAGTGCGCTCAAACGCCAGAAACGCGCCGTGGTAGGCGCCCCATGCGATGAAGGTCCAGTTTGCGCCGTGCCAAAGCCCAGACAAAAGAAACACCGCCCACAGGTTTGCCGCCTGGCGCACGGGGCTAACACGGTTGCCGCCCAGCGGGATGTAGAGGTAGTCGCGCATCCAGCGTGAGAGGGACATGTGCCAGCGCCGCCAAAAGTCGGTGACTGAGGCTGCCACGTAGGGCCGGTTGAAGTTCTCGGGAAAGCGGAACCCCACAAGCAGCGCCAGCCCGACTGCCATCGACGAGTATCCGGCGAAGTCGAAGTAGATCTGCATGGTGTACGCCACGGTGCCCAGCCATGTGAGCGCCGTTGTCATCCCCCAGGGATCGCCCCGGAAGATGTGGTCTGCAACCGCGCCGAGGGGATCTGCTACAAGCAGCTTAGCCGCGAGCCCTACGACGAAGCGCCAAACACCTTCAGTGATGCCGTCAAAGGTCGCCCTGCGGGAGCGAATCTGGGAGTCGATCTCATGATAGCGGATGATCGGGCCGGCAATGAGCTGCGGAAAAAAGGAGATGTAGAGGAGGTACTCGGCGAAGCTCTGCGTGGGAAGCGACTTTCCACGAAACACATCGACGACGTAGCTGATCTTGTGGAAAGTGAAGAAGGAGATCCCTATTGGCAGCGCCACCGCAGTCCAGTGGAGGGAGGAAAAGCCAAGCAGCATGGCAGTTGCTGACACCTGGGCGACGAAGAAATTTGAGTACTTGAAGTAGAGCAGCAGCCCGAGGTTGAGCGCCGTAGACAGCGAGAGAAAGGCCCGGCGGCGGGCATGAGACTGCTGCCGTGCAAGCGCCTTGACGATCAGGTAATCGCACAAGCAAGAGGCGAGGAAGATAAGAAGAAAATTTGGCGCTCCCCAGGCGTAGAAGGCGAGGCTGGCCAGGGCCGCGTACAGGTTTCGTGCCCTGGCAGGCATCAGGAAGTAGCCCAGGAGGAAGAGCGGCAGGAAGTAGAAGAGGAAGAGGGCGGAGCTGAATACCATACGGAGCCCGAGGGAAGCACCGAGAGACTACCCGCCAGCTCCGCAGGTGTAAACACGCCTGCCAGGATCGCACGCCGTTACGGGCGCGGGACCTTGGGCAGCACTGGCGTGTCGGCCGGATCCTCAAGAGTGGCGAGCGCCTTGCGTATCGCCTCTTGGGCGGGCACCTTCTCGGCGACGGATCTCTGGAACGTTTGGGCTATCAGGTTGGCCTGCTCCTCTGGAAGCTGGTTGAGCGCGTTTTGCAGCACCGCTGCGAGTTGGCCAATTGTTCGGAATACGGTTCCTGGGTTCATGAGTCCTCGTAGCCCGACAGCCTACGTGGCGTCCCTTGGGGTGTCAAACAGTGGATTGGGCTTGGCCGCACAGCAGGCACGCAGCCCGTTATGGCGCGCCCTAAGAGCTATTTTAAGTCCGGATCTGAAGGCTGTGCCAGCCCTTCCTGCGCTGCCTAGCGCGGCGAGGCGGCAGTCGAAAGGTGGGAGGGCAGCGCTACAGCGAGCCCTTTGGCGATGCTCTCACCAGCCCGCTTCAGGTCGAGCACCTGAGAGGCGGAGTAGCCTCGGCTGGAGCTCCATACGATACGCCCGTCGCCGTCAATAAGCACTACGTATGCGCTCTGGGGCCGCTCGTTTCCGAGCGCTGCTATGATTTTGCCAGCATCCTCATACACGGTGACGACCGAGCCCCAGTCCTCCGTTGGTATGCCGCTGCGCATGCCGTTGTTGATGAAGCCCTGCACCATCTCGGGCATCATGCCGGCGATCGTTGGGAGCTCAACGATCGTTGCGGGAACGCCCGCCTGCAGGGCTCCGAGGATCCAGCGATCGATGTCGAATTGAGCCTTCTGGGTGTACCCGATCAGGAGCAGGGTGGGGCTCCCCCGATAGTGATCAGGAATGATCACCTCCTGCTTTGTGAGTGACTCGCCACGCACCCGGGGAAAGAGCGAGTTGTTGAGGTCAGCCGGCGCTGGAACCTTTGCCGAGCAGGCTACGGCGAGCAGGAGGGCCAGGGCAGCTACGGGAAGCTTACGTGCACGCATGGCTTCTAGGCTCCCAGGCGGAGGCCAAAAAAGCAATGCCTCGGCGCTTCTCCCAAAGCAGGAGGTTGCGGCGATGGCTTTCTTCCCCTTGGCGGGCTGCCGTGGCAAGGTGCATATTCCTTAGGGTGCTCCTGGGGCCTTTTGGGCCTTCGTAGTTGGGCTCATGGGAGAGATCTGGATCTTGGCATGAACAGTCGCAGGGCCGGTTGGCTGCTTCTCATCATCGCTACCGTGCTTAACCTGCGGCTCTTTGTCCGTAGATGGGCGGATCCGCTCGCTACGCCGCTCCCCCCCCTCGTCTCAAAGGAGGTTTTTGCAGCGCTGGTCGTTGGCGTGTCAGCAGCTGTTGTGGGGGTTGCGGTGTGGCGCGCGGCGCGCCGGGGGAGTTTGGTGCTGGCGGTCCTTATGTCGTGTGCGGTTGCCGGGTGGTGCTGGATCCTCCACCGGGTGCCCGTGTTTGCGCCATTTTTTGGCCCGCAGCTGGGTGGCCTCCTGGTGGGTGCTGCAGCGGGGCTGGTCGGCACAAGCGGGGAGGGGGAGGAGTCTCCGGGCCCGGTGCGCTGCCCGTGGGCCGCGTTTGCCCTCTATTCGACGGCGGCATTCAACTTCTTGCTGTTGTTTGGCCCCAAGAGCGTTCATCTGCCCTCGTACGTCCAGCACAACCCTTTGTTTCCGTACCCCTTCGTCCTGACGCAATTTTATTACGGCTCAGTGCACTCAGACATTAGCCCGGTCTCGATGGCCCTGCGGGATGCCGTAAACCTCTTCTTTTCTCCCAGGAGCATAAATGCCACGGCCTTAAGCTCCATGATCTACGTCTCGTTGGGTATCGGGCTGGCTGGCCTCAGTGTGCAGATGGTGTTCGGGGCGCTCTGGGGCTGGATGCTGCTCCTCCTTGCCCTGACCGATGGCTGGGTGCTTGCAGCTGGAGTCTCCTCTGCGCTCCTCGGCCAGCCGATCCTATCGGTGGCGATGGTCCTTTTTCTCTGCTCCTGGAGCTTGAGCCGCACGCCCAGGCCGATCTCTTGGCGGGAGGCAGCCCTTCTCGGCGCTGCCAACACGGTGGGTATCGTCTATAGCCTCTATTCCTACTCGGCGGCGCGCATGACGTGGATGGCAGGAAGCGCCCTGGCCGCTGTGATCCTCGTCGCCCGGCGCGCGGTGGCGCTTGATGCCCCGAGCGCCCGAAAAGTGGCGCTCTGCGTCCTTCCTGCAGTCGTCACGGTTGCGAGCATCTGGTGGTTCCTCTTCGGTGGCGACACGCAGCGCTTCGTCGGGCAGCTCATTATCTCCCCCTCTGCGGCGCAGCAAATTAAGGACGTGAACAGCTGGACAGAGAAGCTCTTTCCGATGCACGACGCCGACGTGCCTATCTGGTGGGGAACCGCCCGGCCTGCAGTCGTTAACGTCACCCTATACTGGAAGCGCACTCCGGGAGAGGTGTGGGAGAAGCTCCTTTGGATCTTTGACCGCATTCGCGATGAGTTTGTTCCCCTCCCGGCGCTCGTCTTTCTCGGCGTCTTGGGGCCAATCGTTGCGTTCGGAAGCGCAAGGCCCCGCGTGCGGTGGTTCGCCCTTGTGACCCTCGCGCTCTCCGTGGCGGCATACGGCACGTACGTCATCGCCCAGGATTACGGCGCGTACCGCCGCGGTTTGGCAGCCAATTTTGTGCTTGAGTGCGGGGTAGTGCTGCTCTTTGCTGCCTACTCGCACGGCGGCAAGCGCAGGGCAGTTGCGCTTGGAATGTGCGCTGCATTCGCGCTCATGAAGGCCCCATCCGAGATCAATAACGTGACGGGCAAGGGCGCCGAAATTTTTGGCAGGTCGTGCCCTATCTGCCAGCCTCACCTTGAGATTAGGGACTTAGTGAACGACCCTGCCTTTCGGTCGCACGCGACCCGCCGCATCCGTATCATCACCGATGAGAGCGCGGTGTCGATGTTCTTTAAGCGCTGTATGGAGCTTGCAGTGGACACGGAGGAGTTCCATCGGCTTGCGCCCCAGGCTTCGCTTTTGCCGCTTGGGGGACGGAACTTTTCGCAGCTTTTCGCTGAGGCGCCGGCCGGGGAGATCCTGGTGCTCTGGTGCACTGCGAGCGGGTCCCCCGGCCAAGATGGCACGACCGATGCCGACATTCGCGCGGTGTGCGGCGGCAGCCCGCCATTCGGCAGGCTGCTGGGGCTCGCGCCTGCCACTCGCACGCCGGGGCAGCCCTGGTGGGCCTTGATTGAAAAGTAAGGCGAGCGGCTCCGGCGTCCACCAGGCATCACCCCGTGCCGGTGGCCCGCTCTCTTGACTCGGCCTCGACAAGCTGGGATACCGGCTGCCGGGTAGATGTTTCGGAACGAGGTTTTCTTAGCACGAGGAGGTTTTATGCTGCTTTGCTTCTTGTCGATGGCCCTTTCTGCTTCCCCTTCGCAGCTCCCGCCAGACATTGTGTGCGGGAGGGTGCTGGCTGACATTCAGTACCTGCTGGATGTTGATGCGGCCCTTCGGGCGACGCTCGAGATCACGCTGGACAAGCGGGCGCCAGAATATTCTGCTCACCTGGAGAAGGTGCTTCAGGAGTCCAAAAGCCGGGCTGAAGCGGCGCGCCTGCCGTTACGGGCCGCGATAACCGAGCAGAAGAGGGCGCTCTTGGCTGAGTATCGCAAGCTTATGGGCCGGCGTGAGCGGGAGCATTTTCTTGACAAAGTTTCAGGCCTGATGCTTGAGAGCAGGGAGAATTCTGTTGTCATTGAGCCGCTCTACGAGCAGCTCAAAAAGGAGGTCGATCCTGCCGAGCCGTCTGGGCGATAATCGGCTGCTCTGCGCGTGTCCGGCCATGAGGGCAGTACGATTGCGCAGAGTGTCAACCAGGGGTTATGTCGCACAGGTTTATTCCGGGCATCTCCCCACTGTGCCTGGCGCGCTCACGGCTTTTTCATCATCTTTGGGATTGATGCGGGGCGCGACCGTGGGCAAACTCGACGGGTGCCGCCGTGCCCGGATTTGTAACCCTGTAGCTGGTGCCAATGTATGTGGCTTGACCGCGCCGTAAAGTGGCTTCTTCCTCGAGAAGAGCATTTCTTTGAGCTCCTGAAGGCGGGAGCCCAGTGTGCCAAGGATGCGAGCGCGCTACTGGTGGCCTGCCTTGAAGATCCGAGCCCAGCGGGGAGGGAGGCCACCATCCGCAAGATCAAGGGGGTTGAGCATGAGGCCGACAGGGTAATCATTAATGTCTACCAGGAGCTCAATCGCACCTTTGTGACGCCCATCGATCGCTCCGATATTTACGAGCTGGGATCAGAGCTTGAGAGCATAACGGACGCGATCTACTCGACAGCGCTGCAGATCGTGGTTCACGCCATGGATGACCTTCCAGCGGGCAGCAGGGAGCTGGCACGGCTGATCGACGATGCCTGCCAGGAGATTGTGAGCGCGGTGACGGAGCTGCAGGGGCGGCAGAGCCACCTCGAAATCCGCAAGCACTGCAAAAGCATCAAGGCGCTTGAGGACCAGGGCGACGTGATTTTTCGCACTCAGATCGCTGAGATGTTTCGCAACGAGACCAACGCGATTCACCTGCTGAAACACAAGGAGTTTCTCGAGGGCCTAGAAAGCAGCCTCGACCTCTGCGACGATGTCGGCAACGTACTGTCCTCAATCGTCATTAAGAACTCCTAGAGGGCTGTAACGCTCATGCTGCTGACGCTCGTCATAGCCGTTATCATCGTGGCGCTCGTGTTCGACTTCATTAATGGCTTTCACGACACCGCAAACGCCGTGGCGACGGTGGTGAGCACGGGGGTGCTCCACCTGCGGACGGCTATCCTGCTTGCGGCAGTGCTGAACTTTGTCGGCGCGCTGACCGGAACTGCGGTGGCCAGCACGATCGGCAAGGGGATTATTACCCCCGAGACTATCACCCTCGTCGTTGTCCTAGCGGCGCTCGTGGGCGCAATCTTCTGGAACCTCTTTACGTGGTAC
>JAFMJG010000019.1 GCA_017853605.1 bacterium
CCCACGACCTCCAGGTTATGAGCCTGACGAGCTAACCGGGCTGCTCTACCCCGCACCATGGCGAGCCGCGAGTATACACATGCCACTCGGAGACTGCAAGCCAAGCCCCGAAAACTGCAGAATCCCTGTATGTAGGGCTGATTAGTGGGAAAGGGCGGCTCCCGCCACAACCGTGGCGGGCTTGTCCAGGGCACGCCGCAAGCAGCAGCCAGCCCCGCGCTCTTTAGCTGTCGTAGTCATGGATGCCGAACTTGAGAAGCGTGGACTGGCGGTATACATCGCCGGGCCTCAAGATCGTGGACGGAAAGCTTGGCTGGTTTACCGAATCGGGAAAATGCTGGGTCTCGAGACAGAATCCGGCGTAACGCTGGTACAGCGCGCCTCCCTTGCCAGCCTGCGAGCCGTCCAGGAAGTTCCCCGTGTAGAACTGCACCCCTGGCTCTGAAGTAACGACCTCCAGCGCGCGGCCCGACCCCGGATCCCAAGCCACAGCGGCGCGCTTCAAGCCCGCAAGCTCTTGCAGCACAAAGGTGTGGTCGTACCCTGGCGCAACTTCCGAGATGCGGGCCCCAATCATGCGTGGCTGCCTGAAATCAAAGGCGGTTCCCGCAACGGGCAGGAGGGCGCCCGTTGGAATAAGTGTGGCATCAACCGGAACATACTGGTCGGCAAAGATCTGCACCTTTTGCCGAAGCACATCTCCGGAGTCGTGGCCCGCCAGGTTAAAGTACGAGTGGCTTGTAAGGTTAATTGGGGTTGCCTTGTCCGAGGTGGCCACGTAGTCGATTCGCAGGGTGTTGAGCGCCGAAACGGTGTAGGTCACCTCAACGGCGACGGCGCCAGGATATCCCTGATCGCCATCGGGGCTGAGATGCGAGAGCACCAGGGCTACCGAGTCAGCACGAGACTCTGTGCGCGCAGACCAGACCGCCCTATCAAAGCCCTCGTGGCCTCCATGAAGATGATTCGGCGGGTTGTTTGTGGCGAGGGTGTGCCGCGTGCCATCCAGCTCGAACGATCCACGCGCGATCCTGTTGGCATACCGGCCCGTAATCGTCCCGAAATAAGGGTGCCGCGTCTCGTATTGGGCCAGAGAGTCGAAGCCAAGAACGATGTCCGCACTGTTGCCGTGCCGGTCCGGAACGGAGATCGCCCGGATGATTCCGCCATAGGTGATGATTGAGGCCGACACGCCGCGTCCACTTGAGAGGTGGTACTCATCGACCGACGTGCCTGACTTTGTGGTGCCAAACCGCTGCCGGGAGATGGTTGGCGAGCCCTGAGAGCCCAGTTCCCTCACCCTACCGATCATGGAGCACCCCCCCAAAAGAGCCACCAACAAAAGCAGGGTGGACACTAGCAGGGCGCCGCGCGCGTTTCCAGTTCTTACTCGGCACATGCGGAAAAGATCTCGTGCCTCACAAGGGGTGGCCTCGCTCCAAGAATACGGCGTTTTCTGCCTCAAAACACCGCATTTTATCCCGCTGGAGAGGGGTCTTGCCCATCAAGCAGCCCGTCATCGTCGGTGTCTGAATCGGCGGGGTCGGTGCCGTACCGCTCGCCCTCATAGACGTCGTACAGGCCGTCGTGGTCCGTATCGGGGCGCAGTTCAGCTGCGTGCAATGGATAGGCGGCCCTCAGGTAGGCGAGGAAAACTGCCGCTACAGCCTTGAAGCCCGCAGGTGTTGGGTGAAGCCGATCCTCGTTGAGCAGAGTCTTGCTGACTTTGTCGAAGCGCAGGTCTGCTGGATGGCTTGACCCATTGGCAGATCGGATGAGCTCATTGAGCTCCTGTACCCAGGGTCCCTGCGTGCCACGGTTCGGCAGGAGAAGCACTGCAGTGACAACTAGGGGAGCATGCCCAGCACGGGCTGCAACTCCTGACTCGATGAGCGCCCGAGCTTTCCGCAGCCGACGGAGCGTCTGTATTGGCGGGCCAAACGACCAGAAGTCATTGCGGCCGATATCGAGGACAACCAGGTCCGCACGGGTTAGGCCTTCGAGAAGAGCGGCGTAGCTGCGTCCGCTGAACGCCTTGTTTAAGTTCAGGAGGAGCTGAACGGTATCCAGGCCAGGGATGCCGAAGTTAAGCACCTTTGAGTCCGGCAGGGCAGCTTGCGTGCGCAGCACGTATCCCCCACGGTTGCCGTGCGTGCTGTCGCCAACCCCGGAAACGATGCTGTCTCCGACAACCGCCACGCGGAACTCGCCGTCACAGTTGAAGTCGGGAAATCCGGATACCATGGGGCATGCCGATGCAACCGGCACAGAGGCCAAAAAACTCAGCAGCAGCAGTAGGGTCCTTAGGCATTCCATGAGCACCGGACGTTAGCAAAGGAGCCCGAGAGAGGGCAAATAGGGCGCAGCGCCCCAGCACACCTCGGCGGTTCAGGGCGTTATACCACCAGGAGCAACTCCTTTGGGCCCTCGCCGAACACTCGGCCGTGCCCTGTGGCACCAATTTTACCGGACTTTTTGGAGGGCGACGATGGCATCAATTGAGTCAACTACAGCTTCTGAGTCCCCGGTTGCGCCGATACCTGGGGGAACGGCAGATGAGGTGGAGGCAGAGAAGGCCTCCCCTACCCACGCGCCAGCGGAGGCAACAGTTGAGGGGGCGACGCGGGAGCTTCAGCAGGCGCTCGGCGTTGTGCGCAGGGAGTCTAGCCACGATGAGCGGGCAGCGGGAGTGGCGCGGCTCGTAGAGGCGGTTGCACAACTCACGGCCTCCCTGGTGAGCATGGTCACTGGGCTCCTGTCCGATCTACGGACTGCCCGTCATGCTGCCCCGAAGGGGGGGGGTAGCGGCCCAGCTCTAGGCGAGAAGTCAGGAGCATCTTCGCCGCCCACAGGGCTTGCGCCGAGGGCTACCCGTCTTTCAGCGATCAAAGATGATGCCGGTGCGATCACGGTGCGCACACCGGACGGTTACATGCTCAAGGCTGAAGGGCGGGAAGAGGCGTGGCGCCTGACGGGGCCAGATGGGCACACGACCAGGGTTTGGGGAGACCCGCACGTGAGGGAGAGCGACGGCGACCGCTGGGATTTCAACGAGCGGGGGACGTTTCTGTTTGGAGGCAACAAAGTGACTGTTGAGGTGAACCCGGCTAAAGACGGCAAAACCATCACGAGACGCCTAA
This sequence comes from bacterium, assembly GCA_017853605.1. GTDB lineage: Bacteria > Bdellovibrionota_C > UBA2361 > UBA2361 > OMII01 > OMII01. Next base: position 3,141 of record JAFMJG010000019.1, read on the forward strand.
CTGTCTACAGCGGTGACCAGCGTGTCACCATCGGAGGTATAGACTCAAACACCCCATTCATTCAGGCGCTAGCGGGCGATGGAAGGGAGCACGATGACCAGCTGCAGGATGGCATCTCCTTCTGGCGCGAATTGCGCGCGCGCGGCGAGTCGTGGTCCCGGAGCGAAGACGGAAAGAGGCGCACCATGGGGCGATGATGCGCGAGGGGATCCGCTGGACGCCGCCTAGAACAGGAGAGCTGCCGCTATGGTGCCGGCCATGGCGAGAGCTATAGCAGCTTTTGCCGCTGTCCCGACCAGCACGCCGAGCCACGAAGCTGCTCCCACGTGCGTTGCGCGGGATAGGCTTGGGGTGGCGAGGAGCTCCCCGGTGAAGGCGCCAACAAAGGGCCCCAAGACGATCCCTACGATCCCGAAAAAGATCCCTGCCACGGACCCGATGAATGCACCGATGATTGCGGGCCTGCTGGCCCCAGCCCGTTTTGCGCCTAGAGCTGACGCGGCGAGGTCCACGCCGACAGAGATGAGAGTTAGGGCCCCGAGCAGACAAAGTGAGGGCAAGCCGATCAGCTGGAAATCCCCTGACCAGCCGAGAAGAAGGGCCCCAACGAAGATCAGCGGGCAGCCCGGCAGGGCAGGAATGATTGTGCCAGCGATCCCGATTAAGACGAGAAGGCCGGAAAGGAGCCAGAGTGCGATTGAGGCGTAGGATGACATCGGTGCAAACTAGCAAATACGGCTCGGAAGGACCACCGATGTGCGGCACAGACGTCGTCTTCCGGGGGAAGAGATATCCTTCAGCGGAAGCAATTGCCGGCATGCCGAAGGCTAACTAGCTGGTTAAGTGGCCCGAGTGGGTTGGCAGCAAGATTGCTTCTTGGTCCCCTCATACAACTTGGTGGGATGGTGCAGGACGCAACCCGAGGCTTAAGATTAGCCGCCCCCGAACTAGAGAGAGATCTTTATGTTTCGACGCCTGCACCTCGATGAGGCCTCTAGGGCCGCGCTCGTACGGCCTCCCACAAAAGAGGGCGAAAATAAGGAAGATCAGGGTGAGAGCGATCTGGCTCTCGAGTTCTCGCGCCTGCTTGAGCAGGTACAGGGGCCGGTTGCTGCCACTCACGATGAGGTGATGGCATTGGGGCTGGCGCTGGCCCAGGCGATCCCTGCCGTGCAGCAGGCGCGGCAGGAGACGGCCAGGCAGGGCGACAGCGGCCCGGATTTTGAGCAGGAAACAGAGAGTGGCGAGGAGTGGAGTGACAAGGGCTTCGATACCCGTTCGGCTGCCAGCCAGGACGACCGCTCCGATGCAGGCGGCGGCATGAGCCAGCAGAATAGTGTTGAGCAGGTGAGGAGAGAGGACTCTGATTCCGCTCAAGGAACCAACAGCGCCGTGCGAGAGAACCCGATGGATGACGGCTCTGCGGAAGAGGCGACAACCGGCCTGCAGCTGCAGCTAGCTGACGAGAGCCTGGCCGTGGGGGAGCTCGCCGATGCCTCGTCCTGCTCCGCTGGGCAGGTAGAGGCGGAAGCTCACGCTGACGTGAAGGTTGACACGCAGGTCGTTGTTCAGCAGCAGGTGACAAGCGCCGAAATCACTACGGACGCGCATCAGGCGGTTGAGGCCAGCCTGCTGGACCTAGGGCCGAAAAAAGCCGTTTCTGACGGCGGGCACGAGTTGGAGAGCCAGGAGCCTGAGGAAAACGCCGATGACAGCGGGGATTTCGCGACAACTGCTGACATCCTTGGAAACCACAACGATGCCCAGGACCTGCGGGCCAGACGGGACTCAACGACCTCCGCAGGAGGACAGCACGAGGAGCAGCCGCTTGACTCGAAACAAGGACAGCTTGCCCAATCCAGCCAGCCGTCTGCTGCGGAAAAGCTTGATGCGCGTCCCGTGCGGGGCCAGGTTGGGGAGGGTTCAGGGGCGCACGACTTGCGTGCGCCCAAACAGCTCGAGGCATCACCTCGCCTTGCCCAGCACAGCCGGAGCAACTTTGAGGTGTCCGGCGAAGCCGAGACCACGGTCGTTGGCCGAAAAGCTGACGTATTCGGCGATGTCGGACTGCAGATGACCCTGCTGCGCCAGGCGTTTGAGGGCCTCCGGCTTCAGCGGCAGGAGGGGGGCGAATCCAAGCAGAAGGGAGCGGGGATTCAGGCCGTCGCTGGGACAGCCACCGCCGATATGCGGCCAGCGTCCCACGAGCTTGGCGGCCGAGCCTCAAAGCCCCTCAGTCGAGGCGCGGCGCAGCGCATGCTGGAGCGGGTGGAGGCAACGTTGAAGGAGGCCGCACGGAGCAGGGATGGGAAGACCATCTCTGTGCGGCTTGATCCAGCACAGCTTGGCCGCGTGAAAGTCGACGTCTCGCTTCGCGAAGGCGCGCTTCATGCGCGAATTACCCCGGAAAACCAGCAGGTGCTTGTGGCGTTGCGGGACCACGCGCACGAACTCCAGGGAGCGTTGCGCAAGCTGGGATTAAACGTTGACTCAGTCACGGTCACTGTGTCAGCTGACGCGGGTCAGGAAGCCTCCGAATTCGGCCGCGAGCTCAAAGACGGCAAGAGTTACCAGGATGCCCGGAACAACATGCCTGGAGAGGGGGCCCAAGTGCCTGAAGGCCCGTTTGGCAGTGAAATTGCAGAACTTGGGGCACCGGGCCAGCCACGGAGTGAGTCGGCTATCTCGGATCACTGGATTGCTTAGGTAAGGCAAGGATACGGCATGGGTGGGGTTAGCTATTTGGGTGCAAGTCAAGCCGCGAATTTGGGCGGCACGGCAGGCACTCAGCTAAAGAAGAATGAGAACGTGGGAAGGGATGAGTTCCTTCAGCTTCTCATCACGCAGCTCAAGAACCAAGACCCAGAGGCTCCTTTGGACAGCAAGGAGTTCGCGGTGCAGCTGGCCCAGTTTACGCAGGTAGAAAAGCTCATTTCAATTGACGACAAGCTCTCACAGCAGGCCGAAAACGTTGGATCGATGGCCGGATACCTAGGCCAGCAGGTTGTCCTAGGTGGCAGTGACGTCCAGGTTAAGGGCGGCCAAGGGGGGCAGCTCCAGCTCAACCTCGCGCAGGATGCGACGAACATCAGGATTGAGTTCCTCGACTCAGAGGGGAAGGTCGTCGGCCAGAAGGTGCTCGACCAGCTCTCCAAGGGCAAGCAGCTCGTCTCGCTTGACCAGCTTGCGGTGGCTGATGGCACCTACAGGATCTCCGTAAAAGCCGCGAGCAGGTTTGGCGCCGGGGACTTCGGGGTTCCCGCGGCTGTCGCTGGCCTGGTTTCCGGATTTATTCCCGGCCCGGATCCCAAGCTCATTGTGAATGGCAGGGAGGTCGCCATCGGCGAGATTAAGGAGGTGTCCCTCCCAGCGCCGGCCTAGTGCCCACGCACCACGCAGAACACGGACAGTTCTGCGACGAAGTTCCTCATGGATGACAAAAAGAGGGTTGTTGACGAAGGTTAACAGGGAGTAGGCCCAAGCCCTTAGGGGCGCGGCTGCTCCGTTTTGATGATGGAAGGGACACGTGCCAAGCATAGTTAACGGACTCTTTGCAGGTCGCGCAGGTATCTCCAGCCACGGTTCGGCGATCGCTGTGGCCGGCGACAACATCTCCAATGCCAACACGATTGGCTTCAAGACCAATCGCGCTGAGTTTGAGGACCTCATGGCAGGGGCGGGGGTCATCGGGCGCCAGTTCGGCTCCGGATCCGCAATCGGCTCCGTCTCAACCATCTTCGAGCAGGGGACCCTTGAGTTTACTGGCCGCCCGCTGGATTTGGGAATAACCGGCAACGGGTACTTCGTAATCGCGCAGAACGACCAGCGGTACTTCACTCGCGCAGGAAACTTCAAGGTCGATGCGTCGGGGTTTATCGTCAACCAGTCGGGGCTCGCTGTGCTCGGATTTCCGGCGAATGGCTCGGGAGCCCTTGAGCCAATTAACGTGAACGCGATTGAGCAGGGCTCCGTTGAGAGCACTGAGGTGTCGATCGCCGGAAATCTCGATGCGTCATCGCTCATTGTTGATGAGGCACTCATTCCAGACCCGGGGGTTGCCGTCCCGCCGACGGTGACGTTTGCCGACCTCAATCAGTACTCGGCATACTCCTCGGTAGTTGACGTGTTTGACTCTCTCGGAGAGAAGCACGCTGTGAGCATGTTCTTCTTTCACACCGGCATCAATGAGTACACCGTGCGGGCCTACGTCAATAACGAGGACGTCGATGCCACAGGGACGCTGACGGGATATCCCCGCCTCGCAGGCGAAAAGATTATGACTTTTGGCGGCAACGGGCAGCGCAACCCCCTTCCAGTAGAGGGGACGCCGGACTTTACGACTAACCTCGACTGGAACAACGACTCGGAGGCAGGGGTCATGGAGTTTACCTTCTCGCCCATGACGCAATACTCGGCCCAATCCAACATTCTCTCCGTTGCGCAGGACGGGAAGGGAATCGGAGCAATTACCACCCTGGTGGTCGGCTCGAACGGGCAGATCTCCGCACTCCTCACAAACGGCCAGAATTCTGTGGTAGGAACGCTGGCCTTGGCCTCCTTTGCCAATCCAGAAGGCCTCTCCAGAATCGGAGGGAACCTCCTCTCCCTGTCTCCGACTTCAGGAGATCCGGTCTATGGCCGCGCTGAGAGCGGAAGCTTCGGGGCGCTCAAGAGCGGAACTGTCGAGCTTTCGACCGTGGATATCGCGTCAGAGTTCGTGAAGATCATCACCTTGCAGCGCGGATTCCAGGCGAGCTCACGCATCATCACCACGATTAACCAGCTCCTGAACGAAATTATCCAGTTGGCGTAACAGCACGGGGAGCAGTAGCATCAGGGCATGAAGTACTCTGATGATGAGCTGGTGTCTGGAGCGCTCTCCCGCGACTTTCGGGCGATAGCGCGGTTCATCACCCGAATTGAGGGCGGCCATGCGGGAGCGCGAGCCCTAGCCTCAAAGCTGCGCCGGCCTGCGGGAAGGGCCCACGTTATTGGCGTCACCGGATCGCCGGGAGCAGGAAAGTCAACCCTCGTCGACCATATGGCGCGCACGTTCCGTGCCCAGGGGATGGAGGTTGCCATCCTTGCGATCGACCCCTCGAGCCCGTTTAGCGGAGGCGCGATACTCGGCGACAGGATACGAATGAGCCTCGCGTCGGAGGATCGGGGGGTGTTTATCCGGAGCATGGCGACGCGGGGGGCGTTGGGCGGCCTGGCAAAGGCGACGCTAGAGAGCGTGCACGTCCTCGATTGCGCAGGTTTTGATGTCGTGATTGTTGAGACAGTGGGGGTTGGGCAGGCGGAAGTGGACATCGTTCGGACGGCAGACACCTGTGTCGTTGTGCTGGTGCCAGGCATGGGAGACAGCGTGCAGATCATTAAGGCGGGCCTCATGGAGATCGCGGACGTTTTCGTGATAAACAAGAGCGATCGAGAGGGCGCGCTGGCGCTGGAGAAGGATCTCTTGACCCTGCTGTCGCTCGCGGAGGCTGTCCAGGGGCAATGGCAGCCTCCGATAGTCAAGACGGTAGCGACTTCGGGCGAGGGAGTGAACGACGTAGTCGATGCCGGTAAGCGCCACCGGGCTTGGCTAGAGTCCTCTTCACAGGGGCGAAAGAGGCGAGTTCGGGTGGTTTCGCAAACTATCTCGGCGCTTGCCTCCGATTGGATTGCGCAAGCAGCCCTTAAGGGGGCGGAGCGAGAGGTGGAAAGGCTCGCGGAGGAGGTGGTCTCCCGCAAGAGCACGCCGCTTGAGGCTGTTGAGGCTCTGGTGTCATGGGCAAACAAGGGCAAGTAGCCCGCCGGGCGTCAGAAGATCGGGGGACAACAAGGACCGCTTGGCTTGTTAGCCGGCACACCTTCTCGTTTGGCGAATACGCTGACTCTGTTCACCAAGGCTTCCGATGCCTCCGTGTCATCAACGAAGACCATATCGCTCCCGGATCCGGGTTCGGCATGCATGGTCATCGTGACATGGAGATACTCACTGTGGTGCTGTCCGGGGCCATCGAGCACCGAGATAGCCTCGGCAACGGCGCGGTCGTGCGCCCTGGTGAGGTGCAGGCAATGACGGCAGGCATTGGTATGAGGCACAGCGAGTTCAACCCGAGCGCCTCTGAGCCCGTGCACCTGCTCCAGATCTGGATCGAGCCCCAAGAAAGGGGCGGCAGGCCCTGCTACAGCCAGCGGTGCTTCGGGCTTGAACGAGAGCGCTTGGGCCTTCTGCGCCTGGCTGGCCCAAGCTCCGCCGAAGATGATGCGCTTGCCATCGGGCAAGATGCGCATCTCTTCGTTGCCGCGCTGCAGTCGGGTGGCGAGGTGAGCCGCTCCCTTGCTCCGGGCCGCGGTGCCTGGCTGCAGGTTCTGCAGGGTGAAATTGATGCGTGCGGCATTCGCCTGCGGCAAGGAGACGGCTGTTCTGTGGAGGGGCTGAAGCTGGTTACCGCACGGGCAGTAGGGCCCTCAAGGATCCTGCTTTTTGACCTCCCGCCATGGCCGCCGTCGATAGGCTGATCCAGGCATGCCATCTCGCCACAGGAGCCGTTTTTTGCCCGGCAACGGAGACATTTTTTTTTGCCCGTCCGGACAGGAGGTGAGAAAAGCAGACCAAATGGTACAGCAGCCGATGCGTTGTCGCGCGCAGCGTGCGACATAACCTTGTCAGGGTCCATGAGGGGGTGATGGAGCCTATCACCCCGTACGCGCATCGTCTTTGCTTCTATTCTCCTTGTTGCTGTGGCGCTGAACAGTTGCCCCCTTGCCCGCGGGCAATCCCAGTCGCCCGAGGCGGAGCTGCGCGCATCCCTCGTCGATGCAATCTGCATCGATAATGGGGCGTGGCTATGGTGCACCTCACATAGCCCCTCTCGGTGCCCTCAGCTGGCCAAGTCCGTGGTAGACCCGTGCATCGACAGGTTCAAGGAACGCCAACGGGCTGTTCTGGTCTCGGATATCCAGCTCGACATGAGGCGTGAAGTGACGTTTTGCGCCTCTATGAGCCTTGAGGAGCGCTACCGCGCGATACGGAAGGATGTGGCGCCATGCCACCAGCTGCCCATCAAGTTGAGGTGAGAGCCGCTATTCTGCACATGAGGCGAGCTTCGCGGCGCTAGCTGTGCTATAGAGGCGGCATGTCCACCCAGCACCGCGCCATAGCCCTCGGCCTTGATGTGGGAACAACCAAGGCTGCTGCCACGATCGTCGATGGGTCATCACGAGAGGTGCTCGCGGTTGAGGCAACCCCTCATGATGCAGAGGTGAGGGGCCTGCTGCCAGGCCGCAGCGAGCAGCGTGTCGTCCCCATCATCGAGGCTCTCGAGGAGAGCGTCCAGCGGCTGCCGGCTGGCCTGAAGAGCCAGGTGGGCGCCATCGGCGTGACCGGACAGATGCACGGGGTCGTGGTCTGGTCTTCGGAAGCTGGGGCAACATCGTCGCTCATCACTTGGCAGGATCAGCGATGCTGTGAGGGGAGCTTTATCGAGGGCATTCGGGAGTCCGCCGGGGCAGCGGCGCTCCAGCCGGGGTTCGGGCTGGCAACTTTGGCGTGGATTGCGCGCCACGATCCCGCGCTTCTGGGAAGCCATTCTCAGGCATCCACCATCCAGGACTTCATAGCCGCTCGCATCTCGGGCAACCGCCACGGCCACACGGATCCATCAGATGCGGCGAGTTGGGGCCTCTTCGACATTCGTGCAAGGGCTTGGGACCTGAGCGCCATCTCCCGGGCAGGAATTCCCGCGGCGATCCTGCCCAAGGTGGTGCCAGCGGGCGCTCCCGTCGGCTTTCTGGATGCGGCATTTGCGCGCCGTTGGGGGCTTCGGCCAGGCATTCTGGTGGGCAACGCGCTAGGCGACAATCAGGCCTCGGTCTACGGGTCCCTCACGGCTCCGGACCGGCAAGTCGCGCTGTCGATCGGCACCGGGGCGCAGCTCTCAGTGGTTATTCAGTCCCTGCCCCACGATGTTCCGGCGGGCCTTCAGCCATTTGAGTATCGACCATTCGTGGGTGACAGCTACATCGCGGTTGTTGCCTCGCTGACCGGAGGACGGGCGCTTGCGGCACTCGCTCAAGCCTTGCGCACTTTCATCGGCCAGTCGGGTATTGCGGCTGAGCCTTCGCTGGAGACGATACTCACTGAGATGCATGCGCAGGGGCTCAGCAAACTTGGAACCAGCCTGCGAGCCAATGCCAGCCTTGCAGGCGAGCGTTGCCTCCCCGATATGCGGGGCTCCTTTGCCGGATTGTCATTCGACAATTTCACCATAGGGGATATGACGAGCGCGCTCTGCCGGGGCCTGGTGACGGGACTTAGGGAGGCGATGCCTGAGGCCCTTCTGCGCGGGCGGCCACAGATCGTCGGCAGCGGAAACGCAATTTGCCGCTCTCCGTTGATGCAGCAGGTCATTAGGGAGGCCTTCGGTCGCGAGCTCATCCTGTCGGAGCTGCCTGAGGCGACTGCGTGTGGGGCTGCGTTTCTTGCCGCATCGGCCCTCGCCTCAGGCGTCCAATGACAGGCCGCCTTCCGGCTGACGCCCTACAGAGAAGCGGCCGCCGCCTTAGCGGCAGAGCTCCTTTACCACGATATTTGACATGATCTCGCTGGTGCCTCCGCCAATCGGCATTAGGCGGAGGTCGCGCCACCAGCGCTCGGGAGAAAACTCAGTGGTGTAGCCGTAGCCGCCGTGCACCTGAATGGCCTTGTCAGCGATCCATACCGCATCATCGCACACCATCCTCTTGGCCATTGCGACGAGGTTGCGGCAGTCGCCACCGGCACACAGCAGGTCGAGGGCCCGATGCGCCAAGCTCTCTCCCAAGACGATCTTCCTCTCCATTTCCCTCATGTAATGGGCGACGACAGGGAACTCTCCGATCGTGCGGCCGAACGCCTCGCGTTGGCCCGCATAACGGCGCGATGCCTCGAGGCACATCCGGGCCCCTGCAAGGGACGTAAGGGTGAGCATGAGGCGTTCCCAATTCAGGTTCGAGGCCGCTTGCCCCCAGCCTTCGCCGAGCTTGCCGAGGATGCATGAGTCGTCAACTTCAACGTCCTCAAAGGACAGCTCTGCAGTGTCGGAAGCGTGCCAGCCAAGCTTGTCGAGCGTTCTCGCCACGCGAAAGCCCTTGCTTTGCGTGTCCACAACGAAAGTCGTGAAGCCGCCGTATCCCGCCTGGGGATCCGTTTTCGTCAGCACGAGGATGAAATCCGCCCGCGCGCCATTCGTTATGAACGTCTTTGATCCGTTAATTACCCAACGGTCCCCACGCCGAGAGGCCACCGTCCGTATTCGCGCAAGATCGCTGCCAGCTCCCGGCTCCGTGAACGCGTACGCGCCGAGAGCATCACCGGTCACCGCCTTCGGCAGCCAGCGAGACTTAGCCGAAGGGGATCCGAAGCGCTCTAAGGCATGGCTGATGACCAGCGAGTGCATGTTGACAGCCACGGTAAGGCCCACCGATGAGAGCTCCCCGAAGGCCTCACACCAGGCTCCGGCCATCCTGTAGTCCCCTCCTGAGCCTCCATACTGCTCCGAGACGAGAATGCCGAGGTAGCCCTGCCGCCCAAGCGTCTTGAAGACTTCGTTGGGGAAATAGCCTGCCTTCTCCCACTGAGCGACGTGAGGAGCGAGCTCAAGCTGCACTAGCTTTGAGACGGAGTCGATCAGGTTCTCATGCTCAGCGTAGTAGGGACTCGTTCTCATTGAAGCCTCTCCGCCAAAATCTCTGCTATGTCCCGGACATCGAGCTGGTTGTCGCTGCCCGTGAGCTTCACTCCATCTTCCATCATGTGCATGCAAAACGGGCAGGCAGTCGCAACGGTCGAGGCCCCGGTGGCGGCTGCCTCCCGCGCCCGAATCGAGTTGACGCGCTCGCCTATCTTGAGATCCATCCAGAAGTGCCCCCCTCCAGCTCCGCAACAGAGGCCCTTTTCCCTGCTCCTCTCCATCTCGATGATCCGGAGCCCCTGCACGGCGCGCAAGCTTGTGCGCGGAGCGTCGTACTCGTCGTTGTAGCGGCCCAGGTAGCACGGGTCGTGAAAGGTCACATCCTGCAGGCTACCGCCTTTCAGCGGGATCGAGTTGTCGGCGAGGAGCCGCTTTAGCAGGACTGAATGGTGGATGATCTCCGGCTGCCTCCCGTTCCCGAGGTTGCCGAATTGCGGGTACTCGTTCTTGATCGTGTTGAAGCAGTGGGGGCAGTTGGCAACGAGCACCTTGAATGACACCGACTTCAGCAGCTCAATATTTTGCTTCGCCATCGACTGAAAGAGGTTCTCTTCGCCGAGGCGACGCGCGGGATCCCCGGTGCAGCCCTCAAGCGACCCGAGGACACCAAAGGACAGGCTGGCGCGCTGCATAATCGAAACGAGCGACTTGGCGATCTTTTGCTTGCGCGGGTCGAACGCCGAGACGCAGCCGACCCAGTACAGGTAGTCCACAGAGTCTCCGGGCTGCAGGAGTCGGACGTTGAGGCCATCGAGCCACTTGATGCGGTCCTCCTGCGGGCCGTACGGGTTGGATCGGCTTTCGAGAGACCTAAGCGTGCCCTGTGCCTCGTGGGGCAGCTGTCCCTCCATCATCGTGAGGTGTCTCCGGTTCCCGACGATCTGGTCAACGTGGTTGATGCCCACCGGGCACGCCTCAACACATGCCATGCAGGTGTTGCAGCTCCAGAAAGCTGCGGGATCCATGACGCCTCCCGCGATCGGCTCATCTGCGGACTCGCCCAGGGAGCGGACTGACTGCTGCACGAGGGGATTGCGGGCGCGGAATGAGCCGCTCGCAACGAAGCTGTCCCCCGCGCGGGACACGTTGTTAAACGGCAGGAGCACTGAAGAGGCCAGGTAGTTGTCGAGCTTGCGGGCCGCTGCTGGCAGGGATGACTGCGCAAGCTTGTCCTCGCTCAAGAGGGCGAGGGCGTGATTTCGGGTGTCGAGGACCACCCACTTCGGAGACAGCGGCTTCCCGGAGATGTACGCAGGGCAAACCTCCTGGCAACGGCCGCATTGGGTACAGGCGTCGAGATCCAGCAGGTTCTTCCACGTGTAGTCCTTGATGGTGCCCAGCCCGAGGCTGAATTCCTCGCCACTTTCCATCATCTTTGCGAGGTCACCGATGAATGGGAGCGCCCCTTTTGGGCGCTTTGTGCGGGAAAAAAAGAGGTTCAGGGGGCTCGTGAGAATGTGGAAGAATTTTGAGTACGGGAAGAGGGCGAGGAACGCGTACACTGTGAGGGTGTGGAACCACCACGTCACGAAGTGCGCATCCCGGGCGGAACGCTCAGGCAGGAACCAGGCTGCTTTTGCGCACAGCCAGCCCACAGGGGAGTAGAGAGCCCACGGATCGTTGGTCACGTGTATACGGAGGCCCTCCAGCACAAATCCCTGAACCACGAGCAGGGCGAGAAACACAAGAATGAAAGCGTCGCCCGGCGAGGAATGCACCGCGTCAGCGTTCTGGATATACCGCCGGTGTCCAAAGTAGAGCACCCCCGCCAGCAGCAGAAGCCCGAAGATGTCGCTGAACATCGTCACGTACAGGTAGAACTGGCCTTGGTAGATTTTGATGCCCAGGTCGTGATGTATAAAGACCATGGTGGTGGTGAAGAACAGCACCAGGAACCCGAGGTACACGAGGAGGTGAGCCACTGCGGAGCCGCTGCTCCCACGGGCGATTTTTTTGTGAAAGACGCCACACTGGATTAGGTCATCGATGCGCCATAGCCAATTGCCTAGGTGCTCAGCAGACGGCTGGCCGCCCCTCCAGAGACCGACTCGGCGCAAAACTCCGTTAAGGCCGATGGCCGTTGCCACAAGCAGCAGCCCGTAGAGAGCCACTACATTCGGCAGGCTATTGACATTCCACATTATTTCCCGGGATGCGTTCATGTACGGTAAAGTAATAGCATCGCCCGCCTGGCACCAGCGGTCTTAATCAGTCAGCTCCTCGGTAAAACCCGCAGGGAGTTTGGTATCAGGGTCGACAAAGACTCCTTTGAGGTTCGGGCATTAGCGCGAGCGGAAAATGTAACCCCCTGTAACCATGGGGCAATGTATGCACATTCGTTTCGTTGACAGCGCTAGACCTGCCTCGTCACAATAGAGGGTAACCTTTATGGGCATAACGCCTATCACAGTCTTTACCACCCTCAGCGGACGGAACTCTTTCGCGAGGGGCCTCAAAGTCTCTACCAATCGTTAAACTGCGTTAAACGTATGGGCGCTAATCCTGAGAGCGTAATGCTCCTCTTCTTGTCAGCGGTTCCCGTTGTCTTGGCTTCCGTGTTTTACCTTTTCTTTGTGGTGGCCTCGCTGGCCTTGGCTCGAAGCCGGGTCTCGAGGCTCGAGGAGCTTGTCGAGGCTGAGCATAGAGGGGCAGGCCGGTCGTTGAAGATGGTACAAGATTCGGACCGGTACCTTCTCTGCACCCAGTTCGGCCGGCTCCTGTCGTCCCTAACTGCGGGCTTCTGCCTCTCACTAAGCGTCAGGGAGCTCTCGAGGCTGATGGGAACGGGGGGCGTAGCGTCGCAGTCTGCCTCGTTTGCTGCCAGCGCGTTGCTCGTCCTGGCGCTGCTGGCGGGACTGCTGACGCTCGTGCAGGTGGCGAAGGCCGTATCCCTCCAGTACCCAGAGCTTGTGTTGTGCCGGGTGTCGTATCCCCTCTCGGTTATCTTCTCTGTTTTTGGCCCGGTGCTGGTGTTTGCCCATCGGGCTGTTGCCCGCGTCCTGCAGTCTCTGCAGGTGGAGGTCACGAATGAGCGTGAGATGGCGGTTTCTGCGGACGACTTGAGCGAGATTGTAAAAATGAGCTCGGAGAGGGGTGCCATCGAAAAAGACGAACAGGCGCTTCTCGAGGGTGTTGTCGAGATGTCTGAGCGCGTGGCCCGAGAGGTGATGACCCCCCGCAACGATGTTGTGTGGGTCAGGGAGAGCATAGAAGCGGGAGAGCTCGTCGCAATCTTTGCAAAAGAAGGGGTCTCGCGGGTCCTCGTCTGTGGCAAGGAGCTGGATGAGGTGCGGGGAATGCTTGTCGCCAAGGATCTCCTCCCCTTTGTGGGCCGCTCTCTTTCCGGAGTTCGCTGGCAGACCTTCGTGCGGCCAGCGTGCATCGTTCCGGACACCAAGCCGGTCAGGCAGCTCCTGAAGGAGCTGCGCCAGCAAGGGATCCATTTCGCGGTGGTGCTCAACGAGCACGGCAGTGTTGACGGCATCGTGACTCTTGAGGACCTTGTTGAGGAGATCGTGGGGGACATTTTTGATGAGTTTGACACCCCCGCTGAGCGAGGGCAGCTGTCAGCGGTACGGGATGGCTTGATTGTTGTGGACGGGAAGTTGCCGATAGAGACGCTGCGGCACGATCATGGCGTGGATATTCCTGATGGCGACTACGACACGGTAGCAGGCTTCGTCCTGTCACAGCTGGGGCGGGTGCCCAGTGAGGGGGAGTCATTAGACTGTGCAGGCTGGAGCTTCACGGTATCGGAGGTGCACAAGCACCGCGTTGCCCGCCTGTCCATCAAGAAAGCTGCCCAATCGGCAGAAGGCGAGTCGCTAGAGGCAGTTAACTCGGGCTCTCGGGGGCGCCGCTGAGGCACGTTGCCCGAACCCTTTCTCGCTCCATTCTCATCCTTACTTCTACGGGGCGTCAGGCCCGCTGGCTGCGGGCAGGCGCTGCCTTCACGCGCGGCGAACGCGCGCCGTGTAGCTGTTTTTCTTAAACGATTTGCGCTTCGTGCGAGGAGCTTTGCGAGGAACGGGAGATGGAGGCAGATCCTTTTGCGGCATTGTCGGGGTTGGACGAGGAGGCGGGTGCGGCCGCTACGGTGGCGGGCAGCCCTGAGCCCCCTACAGCAGGAGGAGCTGCCGTGGCGGAGGGAGCCGCTGCGCCAAGCGAGCCGAAGCAGGTGGGGCAGGGCACAGCTGCCCCTTCGGCGAGCCCCGGCCTCGCAGCAGCTGTCCCGCCGACCGCCGCAGCTGGCTCCGCTCAAGAGGCTCCGCGCGTTGAGGTAAGTGCAGCCACCATAACCCGAATGATGGGCATAGCATCGACGGCTGACCTCAGGATTCTTGAGGGGCGGGTAGACCTGCTGACATCGAAGGTAACGGGACTGCTGACGAAAGTCGACCGAGTGCTTTCCATGTTTGGAAGCATTCCCACCTCGAGTGACATCGGACGGCTTGAAATTCAGGTTGGCGCCCTCAAGTCGATGTTGCGAGAGCTCCTCGAGATGACCGGCCCCACCGGGGGCCAGGATCGCCAAAATGAGGACAAGGATGCTGCAGCTGAGCAAGGGCGCAAGCTGCGAGAGGGGATCCGATCGAGCTCAGACTAGGGAGTTGTAGATTTAGGAGAGATACGCATGGCACGCCCAAAGAAAGCGGGAACATCAACTGCGATGCCAGGCGCGTCGTCCCCGCTCACCGGACAGATTGAAAAGACCCGCTCTCGGGCCAAGAGCTACGTGCTGGATCTGCGGGTCAAGAGCCCGGCATCACGCGGGTACCTTGGAATTGATGGGCTTGATTCAGCCCCAGCGATCGTGCGCCTCGCTAAGGTCAAAGGGCTCGACGTAATAGCCATCACCGACCTCTTCAGCGCTGACTTCGTCGACAGGATGGTGAACGCCGCAAAGGACTCGCCGCTCACCGTGATTCCTGGCGTCTCAATTCGCTGCAAGGTGGGGACGTGTGATGACGTGGTCATGGCGTGCCTCTTTGATGAGGCCACGAACAGCGAGAGCATAAACGCATTCCTGGCAGCACTTGGGGTGCCCCAAGATCCGGCGCTGCGGCTCTCACACCGCGTGACAAAGCCGCTCGCTGAGCTTCTCGCTATTCTTGACAGGTTTGGCGGCGTTGCCATTCCAAGCCGCATGGACAAGACTCCGAACCAGAAGTCGGTCATTCCTGAGCTCGTTGAGAGCTACGGGTTTAGGGCCTTCGACCTGGCCTACATGGACTCGGCTGACTACTTCAAGAAGACTTGGCCAAAGGTCCAGTTCCAGCTGTTCACCTTTTCGGATGCCAATGCCCTAGCCCAGATTGGAAGCCGGACAGCGCGGGTGAAGCTCACCGCGCCCGGCTTTCAGGGGATCCGCGAGATCGTCGCCCGCCAGCCCTAAAAACGCCCTTGATCCCCTTGCAACACGGTTCGTCCCGCTGGACAATGCGCCAATGGCTTGCTGGCTGGTAAAGACCGAACCTGATGCGTACTCGATCGACGATCTCGAGCGGGACGGCACCACCGACTGGACCGGAGTGCGGAACTACCAGGCGCGAAACTTCCTTCGGCAAATGCAGGTGGGAGACAAGGTGCTGCTCTACCACTCGAATGCAGAGCCATCGGGGGTTGTTGGGATGGGCTCCGTTGCCCAGCTTGCAGGGCCTGATCGCACCCAGTTCGATCCACGAAGCGAATTCTTCGACGCGAAGGCGAGCAGGGAGGCTCCCCGATGGTTCTGCCCGAAGATACGCTTCGTCCGGAGGTTTCGCCGGACCGTCCCGCTAGAGGCTCTCCGCGCGGCATCGGCGCTGCAGGGGCTCCTCCTTCTTCAGCGGGGAAGCAGGCTGAGCGTCATTCCGGTCTCAGATGCCCACTGCAAGGCTATCGTGTCGATGAGCGCCGGGAAGTAGGCGGAGGAGCGGGAGGCCGTGGAAAGGATCACCATAAAGACCGCGCAGGAGATCGAGCTCATGCGAGAGGCGTGCCGGGTCACGGCAACGATTCTCGATGAAGTGGGGGAGATCATCCGGCCCGGAATGAGCACGGAGGAGATCAACTCCTTTGTGCACCGCCGAACGGTTGAGCTTGGGGCGATCCCTTCACCCCTGAACTACAAGGGCTTCCCCAAGTCAGTCTGCGTTTCCCCGAATGACGTGATATGCCACGGCATCCCGGCACCCTTTGTGATTCTTAAGGAGGGCGATATCGTCAATATCGACGTCACCTCATTCAAGAATGGCTTCCATGGGGACTCAAGCCGGATGTTTTTCGTGGGGGGGGAGGCAGCCTGTACGCCTGAGGCTCGTGAGCTTGTCTATGCCACGCGGGAGGCCCTCATGGTTGGCATCCGTGAAGTTCGCCCGGGCAAGCGGGTCGGTGATATCGGGGCAGCGATCCAGCAGTTCATCAAGGAAACGAAGAGGGGATACGGCATCGTCAAAGAGTACACAGGGCATGGGCTTGGGCGAGAGTTCCACGAGGCTCCGCAGGTGGTCCATGTCGGGAAGCGAGGCACAGGAGATGCGCTCAAGCCTGGAATGACCTTCACCATTGAGCCGATGATAAACGCCGGCAGCGCCAAGACAGCGCTGTCAAAGGTAGACGGGTGGACGGTGCGCACCGCAGATGGGAGCCTGTCAGCACAGTGGGAGCACACCGTTCTTGTGACTGATGCCGGCCACGAAATCATGACCCAGAGCCCTAAGGGGCTATTCTAGCGACGCCGTTCGAGTCCGGCAGCGAAGCAGGAAGGCGCCCCCAAGCAAGGCAAGGCGCCCTAGTCTTCCTCCTCTTCTGTGGCATCTTCGTCAGATGTGGAGTTGTCCTTGAGGAGGGCGAATCGTTCCATGCCCCGCGACTCGACGACCAGCAGGATTCCTTTTTTGGCATCCCCCTTTTCTGCCGCAGCCTTAAATTCCGCGAGTGTCGAGACCTCAGTGTCGTTGATGCTTACGAGAACGTCCCCCGGCTGCAGATCGGCCTTGGCCGCGAGCCCCTGCGGATCAACCTCGGTCACCACGAGCCCCTTTGAGCGCGAGGTCTTGAGCTTGCGAGCAGAGCCCTCGTCGAACTCCTCCAGGGTCAGGCCGAGCTCTTCGTTCTCTCCAGACGGGGTCGTTACCGGCTCGTCCACCTGAGACGGCAGCTCGCCGATCTCCACAGGGATGCTGATGGACTTTCCATTGCGAATCACCGAGAGCGGCACTGAGGTTCCCGGCTTGATTGCGGCAACGAGGTTGCGGAGCTGGTTGACGTTCTTAATCTTGTCCTTGCCAAGCTGGGTGATGATGTCGCCCTGCCTGAATCCTGCTGTTTTTGCCGGCCCCTTGGGGTCTACGTGGCCAACAAGCGCCCCCTCGGTTCCGTCGAACTTGAATGACGCTGACAGGTCCTCCGAGAGATTCTGAATCCCGACGCCAAGCCACCCACGGGTGACCTTGCCCTTGCTTATGAGGCTGTCCATCACCTGCCTCGCCATATTCACGGGGATCGCAAACCCTATCCCCATGTAGCCGCCGGACTTCGAGACGATGGCGGTATTTATTCCGATGACCTCTCCCTTTAGGTTGACGAGAGGGCCGCCGCTGTTCCCAGGGTTAATTGCGGCATCCGTTTGAATGAAATCCTCGTACTGCCCTCCACCCGAAATCGCGCGGCCTTTCGCCGACACGATTCCCGCAGTGATGGTGTTGTCGAGCCCGAAGGACGCCCCCGCCGCCACGACCCATTCTCCGATCTTGAGCTTGTCGGAGTCCCCCAGCTTTGCCACTTTTGGCAGCGACTCCTTGACCTTAATCTTTATGACTGCGAGGTCGGTTCGTGGGTCAACACCAACGACTTTTGCCTTGACCGTTTTCTCGCTGTTGAGCCGCACGTTTACCTCGTCGGCTTCACCGATGACGTGATTGTTGGTGAGGATGTGGCCCTGCTCGTCAACAATCACTCCTGTGCCAAGCCCGCGCTGCGGCGTCGGCACCATCTTGTCCATGAAGTCTTCGCCAAAGAAGTCTCTCAGGGCGTCAGCTCCCTTGCCGCCCTTGCCCTTTTTGGACTTGGTCTCCGTGGAGATAGTGACCACCGACGGAGTGATCGTCTCCGCAACGTGCTCGAAAGCCTCTGACAGCTCCTGAGCCAGCTGAGAGCCAGGAAGGATCGGGCTCTCCTGCGCCGAGCAGAGGCTGCTAGTAAGAGCGAAGACAGAACCCGCCACAACGAGCGCATGCCGCCCGTTCCTTGAGAGATTCATCAATCGAGACAACGGAGTGCGCATATACAATCTTCTAAAAAACTACTAAAGCGTGTAGGTTGATGTAGCACGAAAGACGGGCGCTCGAAAGAATTATTCAGGAAAGATCGATGCTTAAGCCCGATCTCATAATCTACCTTCATGGGCTCGGCGGCTCACCGCAGTCAGCAAAAGGGGTCCTCATCGCGTCCCATTTTGGGCCCCTTGGAATCGCAACCCAACAGTTGCGACTCTCTATCCCGTCCCTGGCGGAGCTGTCGCCAATCGAAGCGATAGAGCATGTGGCAGCGCAGCTGCGCGAGGCTTCTCCAAGGAGCGTTGCGCTTGTGGCAAGCAGCTTTGGGGCCTACATCGGGCTCCATGCCATGTGGAGACTCGCTCAAGAGGAGCGGGCTCATGTGACACGCCTCGTGTTGCTTGCTCCCCTCATCAATCCCTGGGACTCATCCAGCAGCCTCCTGACGACTGAGGCAGAGGCTGAGTGGGCTAGGCGAAAGCGGTTTCCGGTAAGAGACCTTGAGAGCGGCGAGCTCGTCGACGTCCATTACGGGCTCGTGGAGGAGCTTAAGTCCTTGGGCCCCGCGCCGGTGTGCCCTACGATCCCCGCCCTGGTTGTGCACGGCCGGCGAGATGCGGTTGTCAGTCCATCCCAAAGCGAGGGGTTTTGCAAAATCCACCCCACCGCCCGCCTTGAGCTGCTCGATGAGGACCACAGCCTGCTTGGAGATCGGCCCAAGCTGCTCGGGATTATTGAGGAGTTTCTCCTCGGGCCCAGAAGCGTGCCGGCGGGCGGCAGGTAGGCCCGAGAAAACACTCTTCCGCTCGGTGTATACCGTGAGATAATCGGGCGGTATGGCCCGGATTCCCCCAAAGAGGTTGGTCTTCTACCTCGTTGTCATAGCAGCCCTGGGTGCTGCCCTGGTCAGGGCTACGTCGAACCCTGGGCTCCCGCACCGGGACAGGGAGCGCTCGGTGAGCCAGCAATTCGGGTCGAGCGATTTCGCTGAGCGCGGAGAGGCCCCGGCTACGACACCAGAGTCCGGGGCCCGCAGGACTGGAACGGTGGGGCCAGACGAGATCGACGAGGATGACGCTCTGCTTGCCCTCAATTCCCTCAGTAGCGATGATGCAGGGCCGGTAGGAGAGGGAGGTTCTGCTGCGGGCAGCCGGGCGACCCCGGTTCCATCGGCGACGCCAGCTCCGCGAGCCACAGCTGACGGGATGCTGTACGGAGCGCGCGATGACGAAGATCCGAGGGGACTCTTCTCAAAGGCGGACGAGGCGCAGCAGCAACAGATTGGGATTGATGGCTTTATCGGAGGGGGGAGAAGCTTCAACAGCCAGGCGGCTGGCGCTCCCCAAGGAGGGGCTGCCAGTGCCGCAACAACGCCTGTGGATTCCGGCAGTGGCTGGGTATCAGGCCAGGCGCGCGGCTACACGATGCTCTATGCGATGCAGCCGGAAGCCAGGGCTGTAGTCGAAAGCAACGTGAGCACACTTTTGGCGTCAAAGGTGCGGGAGCCCTACATCGGCGTCCTGATCGATGGGACCTTTGCCCAAGATTTTGAGTACCTCAAAACGGTTATCACCCGGCTTTCGAAGGAGCGAAATCTTACCATGGTGCTCTACCTCACGAATGGGGCGACGCAGCGGGATTTTAAGACGACAACTATTTCTGCGCCTTTCGTCCGGGATAGCCCGCTCTCTTTCCGCGTGAATATCCTCAGCAATGCGGATATGCAGCGCACATTCTCGGGCTTGGCGGCGCAGGCCCGGGATCTTTTTCAGTTTAGCAGCCAGCAGAATCCGGCAAACCAAAACTTCGTGAGCGTAATGCTCGAGGATAATCTCGATGTTCGGGCCTACCGAAAGATGCGTGAGCTAGCCGCCCAGCAGCTTGACGGATCAGCGAGCTTTGTGCGCAGCACATGCCTGCGCTGCGTTAGCCCGAGTGACTCGGGTAGCGATGCCGACACCGCAGGAGATGCGAGAGAGGAGCACACGCCGGCGAAATTCGGCGAGCTGCGGGCAGGGGATGGGTTTTCCCTGGATGGGACCGGTTTCCGCTACCCGGCGGAGTCGTCTGAATTGGGGGTCTCGCCTGAGGAGCTCAGTGGGCTCATTCAGGCGGGCTTCTCGAGGGGCCTTCGGTACTTTGGCCTCTGGAGGCACGCGTGGCAGGGGGCAAACGCTTCCGGAGACAATCCCCATCCGTCCGAAAGGGCGTATGTCGCGTCGGTGCCTGAGCAGGAGAGCTTTGAGCTATCGATGTTGAGGCTGGGCCTTGTTCCGGAACCGCAGGAGGAATCGGAGCTCGACAGCGGGGTGATGAGCCGCTAAAAGTTGTGGAGCGCGGGATTCCCCGGCAGGATGATGACGATGAGCGTTTTGGAGATGGGCCGAGAGGCATTTGAGTCGCTGCGAGAGGATCTTCGACGGGGAGTCGAGGCCTCCGCAACCGGCTTGTTTCCGGTGGAAGCGGCGCTTTCTCAGGCACAGGCTAAGCGCGAGGGCTTCGCAAGTTTGGCCACTGCCCTGGGCGTCTCAAGTGGCAGCCAAGAGGATGCTATCGAGCTGCTGATGCTGCTCGACAGCACGTCAGTAGGCACTGCAATCGCCGTGAAGAGGGTCGCACAGGGTGGCGCTGACTCATCGGGCATAACCTCGGCCCTGGTCGACCTCTGGGGGCAGGCTGAGGCAGCCCGTTGCCTGTGGTATGACCACTTTGTGCGTTTTCCGAGCGACTCTGGAACGGGCAGGGAGCCATCTTTGGTGGAAACAGCTCGTTTGCTCGGCCCACAGGCGGTCGCTATAGCAGCCCGACTGCATGAGCCCCTCTCCCAATATATTGAATTTGTTTCAAAAGTAGCCTGCTGAGCGCTGCTGTAGGGCAGTAATCTCTTGAGATCCCGCAGGCTTGACCGAGTCACCCGTTGTGGTACCCTCTGCCACTCTCTCTGGTCCGGGAAGGCGTTGTCATCCCGACCGAGTAGTGTTGGGGAATCCGAGGAGTTGAGTGCATGTGTTGTGCCGCTCCGTGACGGGTGCTCAGGCGCGCACGGTAGTGAGCCGGAGAGGTTGGGCGCTTACAGACCTTACAGAAGTCAGCAGTTATGAGCACGGTATTTGTATCAACGGAAGCGGCTCGCGAGAGCTCAAAGTGGTGGGTAATCGATGCAGCGGGAGTTCCCGTTGGGCGGTTGGCTACGGAAGCGGCCCACCTAATCCGTGGGAAGCACAAGGCTACGTTTACGCCTAACGTAGATGGCGGCGATTTTGTGGTTGTTGTGAATGCTGACAGGGTGGAGCTCACGGGCGGCAAGAAGTCGACCAAGCTGTATCGGCATCACACAGGCTTTATCGGCAGCCTCAAGGAGGTGCCGGGTGGTGAGATGCTCAAGAACAAGCCGGAGGAGGCTATCGAGCAGGCTGTTCGCGGCATGTTGCCGGAGGGAATCCTCGGGCATCGCCTGTTGGGCAAGCTCAAGGTGTACAAGGGAACCGAGCACCCGCATCAGGCGCAGTCGCCAGAAGCATTCGTAGTTAGTTTTCAGCGCAAGAAGAAGTAAGGAGCGAAGATGATCAAGGGTGGCGGTTTTCACGCGATTGGGCGTCGTAAGAGTGCGGTGGCAAGGGTATATCTCCGGCCGGGCAGCGGAAAGTTTACGGTGAATGGCCAGGGCACGAAGGACTACTTCGGCCGCGCTGTGCTGGATATCTTGCTCCGTGAGCCGATCGTGAAGACGGCAACGTCAGAGAAGTTCGACATCCTCGCGACCGTTGTGGGAGGGGGAAAGAGCGGACAGGCTGGAGCACTCAGAATGGCCCTGGGCCGAGTGCTGATTCAGGCCGACGCGTCCCTTCGGGCGACCCTTAAGGTCGCTGGCATCCTCTCAAGAGATGCACGAGAGGTAGAGCGCAAGAAGTACGGACGGCACAAAGCGCGCAAGCGTCCGCAGTTCTCCAAGCGCTAGCTTGTGGGCACTGTCCCCCGCAGCAAACGGGGGTAACCCTGGCTCCTCAGGAGCTTCGGTCAGGGAGGGCTCGGCGGAGAGATTCGCCGGGCCCTTTTTAGTTTCTTCCAGGCCCTCCGTTCAGAACGCCGAAGCGGCGGCTGTATATGCTCCAAGCACCCTGCAGGATACGGAGACCCCCTGTGCAGCCTGTACAGCGCGGCGTATTGCGCCATCCCCCGCATCCTGCGGCTTCACGTCGAGGTAGAAACGGTACTCAAACGGCTTGCCGAGTATTGGGCGAGACTCAATCTTGGTTACGTCCCCCCCACTGGCGGCTATCGCCGACAGCAGTCGGGCAAGGCTGCCGGGCACATGGGGAAGCGTTAGGAGGAGCGAGCATTTTGAGCAGACATCGGGAGCTGGTGCGGGCCCCCTGCTCACGGCAACGAAACGGGTCGAGTTGACGGCGTGGTTTTGGATGGAGCGCGCGATGATCGTGAGCCCGTAAGCGGATGCCGCCTCCTCGCTCGCTATTGCCGCCAGGCCAGGGATCTCTGACTCCTTCACGTGCAGCGCTGCCCCAGCCGTGTCGCTGAAGTTTACCTGTTCCAGGCCGGGCCGTGACTCAAGAAAGTTGGAGCACTGCTCAAGGGCCTTTGGATGAGATACGACCTGTCGGACTTCGGATACAGCCGAGCCGCCAGACATCAGGTGGAGCTGAACTGGGCAGTAGTGCTCTGCAACAATTGACAGCTCAAATTCGGCCAGGAGGTCGTAGTTTTCATGCACAGAGCCAGCGAGGGCGTTCTCCAGAGGCACTACCCCGATATCCGCTTCGCCCGCAGAAACCAGCTCAAATATCTGCCGGAATCTCGTGGTGGTGACGGGTGACCAGCCCTCTCCCAGCATCGAGCGGGCGGCCATGCTGCTAAACGAACCACGAATTCCCTGATAGGCTACCTTTCCAGACATGCCCGATGGATACTACGCTACGGGAGCTATGGAAACCATTGTGGTCATACCAGCCCGATACGGCTCTACCCGCTTTCCGGGCAAGCCGCTCACTCGTATTGAGGGCAAGTCCCTGATTGAGCGTGTGTGGGCTATCGCTCGTGTGGTTCCGGGTGTTCGGCGTGTGCTCGTGGCAACCGATGACGAGCGCATCGCTTCGCACGTCAGAGATTTGGGTGGGGAGGCGGTTTTAACGAGTCCGGACTGCGCCAACGGCTCCGAGCGGGTGCACGAGGCGATTCGCAAGATCGGGGCCGCCACCAACACTGTAGTCAACCTCCAGGGGGATGCAGCCTTGATGCCGCCCTGGGTGCTCGGCGCCTTGGTCGAGGAGATGAGGCGGGATCCCTCGGTGCGGATCGCCACCCCTGCAGCTCGGCTCAGCAAGGATCAGCTCGAGCGCATGGCTGCAACTAAGTCTCAAGGCATCGTGTCAGGAACCACGGTCACCTTTGATAGGAAGGGGGACGCGATGTATTTCTCCAAAGCGATCATCCCCTTCAGCCGCACTCCGCCAGAGGGCCCCTGGAGCCCGGTGTACCAGCACATTGGGGTCTATGCCTACACGATGGAGGCCCTTGAGCAGTATGTGTCCCTTGAGCCTGGGCGCCTTGAGGCCGTTGAGCAGCTCGAGCAGCTCCGGGCCTTGGAGCATGGAATTCCGGTTAGGGTTGTTGAGGTGTCGCTCCGCGGGCGGACTATTTGGTCCGTCGACAATCCCCAGGATGTGGCGCGCTGCGAGGAGATTATCCGGAGTGAGGGGGAGCTTGCATGAAGAGCGTGGCGATATTCTGCAGGCACGGCAACACGTTTGAGAGGGGTGAGCGGGTGTGCTGGGTGGGTGCCAAGCAGGATGTGCCTCTCACTGAGGAGGGTGTCGCACAGGCCCATAGGATAGGAGACGCCCTGCGTCGCTCCGGCGTCACGCTTGTTCGGGTTGCGGCGGCCCCGTTGCGGCGCACGGCAGATTTTGCAACGCACATCATCGGGCGCATGGCGACAGCTCCTGGGTGCGAGCCGGATCCGCGCCTTGTTGAGCTCGACTACGGAGCTTGGAGTGGGCTCACCGATCGTGAGATTGAGGAGCGTTTCGGCCAGGCTGGGCTGCTTGGCTGGCGCGACCGGGGAGAGCGTCCGTTTGGAGTGTCGTTTAGCCCATCGCGCGAGGTCGTGCTTGAGCAGCTGGGCGCCCTCTTGAAGGAGATGCAGGCCTGCATCGGCACGCACCTCCTGGTGACCAGCAATGGCCGATTGCGTGAGCTTGGCTGCCTCCTCGGATTTCATGGGCGGGGCGAGGCTGGATCGCTTTCCGTGAGCACTGGCTGTTCATGCCTCCTCATTTTTGAGGGTGATAGTTGGCAGGTGAGGGCGTGGAACGCCGGGCCAGACGCCCTGGAAGGGGCGCTGGCGGGCTAGCAGGCGCTGTTACCTCTGGACCCTCGCTGCGGTGTCCCTAATTACCAAGTGTTGCCTGCTTCCATCGAGAAGCTTGATGAGCACGATACTTCCATCTGGAAACTTGCCTCCGGCCTTTGAGAACCTAAAATGCTCTCTGCCGCCGTTTCCGACCCCCGAGAAACGCCCTCGTTGCAGCGTTCTGGAGCCATCAGGGGCAAGGATATCCACCTCTGCAACTCGCCCTGTGAGGCGCTCTGGCAGGAGGATGGCAAGCTTTCCGTCCTTGTCCGACTCGGGCTTCCACAGGAAGCCGTGCCCCTGCTGAAGTGGAGCTCCCCGTGGGATGGCGACCTTCGCCCCTGAACCATTAAGTTCAGCAGGCAGCGCTGCCTGGCTTGGATCGGCCAGGGGCTCGGAAGGGTTGCTCATCGGCAGGGACTCCGAGCTGGTAGTTTGTCCGATAACGCCGGATGGGGACGGCTCCTCGCCCCTGTCGGCTGGGCTTGAAGGCTTTGGTGATGCGGCCTCTCCGGCGTGTTGGCTGGTGCGCCGCAAGTGCGATAGGGCATCGATGAGCGTCGCAATTGCCGAGATGACTTTTGCGATGCTGTGCGGAGACCACGGGGTTCGGCGTGAGCGCGCAGCTACGGAGCCGCTCGATATGGTGGAGCTTATTCGTTGCTCTTCTGGCGAAGCCTCCAGAGGATTCAGCTGTGGCCCAGCCTCCACTGACGTATCGGATGCCGAAGGGGTGCTGCGAGAAAGGTCGGCTGTATTCTGTTCGGATGTGATAAGCATAGACGTTAGCTCCCATGAGAATTGAGCGCCTCGGTGACTTGCTCCTGGCAAGTTAGGCCGCGACCTCTTTAAGGTAGGGAATCGCTCTGGGGCTCGGTAAGTTTCGTGGCGATGACGCGCCGTGGGGGTGGCGCATTGCCAGGGCTTCAGGCGAGACCCTGCGGTTGGCACGGAACGTCCCTGCCGTTTCCGGGCGCTCGTTCTCTTGGTCTTGGAGGGAGATTTGCGGGCGGACCGCAGAGAGAGTGCCCAGGGCCGGAATCGAACCAGCGACACGCGGATTTTCAGTCCGCTGCTCTACCAACTGAGCTACCTGGGCATAAGGCAGTCCAAGAGGAGCCTTGGTTACCATGCCCAGGATGGGATGACAAGAGATCTAGCCTAATCAATGGGATAAAGTTGTTTTTGCGCCCAAGAATCCCCTCGGAGATGCCCTACAGAGGGCCTTGCCCGTCTCGGCTGGTGCGCGGGCTGACTTTGGGCGACTTAAGGGTGCCGAAGATGCTCGCCGCTTTGGGCACATCTTCAAGCGCCTCATCGGCCGGTCCTGGGGGTTGATGCGGAGTCATGCCCTGAGGCTCCGGCTGTTGCCGCTCGGGCACGTACGGGGATAGCTCTGACGCAGAGGCTTCAATAAGGGGAAGGACCGCTGGACGCACCAACTTGAGCAGCTCTGCCGCCAGCGAGCTTGTGAAATCGTAGTTTGCGGCCTCCGGCCCGGGGACGTGGGCCGAGATCACCCCAAAGAAACGGTCTCCGATAAAGAATGCGAATGTTGCTGTCCGGTTTACCACGCGGGAGGAAAGGACCTGGCCTCCCGGGCCATAGGTCTCGTAGCGGTGGTCGCCCGTG
>JAFMJG010000020.1 GCA_017853605.1 bacterium
GCAGTTATTCGTTTCCGCTTTTTTACCAGGCCAGCGGACCCTGGACATGCAGACGCATCGATCCTGAATCAAGTCGAAACCTTTACACCCCCGAAAGACAAGTTAGCACCCGGCACAACCCAGTGGGCTGGCCCTCCCCCTAGTATACACGCTGCAGGGGGATCTTTCCACGCAGGGCGAGAGGGGGGCGCCCAGGGGCGGCTTTCGGGCCGTCCCTGGAGGCTTTTAGTGCGCAGCGGTGCCCGTTCCTGCGCCCTTGCTGGCGTGCCGCAGCACCTCGCGCGCGTACTGTTCGGGAGCGCGCTCGACGAGGTCGGCGAGGGAGACGATGCCGACCACGTTGTTTTTTGAGTCCACGACAGGGAGGCGCCGCACCTCTTTCTGCTCAAAGACCTTGCAGGCCTGCGCAAGATCGGTCTCAGGCGTGACTGTGAACACCGGCGAGGTCATGCACTCATTGGCCGTTGTTGCTGCGGCGCACTTGCCGGTGGCAACCGCCCGGCAGCAGATGTCGCGGTCGGTAATGACGCCCATAAGCTCGGGCTTCTCCTTCGAGCGGATAACCGGTATCTCGCCACAGTCGTGGTCGACCATCATGCGAGCAATGTCGTCAAGCCGCATCGTCGGGGTGCAGCAGGCTGGATTTTTCGTCATTACCTCTTTAATGTTCATGGCTACGTGGTCTCCTTGCGTAAGCAAAACAGTTTAGCGTGCGGATGATAGTCGGGGCGCAGCGGGCCGGGCGTGATTTTCGTCACGGCTGTTCGCGGACACGGTGCTGGGTAAGAGCGCGCTGTTGTGCTACCGTGGGGCTCAATGGGCAGGAGTACGGCACAATATTCGGGCACAAGGCTGCGCTTGGCGGTCTTCGACCTCGATGGAACCCTTGTTGAGCTCGACCGGGAGCACTTTGTGGGGCAGATAGCGAAAACGCTTGAGAAGCTCGGGCTCTTCTGTCCCGTCCGCACGGTGTTGCGGGAGCTTGTGCGGGGGCACGCCGTTAACTCGATGTTCTCTGCCCCTGGCGAGCGCGAGCGGTTCTGGGCGCACTACGAGGAGGGAGAGCTTCCCCCGCCCCGCGCGTTCTCGCGCGCGGTAGAGACGGTGGATGCGCTCGTTTCACGGGGCATGGCAGTCGCTATCGCAACAGCTCGCAAGTCTCACTGCGAGGAGGTCAGGCAGCAGCTTCACCCCACTGGGCTCACAAGACACACCACCATTATCTCGACCTTCCACGGCTCAGACTGGACGGACAAGATCGAGCAGCTGCGCGGCGTGTGCAGGGATGCAGGGGTTAAGCCTGTCGCTTCTCTGATGGTCGGCGACAGCGAGGATGACATGCGCAGCTCCCTGCACGTCGGATTTCCCCTAAGGCTTGCAATCGGAAACGGCGCCGCCTCGCATGAGCGGCTGCGCGCAGCGCGGCCAAGCAGGATCCTGTCGTGCATCAGCGAGGTTCCGGGGGCCCTTGACGAGCACCACTCGTTGCCTGCTGTCGAGAGCTAGCCGCTGACGCCTTCTCCGCCTTCGTTGGTTTGGGCGGAATCGTAGGCCTCCGGGTGACGGATCTTTCCGCCCTCCTGGGCAGCGTAGGCGAGGGCGCCGCTTGCTGCGAGCGAGATGAGGAGCGTTGCGCTAAGGATCCGGCCACCCCCGGACACCGCGGATCTAACCGCAAAGAGCGCCCACAAGCTGAAGAGGCCCGCTGTGACTGTCAGCCAGAAGGCGATATCAGCCGCCTCTTCATGCTCGCTGATGAGCTTTTTCGACACACCGGGCAGGCGCTCAACGATCTCTTCGGCGCCCTCGCCGAGCAGGAATGCGGGAACTGCCGACACGGCGGCCGTCACCACCGTCCTACGGGCAACGCTCACGAGGGCCGGGGCGCTGCGAAGCCTTCCGAGCGCCAAAAGAAGGCACCCAAGGGGAACGAGAACAACAGGGACGTGGACGAGAATAATATGGAGGTGCGCAGCGTTCACCGCCCAAAAGGTAGCTTTTTTGGCGGTGCGGCGGCAAGAGGACGCCGTCATGTTGCTGGTCGCGGCGCAAAATGATAGTCAAGCGGGGGGGGTGTTAGCTGGGCTCGCGCCCCAAGTATGCAGTGGCCAGCGCGCCTTAAAAAAGCTACTCGTTGTTGGGAGGAGATATGATCAGCAAGATCTTCACGTCATTCCTCGTGTCAGCATCTGCCCTATGTGCCATCTGGGATGTCGCAGCTCCTGCTTGCGCTGATGACTTTGAGGCGCCGACGGTGCTCTCGGCAGCTAGGGTGCTCCCAAAAGAAGACCTTTCCGGCCCGTACCACAAGGTCGCCGACAGGGTGACAAGCGACGGGTACTTTAACAACTACACGCTGCAATCGAAATTTCAGACGGAGAGGGTGGAGGGGCAGCAGCTCCTCGAGCTTCGCATCGGAGAGGTTGACGCCCTCGTGGAGCTCGACAAGATGTCGAGCGCTAGCGTTCTCGGCGACTCAGCGTACGAGGGGGGCAAGGCGGTTGTGCAGGCGCCGGTGAAGGCGGTGGGCAAGGTGGTAGACACGGTGTCTGATACCAAGAAGATGAAGGACACCGTGACCGGCATTCCTGACGGTGCCGGGCGCCTCTTCTCGTGGGCCTACAAGCAGACCAAGAGCGGCGTGCAGGCAGTAGGCAGCGCTTTTTCCTCGGACGCAACTCCGGCGCCAGAGGGCTACTCCTCGGGGGATGTCGCTTCTGGAGCGAAGAAGTTTGGCCTCGATTTTATCGGGTACTCGAAGCGCGAGCGCGAGCTCTTCAAGCTGCTGAAGGCGAACCCCTACTCGTCGAACAAGCTCCTCCAGAGCGAGGTTCGGCGCGTGGTAAGCCTCGAGACGAGCGTCGGGATCGCGTTCAAGTTTGTTCCGGGGATCGGCCTCCTGAGCAGCGTCAACACTTTTAATACGTGGTACGACCGTGCGACGAAGCTCTCGCTTTACGAGGAGCCCGAGGAGATCTTCGGCAAGAACCGCTCGGAGCTCCATGCTCTCGGGGTGACCGACGCGCATGTCGTCGCGTTCCTGAAAAATAAGGCGTACAACCCTTGGACCTCCAGGTTCGTCAGCAATTCGCTCACAGAGATTGGGCCCAAGGTAGGGGGGCACGACAACTTTATCGTGCTCGCCACCACCGCTAAGAACGAGCCCTCATCCCTCTACTTTGTTTCGGTGGCAGATGCGATGGCGAAGCTTCACAAGAGGCGGCCCCTAAAAACAATTCTCTCTTCGCTCAAGATACCGGCTGCTGTGACGAAGGATGGCATGCTCTACGTGCCACTCTCAGTCGACTATCTCTTTTGGACGGAGCAGGTCGCGGCTATCCTGGAGGACCTCAAGGCCCGCTGCCTCAAGGAGGCGCCGTTCTCGCGCATTGAGGCCAAGATTCGGGGCAAAGCGAGCCCTTTGGCGCGCAGGAAGCTGGAGGAGATGGGAGCAACGGTCATCGAAGGGGAGCTCTAGCAGGCGGCGAGGCATGTCGCGCCTGCTTGCCTGCTGAGCTGTTCTCACGGCGTGGGAGGGGGCTGCTCGCTGCCTGGCACGGATGGGACCGGGGCGCCCTTCTGGCTGCGAGCCTCGCCGCCCAAGCGCCCAATCTCCGCCATGTGCTTACGGTCGCGGCTCACTGACTGCCCCCCTTTGCGTCCCGCCTCTCGCGCCTCCTCGGGGGTAAACTCGTGGGCGTGCCCGCGCTGGTGCGCAACGCGGCCCCCTTTGCTTGCGATAAGGCGCTGCTTTTCAGGATCCATGGCAGCGAAGCCTCTCGGTCTCTTTGGTTGAACTTTTTCTGAAGACTCTGCCATAGCTCCTCCCGGCAATTTGAGGGCGCAGCATGTGAGCGCCTCGTGAGAGAGTAGAGAAGCTCCGGATCAGGCGATATGATCGGGCTTAACGATGATGGCAAGCTGGAGAGATGCCGGCCACCGCTGTGCATGACGGCCGGCCGTCTCAGCTCACTGCCGAGCACGGCTGGGAAGGAACCTGCCCTTCGAGCCCATGGTGTCCTTGTACCCAGGAATCGTCTCGAGCCAGCGCTCCTCAACTGCAATGCGCTGCGAGAGCACCGCAGCGTTGAGGAGCGAGAAGAGGAGTGATGAGACGATGGCGCCGCCAACAAGGGGCAGGGAGGCGATCTCCGCAATGACCACGAGGTAGTTCGGGTGCCGTATAAACCGGTATGGGCCGGCAGAGACGAAGCCGTGCTGCCTGCAGCCCTGCGTCATGACCGAGATGTTCCAGAAGCTCCCGAGCGTCTTAAGGGTCCAGACGCGAAGCGCTTGCGCAAGCAGGAAGATGCTCGCTGCGCCAGTTGTGAGAACGTCCGGCAGCGGGGATGCAAAGAAGCTGGCCTCGACTGGCGTCACGATAAGCCAGCTCACATGCAGCACAACCATCAGTACCAGGGCGGTCGAGGGCTCCCGCTGCCCGAAGCCGCCCTCCGCCATGGCCTGGCGGTTGCAGCGTGAGATGAAGAGCTCGCAGGTCCGCTCTGCCACCGCATACCCGTAGAGCGAGAGAAAAAGCGCGCTCATGCCGCGCACTCAAAGAGGTTGAGCTGGAGCATGAGGCCAGGGCCAACCCCCAGCATAAAGACTTTTTCTCCGGGCCGGTAGGGCTTGTCGGCCAGGAAGCCCTCCAGGGCAAAGAGCACCGAGGCTGAGGACATGTTGCCGTGCTGTTTCAGCGCTTCCCATCCCCAGCGGCACTGCTCGGGAGACAAGCCGAGGGAGCCCTCAAGGGCGCTGAGGATCTTGGCGCCTCCAGGATGAAAGAGCCACCACCGCACGTCGTGAGGAGCGAGCCCCTGGGTGGCAAGAAAGGCGGGTATGATCTCTGGCGCGACCTGCGATAGACAGTGCGGCACGTCCCGGTCGAGCCGCAGGTGCGTCCCGTCGTCAGAGATATCGTAGCCCATGAGGTGGTACGTATTGGGGATCAGGTGCGACTGGGTAGCGAGCACCTTAAGGCGCCCAGTGTCAGGGCGCAGCACTGCGCACGCTGCGCCGTCGCCAAAAATGGCCGACCCCACGATGTTGCTGCCGCTCAAGTCGCGCGCCTGGTAGATGAGGGAGCATAGCTCCACGGAGGCAAGGAGCGCCGCCTTGCCGGTGGGCGCGAGCTGGTCCGCGAGTGAGAGGCCTACGGCTCCGCCGGCGCATCCGTGCTGAAAAATAGGGAGGCGCACGAGGGATGGGGGCAGCTTGAGGGCGTCGATGGCCTTGACGT
Organism: bacterium; assembly: GCA_017853605.1. GTDB lineage: Bacteria > Bdellovibrionota_C > UBA2361 > UBA2361 > OMII01 > OMII01. Next base: position 5,243 of record JAFMJG010000020.1, read on the forward strand.
CGATCGAAGGAATAGCGGGGACGGTGCATGAGGTGAAGAGCAGGGCGCCGATCCCGTCGGGGGCTAGCCCCGAGGCCTGAAGCCCCTTCGAGATGACTTCGATAAGCAGCTTCGTTCCGGCCTCCGAGAAGATGCGCGCCCGGGTGGCGGGGCCGTTGAGCGCAAGGATCTCCTCGACCGGCATGGCGAACGAGCGGCTGTTGATCTGGGTGGACTGGGAGAGCCGCTCAAAGAGGGAACGCTCCTGCGGTGCGGTCGCAAGCCATGAGGATGCGGCGCGAATGATGTCGTCGGTTGAGTACGAGTGCTCCGGCAGGGCTGTGACTACGGAATCGATAAACGTCATGCTGCTACCTGAGGGGCACCTCTGTCGCGTACCGAATCGTAACAGTAGGAGCGAGCTTTGCTATGAGGATAGATGGGTCCTCAACGTGGTACTCAGCCCACTGGATGGCGATCGTGCCGGATATCCGGTCCCGCGCCCCTTCGCGAATCACCTCAACAGGCAGCGACACCGGCTTGGACACGTCACGAATCGTGAGGATTCCATCCAGCGCTCCCGTGCAGCGGCGCTGCGCCTTGACCCTCAGGGGATGGCAGCTCTCGTGGAGCCGGGTTGAGTGAAAGCGCACCACCGCAAACTGCTCAGCGGCCATCACCTTGCGGAGCTTCTCGTCTCGGGAGCCCCAGTCGGTGTCGAAACCAGAGACGGGGATGGCGAGATCAACCTCGATCGAGAGTGAGTCTGTTGGGTTCGCTTGCTTGATGGTGCCAGAGATGCCCTTCGTCTTGCCCCGCACGAGGTGGAACGTTGAGTCTACCTCGAAGGACACAGTGGTGTTGCCGTCATGCAGCGCCGCCGGAAGCTCCCAAGCTTCCCCTTGGGCATTGTGGATCGCCGAAGAGAGGAGAAGCGCAAAGAGTGCAGGGAGGCGGATGTTCATACGGCCTTAAGGGGGCTTTTGGGCGCTCCTTCCGGGCATTAAACGTCCTCGGAAAAAAAAGGGCAACTGAGCCGGGTTTTTTGGCGCGATTAGTGTTCAAAAAAAGGCGCTCATTGTAAAGTTTTCGGGGCGTTCGTGTTTTGTATGACAGCTCGTTGCACCGCACTTTTTTTTGGGCTGCTCTGCCACGCTTCCTTTGCGTGTGCTGTGGTGGTGATGGCGTCCGCCCTCTTTGGCGGCATGGATATTGGCCCCCTGCGCCCCCAGGGCGCCGTTGCGGTGTGGCAGGACGTGGCGCTCCTCCTGCAGTTTCCGATCCTGCACTCTTTTTTCCTTGGCAAGCGCGGGCGCGGAATGCTGGCGCGGCTCCTTCCCGGCGATCTTGGAAAGAGTCTGGTCACAACGACCTTCGTGATTCTGGCGAGTGTGCAGGTGATTGCGCTTTTTGGCTTTTGGGCGCCGCTCGGGTCAGTCCGTTGGCAGCCGAGCGGCGCGCTCCTCTGGTGCTGGAGCTCGGCATACGCCGCCTCTTGGGTTCTTCTCGCGGTCGCGATGTGGAATGCCGGGCTAGGCACGCAGATGGGCTTCCTCGGATGGCTATCGGTGTGGCGGGGGTCGCATCCAGAGTATCCGGATTTCCCAACAGAGGGGCTCTATCGCGTCTGCCGGCATCCGGTGTACTTCGCCATGTCCTTGGTGGCGCTGCTCGGGCCGGTTTGGACCCTCGATCACGCCTGCATCGCCGCCGTGTTCTGCTGTTACTGCGTGGTTGGGCCCCTGGTAAAGGATCGGCGCTACAGGATCAGGTATGGCGAGCGGTTCGAGCGCTACCAACGTGAAGTTCCGTTCTTTCCGATGTTGGGCATATAGAGCCGAGCGTGGCGCTGATGAAACGTCGTTGGTTGGCATCTGGATTGAGCCGCTGATCGCGGGCATGCCCCAGATGGATGGGGATTCCGGCCGTATAAAAGCAGCTAACAGGCTGCAGCTGCTGTGGATCTTTGGCGTGAGGTGGATTGGTTGCTCAGCTGAGTTCGCCATAACGAAGACCCTGTCAGTAGAACACGCGGAGCATGTTGAACAATCCCTGTTGTCACAGAAGGGGGTTGTTCTGTACTCCCTCGGATATGGAAGCCCAAAAGGGCTTGCCGGGCGAGGGCTCCCAGTAGCGTTACGGGATTTCTTATCGTCGGGTCAATCTAGGTACGGTGCTTTTAGGGGAAGGAACTCTAAGTATGGAAATGTTGACGGTCGGGCAGTACAACCTAATTTATAATGCGTTTTCCTTTGCGATCGCGGTGATGGGGGCTGCAACGGTCTTCCTGTTCCTTGGAAGGTCTCAGGTAGCGCACCAGTACAAGACAGCGGTAACAATAAGCGGGCTCGTAACGCTGATCGCTTTCTACCACTACTGGCGCATCTTTGACTCTTGGGAGTCAGCCTACACAGTTACTGAGAGTGCGGTGAAGTCCACTGGCATCGTTTTCAACGATGCGTACCGCTACGTTGATTGGCTGCTCACGGTTCCGCTCCTTCTTCTTGAGCTCATCTTGGTCATGAGGCTCTCGCGTGAGGAGACCATCAACCGCGGCACAAACCTCGCTACCCTCGCGGCGGTGATGGTTCTTCTCGGTTACCCGGGAGAGATATCCTCGGACGTTGGCACCCGCTGGCAGTGGTGGGCGCTCTCGATGATTCCGTTCGTTGCTATCGTGTTCAAGCTCGTTGTTGGGCTCTCGAAGTCGATCAACGCGCAGCCGGAGTCGGTTCGTGAGCTGGTGAGCAATGCTCGCTGGATCACCCTCCTCACATGGTGCTTCTACCCCATCGTGTTCACCTTCCCGATGCTCGGAGTGTCGGGAGGAACGGCCACGACGATCGTGCAGGTAGGTTACACGGTGGCGGACATCCTCGCGAAGGCTGCCTTCGGTATCTACATCTGGGCCATCGCGGTTCGGAAGTCTGAGGCAAACGCATAGGGACGGCCTCAGGGCCGCTTCAAAGCGGGAAAACGGCGCCTTCGGGCGCCGTTTTTTTTGCCTGCGGCCAAGAAAGTTTCAGTACCCCCAAACAATGGTTCCTGTTAGCGTACCGTGATGCGAGCAACCGTTATAGGCACCGGTTTCGGCTCCCTCGCGAGCGCGCTCCGCCTGCGGGCCTTGGGGCATGACGTTGATGTGCTAGAGGCGTGCCCGGATGCCGGAGGACGGGCCAGGAGCCTGACCTTCCATGGCGAGCGCTTTGATGCTGGGCCAACCGTCATAACCGCGCCGTGGCTCTTTGATGAGCTCTTTGAGCTCTTCGGGGAACGCCGCGCTGACTGCTTGGAGTTCCTGCCGTGCGACCCATGGTATCGGCTCGTGTACGCAGACGGGTCGCGCCTCGACCTGGTTCCGGGGGCCGAGAGGCAGCGCAAGGAGATCGAGAGGCTGTCGCCCCGCGACGCGAGCGCCTATGCAGGCTACCTCAAGCACAGCCAGGAGCTCTATCGGGTGGGATACGAGGAGCTGGGCGATGCTGACTTCTCCTCCTTCTCGTCTATGCTGAAAGCCTTTCCGCATCTTGTGAGGCTCGGCGCTTTCCGCAGCCTATGGTCTCATACCGGACGGTATTTCCGGGATCGCCGGATTCGCCAGGCATTCTCCCTCCAGCCCCTCCTCGTCGGCGGCAATCCGCTCACCACGACTGCGATCTACGGCCTTATTCATGCAATGGAGCGCAAGGGGGGGATCTGGTTTGCAAAAGGGGGCACAGGGCGCCTTGTTGAGGCGCTTGTTGGGCTTGCTGTCCGGCACGGCATCCGCTTTCACTACGGCGCCAAGGTGGTGGGGCTCTCGATTGGTCAGGAACGGGGGTTGCAATCGGTAGAATACTCCACCCTTAGCGAAGAAGCCTCAATGCCATGTGACCTGTGCGTCTGGGGTGGGGACCCAGTAAAGGCCTACGAGCTGCTCGGGCCATCGCGGCTCTCGGTTATTGAGCGGATGCGGGCGAGGACGGTGCAGTCGTCCATGGGGCTCTACGTCCTGTACTTCAAGACGAGGGCGCGCTACCCGGATGTTGCCCATCACACGATCGTTCTGTCCGCCCGCTGGGAGGCGCTGCTGCGAGAGATATTCGGCGGCAGCTCGCTGCCGCGTGATCCGAGCCTCTACCTCCACCGTCCCGCATCGACCGATCCCGGTTTTGGGCGGCCGGACGGCGACCTGTTCTATGTCTTGGCGCCCGTGCCGCACCTCGGAAACTTTTCGTCGTGGGAGGAGCATGAGCCTGCGTTCAAGCGCACCGTCCTCGATGTGCTGGGGCAGCAGGTGCTGCCAGGGGTTGCCGAGCAGATTGAGTTTGCTGAGTCACTTGACCCACGCTACTTTCGGGATGCGCTCTCGAGCCACCTCGGAGCTGGGTTTTCGATAGCGCCCCTTTTGCAGCAGTCTGCATGGTTCCGCTTCCATAACCGCGCTGATCGGGTTCCTAACTTATTCCTGTGCGGTGCGGGCGTGCATCCAGGAGGAGGGCTGCCAGGAGTTGTGACCTCGGCCAAGGTTGTCGAGCGACTGGTTCGGGAGTGGAGCGAAGATAAGGCTCCCCACGAGCGCCTGTTTTTCGGGGCGAGGGCGGCATGAGCGGGGAGATTCGCCACATGAGCCGCGCCGGAAAGACCTTCTACTTCGCCTCGATGTGGCTCGACCGCGACGCTCGGGCAAAGGCCGCAGTTGCGTATTGCTTCTGCCGGACGGTTGATGATCTGGCGGACGACAACCCGCCAGGCCCGGAGCGGATGCGGGCCCTCACGGGAATAATGACGGCGATCAAGCTGCGGGATGTCCACCATAGCGATGCTGGCGCCATGGTGCGGCTGGCAGAGGAGTACCCCGAGATACTTGAGCCGGCCCTCAGCCTCGTTGAGGCGTGTGCCGCAGATGTCCCGGGCCTTGAGATACGGACAGAGCGGGACCTCATCTCGTATTCGCACGGTGTGGCGGGAAATGTAGGCCTTATTATGTACCCCCTGCTTGGCGGATCTGACCCGCGCGGCCGAGCGCTCGCCGATGATCTGGGGATCGCCATGCAGTGCACCAATATCGCCCGTGACGTGATGGCGGACCTTAAGGCAGGGAGGATGTACCTCCCGCATGAGTGGCTCTTGGCCCCAGACCTGCGCGGGCTGCTGTTGGGAGATGCGCTGACAGAGAGCTCGGTGGTGCACGCAGTCGGGCGCGTGCTTGAGGTCGGGCGGCAGCACTATCGCCGGGGCCTTAGCGGGCTTCACTACCTGAGCCCCCGCGCTCGGCTGGCGATCCGCATCGCCGCTGACTGCTACTCCGCCATCGGCGAGCGGGTGGTCCGGAAGGGGAGGCTTGTCCGCAGGCGCGCAGTGGTTCCTCTGAGGCGCAAGATCATTGTTGCGTTCAGGGCAATCCAGGGGAGAGCCCCGCTTGCTGCACAGCTCTCGGGGGCGCGCTAGCCATGGGCCTCTCGATTGGGATTCGCGGGGCCGGCGTTGCTGGCCTTAGCCTGGCTCACGAGATCCTTCAGGCCGTCCCCGGCGCTGAGATATCCCTCTTCGACGTGCGTGAGCGGCTCCCCCATCCGGCGCGGACCTTTTGCTTCTTTGATTCCGGAGTGTCACCGTTGCCAGTCGAGGCCGATCACTCCTGGTCTCGAGTTGCGTTCTCCGGCCCGGAATTCTCCCGCTCGCTGCGGTGTGACACCGCTCCCTACACCCTGATTCGTGGGGACCGTTTCTTTGGGGCGATGCTGCGGGAGGTGGAGTCGCGCGGTGCCCGCTGCGTGTGGGGCTGTGCGCGTGTCGATGTGCAGGAGGGGGGAATTTCTGCCGGAAGCGGCACCGAGCGGTTTGATGTCGTGGTCGATGCGGCATTTTCGCCCAACGAGAGCCGCCCGATCTTGTGGCAGTCATTCGCCGGGATGTGGGTAGAGGCGGGCGAGGATCGCTTCAATCCCAACGAGGCCCTGCTGATGGATCTGGGCAGCAGCAGCAACGAGAGCCCGGTCAGCTTTGTGTACCTGCTTCCTGTCTCGGCCCGCAGGGCGCTGATAGAGCACACTACCTTCAGCAGGGCTCTCCAGCCGGCCCCGTGGCACCTGGCGCAGTGTGCCCGCTGGGCTGAAGGAGCCGGGCTTACGGGGTTCTCTGTCCTTGAGACCGAGCAGGGCGGAATTCCGATGGGCCTTCCGGCCCCGAGCGGCGGCTCTGCTCGTGCCGGGAGCGGAGGCGGGGCGCTGCGCGCCAGCACGGGGTACGCGTTTGCCTCGATCCAGCGGCAGGTGCGCGCTATGGCGCTCGAGATCGCCAGGGGGGCAGGGCGCGACCTGGCCGCGCGCCCGATGAGGGTCTTTCCCCGCTGGATGGAGTTGGGGGACGCCGTCTTCTTGCGGACCTTGGCGCGCGCGCCGGAGCAGGGTAGCGTGGTGATGGGGCGCTTCTTGTCCCGTGCTCCGGAACGGGAGCTCGTGTCGTTTCTCTCTGGGGAGGCTGGCTTGTGGGCAGCTCTGAAGGTAATGGCGTGCATGCCGAAGGCAGCGATGCTGCGCACCCTCTGCTGGGGGTAGGCATGGGTAATACGCTGGTGACGGGATTGGCGGTGGCGCTCTTAGGCCTGGCGGCAATTCGCCCCGCTGCTTCCGAGTGGGCAGCGCTCTCGCTGATCCTCGTGGCGGGAATTCCCCACGGCGCATTCGATCTCCGCATCGCTGAGGCGCAGTGGCTGCCCCTCATGCGGTCGCGCGCTGCTGTTCTTGCGCTCTACGTCAGCATCGGTGCCGCGATGAGCGCGTTCTGCCTCTTGGCCCCGGCTGCGGGGCTTCTCGCGTTTCTTGCCGTGTCAGCCGTGCACTTCTCTGAGGGGGAGCACAGGGGGTCTGGCAGGGTGACGGCAGCGATCTTTGGGGTCGCGGCGATCCTCTGCCCGATTGGGCTCCATGCTCACGAGGCTGGGGGATACCTCGAGTTCTTCGTGCCCGCCGGCCTGTTTGTCCCTCTAGCTCCGCTCCTTGCACGGGCCTCCCTGGCGCTATGGATGCTCGCCCTCGGTGCTGTTGCGCTGGACCTCGTTCGCGGCCGGCGTGATGAGTGCCTGCAGCGGGCAGTGTCCCTAGCTGGCTGGCTGCTTCTGCCCCCGCTCTCTGGCTTCGCAGTATGGTTCATCGGCCGTCATTCTCGGCAGCATCTTGCCCTGTGCCGCGGGCTCTTCGCTGGAAGCCGCTTCGGAGTGCCCCTCGATTTCGCTGTGATCTCTGTGCTCGCGGTGGGGCTTATTGCCCCGCTGTCGCTGCGCTTTGACCTCTCTGACATTCGGCAGCTCTTCGCCGCGAGCATCGTGCTCATCGCCGGGCTCACGTTGCCGCACATGATCGTCTCGCATGGGCTGCCGGGCACGCTTCGGCTGCTGCGGGGAGGGGCTCGCTAGGTGCAAAGCCCAGGGGCGCCTGAGGAGAGGGAGTGCGACATGTGCGGCGCGTGCTGCCGCACCTTCCCGGTGCTGGTGTCTATCGGAGATGCCGCGAGGGAGCCCCGCATTAGGGCAGAGTCGCTGAGGCTGCCGGAGTGGCAGCGCAGCGAGGAGTGGGAGTTTCAGCTCCATCCCCTCCCGTTTCAACGGGGATGTGCCTTTCTCGCGGATGATGATCGTTGCGTAGTGTACGGCACGCGGCCGGGGGTGTGCCGGCGCTTTCAGGCTGGCACTCCGGAGTGCGCCGAGGCCCGGCGCCGTGAGGGTCTGCCGCCATTGCCCTAGACCTGGCCGGTGAACCCCTTTACGCCGAAAGCCTTCTTGCGCAGCTCCTCGAGGTGGAGCTTGACGTCATCAGGGATCTCAGTTCCGGCAGTGCCGGTGTAGTCGTCGATGATGTGGTCCCGGTAGAGGGTGAAGGCCTGCTTTGCGTCCTTCGTTCCGGGGAACTCGGCGATGCACTCCTCAAGGTACATCTCGGACCAGCTCTCGGCAAAGAAGAGGGGCATCTGGAGGTATGCGAACCCGAGCAGGTAGAGCGCCCTCGAGCGCTTGGACTGGGGCACGGCTCCCTTATCGAGCTGCTCCTGTACGAGCGCGGTGCCGCGCAAGAGCCCCACGTCGTTCTGGTAGAAGTCTATCCCCGTGCTGGCTCCAGAGAGGATCATCTTCTCGCCGCGCGCGAGGGGATCCCCCTGTATTGGCGCCGCCTCTCTGCTCCAGCTCTTTAGCTCCTTAACCCAGCGCTTGACGTCCTCTGCATTCTCTTCGGGGAGCTTGGTGGATGCGAGGATCCTCTCGAACATCGCAGCGCCTTCAGCAGGAGACTGCTTGTTGCGCGTAACCACAACGAGGAGGCTGCGGAGCACTTCATCGAAGTTGAAGGTGTAGCTGGGATCCTTGAGCACCTCAAGGAAAGCTGACTTCGCCTCGTCGAACTGGCGAGTGGCGAGCAGGAACCGGCCGCGGTCGAGGGGGTCGAGCTCTCGATCCACCGCATACTCATTTGAGTAGGAGCTCTTAACGTTGTACGTCGCATGGCAGGCGTAGCAGCTTCCGGGGAGCTGCCGGAGGCGCCACCAGGCGTAAGACACCTTGCCCTCCGAGAACCTTCTGCTGGCGTCGTTCAAGAGGTCGAGAACCAGTGTCAGGTTTGTGTCGAATCCTGGGTACTGGTGGTAGCGGCTTGGAACGGTATCGATCGAGTGAAAGTTCTTGCGCAGGGCGTCAATAATGCTCCCTACCTTCTCGCGGTTCTCTTGGCTGGAGAACTCCTCCTCGTCTGCGAGGTAGGGCTGAATGCCGCGGAAGGGGCCGAGAAGCGAGTGCATGCCATCCTTCACCTCCTCAGCGAAGGCCGTTGGGCACACGGGCGATATCGCGGCAAAAGCCGGCACGAGGATCGATACGAGGCATTTTTTCATGGTTGTTTCACCGGTTTACGTTTCTGATCCATACCCGAGAGAGTGCCTACCGGACCACCTCTTTTTTGTGCCCGCCCGGGCTGACCCTGTTGCCTGTCAGGACTGCCAGGCGAGGTGACACCGGGCGGACAGAAGTGCTAGGGTCAGCGTGCTGAATAGCTGATAAGACTCAAGTTTTCGAGGGCACCATGACACCGGTAGAGATGGCCAAGCAGTTCAACCACCAAGAGGCCGAGGCGCGCATCGCTCAGCTGTGGGAGGGGCTTGGGGTTAACAAAGGAAGAGTGGACCACTCCAAGAAGCCGTTCTGTGTGGTGATTCCCCCCCCGAACGTGACCGGAATCCTGCACATGGGGCACGTGCTCGACAACATCCCGCAGGATGTCATGACCCGGTGGCACCGCATGAGGGGCTTCGCGGCGGTGTGGATCCCCGGGACAGATCACGCCGGCATCGCCACGCAGAGCGTGGTCAAAAAGCAGCTTGAGAAAGAGGGGATCAACATGCGCGACCTCGGCCGAGAGAGGTTTCTCGAGCGGGTCTGGCAGTGGAGGGAGAAGAGCGGCAGCACGATTATCCAGCAGCTGAAGCGTCTCGGATGCTCGTGTGACTGGGAGCGCGAGCGCTTCACTATGGACCAGGGGATGGTGGAGGCGGTGCTCACGGCATTTGTGCAGCTCTTCGACAAGGGGCTCGTGTATCGCGGCAAGCGCATGGTCAACTGGTGCACGGTGTGCCTCACTGCGCTCTCTGACGAGGAGGTTGAGATGGCGAGCCACTCGAGCCACCTCTGGCACCTCAAGTATCCGATCCTCAACGCGGCGGGGCAGCCGACCGGTGAGCACGTTGTCGTCGCGACCACCCGGCCTGAGACGATGCTCGGCGACACGGCCGTTGCCGTCCACCCGGATGATGCGCGCTACAAGGGCCTCGTCGGCAAGACGGTGCTCCTGCCGCTCCAAAACCGCCCGATTCCAGTCGTTGCGGACCCATTTGTTGACCCGAAGTTCGGCACGGGGGTCGTGAAGCTCACTCCTGCGCATGACGCCAACGATTACGAGGCGAGCCAGCGCTTGGGGCTTCCGCTGGAAGTGGTGATTAGCGACGAAGGAAAGATGACCGCTGCGGCCGGGGCGGCGTACGAGGGGCTCGATCGACAAAAAGCGCGCAAGAAGGTCGTGGAAGACCTCGAGGCTTTGGGGCTTGTCGAGAAGATTGAGAAGCACGCCAACGCAGTTGGCGAGTGCTATCGCTGCAAGAGCGTCGTTGAGCCAAAGCTGTCAGACCAGTGGTTTGTGAAGATGGCGCCGCTCGCCGAGAAGGCCAAGCAGGCTGTGCTCGAAGGACGCACGGCGATCATCCCTGACTCTGAGAAACACGACTACTTTCACTGGATGGACTCCATCCGTGACTGGTGCATCTCGCGCCAGCTGTGGTGGGGCCACCGTATCCCCGTGTTCTACTGCGGCGGCTGCAAGCATGTCATGGCGAAGGTGAGCGCCCCTGCTTCCTGCGATTCGTGCGGAAGCGAGGCGATCACGCAGGATGAGGATGTTCTCGACACATGGTTCTCGTCACAGCTGTGGCCGTTCTCGACGCTTGGGTGGCCCCATAAGACGGAGGAGCTCAAGTTCTGGTATCCCAACACCTGGCTCATGTCAGGACGGGACATCCTGTTCTTCTGGGACACTCGCATGATGATGGCTGGGCTAGAGCTCGCTGGGGACGTGCCCTTCAGGACCCTTGTTTTGCATGGAATTGTTCGTGACTCACAGGGAAGGAAGCTCTCAAAGTCGCTCAATAACTCGCCGGATCCGCTCGCCCTCTTCGACCAGTTTGGGACTGACGCTGTTCGCATCTCGATTGCGCAAAACTATCCGCTCGGCCGCCAGGATGCGCGCTTGAGTGAGGAGCTCTTCAGGAATGGCCAGGGGTTTGTCATTAAGCTCTGGAACGCAACGAAGCTTGTCCTGGGGAACCTCAGTGGAGGATGTGAGCTTGACTCAGCGAAGCTCAAGCTCGAGGCGCTCGAGGACCGCTGGATCGTGTCGCGCCTCGGGGAGGCGATCAGGAGCCACGATGCGTACCTTGAGAAGAGCGACTTCTCGCACGCTCTCGGAGTTGTCACGAGCTTCTTTTGGGACGATTTCTGCGACTGGTACCTGGAGATCATCAAGCCGAGGCTGTGGGGGGAGGGGGAGCAGAAGCGCTCGGCGCTTGCGGTGTCCCTCCTCTGCCTGCGCACTATTTACAAGCTGTTCCACCTCTACATGCCGTTTGTGACCGAGGAGCTGTGGCAGACGCTCGCCTCCCACGGGGTCAGTGATGCCGCAACAGCCCATGATGACGAGCGATCTATTGCGCTGGCCTCATGGCCGAATGCGGCGCTGTTCGCCCAGGACGCGGATGCGGAGGCGCAGATCGGGATCATGGCGTCGCTCGTGCGCGGCGTGAGAGACGTGCGTCAGAACCTCGGCATTTCGCCGAAACAGGAGCTCGACACCCGGCTGCTCTTCCTGAGCGAGGGGGCGAGAGGGAATTTTGAGCCGGTGCGGGGGATAGCAGAGGCGCTCGGCGGGGTCCGGGGGTTTGCCGTCCATGGCGGGGGCGCAGCCCCGCAGGGCTACGTTCCGCTTAAGTTCTCCGGCGGGATAGGATATGTCCAGGTCCCCTCGGATATCGACGCGCGTGATATCTCCTCAAAGCTCACTGCCCGCATCGACAAGCTCGGCAAGGCCCTGCAGGGGATTGAAAAGAACCTGTCTAACGAGAATTTTGTGGCGAATGCGCCGGCGGAGCTGGTAGAGGAAACCAAGAGCAAGGCAGCAGAGCTTCGTGAGTCGATCGCGAAGCTCGACGAGTTTAGGCGATCACTGCAGTAACCAAACGGAGGAAAGGCAATGAGCGACACGCCAGTAAAGATAACGGTGAAAAACAACGGCTCGCTTCGAGTTGAGGGTGGCACGTTTGAGATATATGACGCCGAAGGGAAGATGTTTAGCCTCGCCGGCCGGACGGCGGTATCGATCTGCCGCTGCGGGCACTCCCAGAAGCAGCCGTTTTGCGATGGCAGCCATGCGGCATGTGATTTTAAGTCAGAGGTGAAGGCGTTTGACCTTCCCCCCAAGTAGCAAGGAGGCGGGTGCGTATGCTGTTTCGGTGGCTTGTCCTGACTGTGGCGGTGTGGGCGGCGGTTGAGATCGTGCCCGGCATAACGTACGACACGTGGCCGACGCTGGTGGTAACTGCGCTCGTGCTCGGCATCCTCAACGCCCTGGTCAAGCCGGTGCTCACGCTGGTTTCGATCCCTTTTATCGTGCTGACGCTTGGCCTGTTTCTCTTGGTAATCAACGCGGCCATTCTGAAGATGGCGGCGGGGCTGGTGGCCGGCTTTGCCGTTGACAGCTGGACCGCAGCATTCCTGGGAAGCGTGGTCATCAGCTTGGTATCGATGCTGTGCAGCGGCACGAAGGTAAAGGTTGTCGTGGCAAGCCGCTAGAGAAGCTCGTGCGGGGGGCTGCTTTTACGGCCTTTCGGACGCTGTTCGGCACGGGCGTTTCCCCGGTTGCGCTCAAGCCGCAGGAGGCGTAGCTGGCGGCTTGAGCCGGCTCCACCGCATACAAAACCCGCCCTCAATCCGCTGCGCAATACGACCTGCGTCCCGGTAGCAACGCACAACCCCCCCATCCCTCTCATCTTCTCCAGCACCACCGCACCACGAGTTCCCGCACCACGAGTTCTCTGAGAGTTCGTGGGGGTATTGAACGGTTGTCGGTGGCTGAGGCACTCGCTTTAAGCGGCTCCAACGCATAGGGAAGTCTGCTCTCAATCTGATTTGGAATTACGAGTTGCGTATGAGCTTCAACACGTAACCGGCTGTATCTCCTCACCTTATCGGCAACATGCGACCACGAGTTCTCTGAGAGTTCGCGGTGGGGTAGCTGGGTCGGGGCGCTTTTTTAGAAGGGAAGCGACGGCCGGGGGCAGCGGTAGAGCGAGCCCTGCGCGGTGGCTATGAAGAGGTTTCCGCGCAGGTCGGCGCCGAGCGCCGAGATAGCGCCTTCTGGCACGGTTGCGATCGCAGAGCGCTCCCAAGTGTCGTCCTGCTCCTTGAGAGCGAACACCGAGCCGGTTGTGGAGTCTGCGACAACGAAGGCGCCGTTGGGCTGAGGGCCCTTTTCGCCGCGGAAGAGCGCCCCCCCCACCAGCTTCTCCCCCGAGCGCGCCCGGTAGGCTGCTTCGGCCTTGCCCGCGCTGCCCCCGGGACGTATGAGCAGCACGGATGATCCCGCGGGTGAGTGGTCAAGCACTAGCGCCCTCTCTGCCTTTGGCCCAACGGCGAAAAAATCGGGGCTTGAAAACCCGGCGGCCCATACCTCGCCAGCTGCTCCCGCCGCCTTAAGGAGCGGGTTGCTGCCTGGCGTCGAATACCCCCCCTGGCTCTTTGGCTCAATGCGCAAGATCTTGCCAAAGAGGTTTGCGGGGCTCTCTGGCGCGGCGAGAGATCCCCCGCCGCTGCCGGAGCTGACGTACAGGGCCTGGTCAGGGCCGAAGCTTAGCCAGCCGCCGTTTCGGTTCGGCGATGACTGGGCAATCTTGATCGTGACGGTGATCGAGTCGCGATCGGGCACGTCCTCGCCGCCTGTAGAGAACTGGGCAACGGTGGCATCCCCATTCACGTCTACGTAGTAGGCGTAGGCGAGGCCGTTCTCCCGATAGTTGGGGTGAAACGCCAACGACATGAGGCCCCGCTCTGGAGCGTTCCTGACGGCATCTGAGAGGTCGAGCAGCTCATCCCCCGTGGGCTTGCCGTCCTGCAGGATCTGCACGGTGCCCGATCGCTCCACAACGTAGAGCCTGTCCCGCTGGTGCGGGGCAACAGCAAAGGCCACAGGCTGCTCTAAGTCATCTGACACGAGCTCAGGCTTGCACGGCACGGGGGGCGGCGCGTCAAGCGCCGCGGCGCCCCGGGGGATCATGAGGAACAGGCTTAGGGCGAGCGTCCTCATGAGCACCCGCTAGCTTTTAGGCTTCAGCGCAGAGGCGATAGCGTTGACCACGTAGTCGATGTTCTTCTGGTTAAGCGCCGCGACACAGATGCGCCCGGTCTCAAGCGCGTAGATGTGGAACCTGTCCCGCAGCTCGCGCACCACCTCGGCAGAGAGCCCAGAGTACGAGAACATTCCGCGCTGCGTGAGCATAAACGAGAAGTCTCGGCCCGGGATCGCCTGGCCAAGCTTGGAGACGAAGAGCTTGCGCATCTCAAGGATCCGCTCCCGCATCTCGGTGAGCTCCCTCTCCCAAAGCGCCCGAAGCTCAGGGCTCGAGAGAACAATAGAGACGAGCTGTGCGCCATATGAGGGGGGGCTTGAGTAGATCATGCGCACGATGCGCTTGACCTGGCTCGTCACGTTGGCTGCCTCCTTGGCTGAGCCCGTGACGGCCGAGAGGGCGCCGCACCGCTCGCGGTAAATGCCAAAAGACTTTGAGTACGAGCTGGCAACAAAGAACGTGAGCCCGCGCTCGGCGAACATGCGGATCGGGGCTGAGTCTTTCTCAAGGCCCTCTGCAAAACCCTGGTACGCAAAATCAATGAAGGGAATGAGGCCGCGCTCAGCGCAGATTCCGGCAATTGCTTCCCAAGTGGCGCCGTCGAGGTCAACTCCGGTCGGGTTGTGGCAGCAGGAGTGCAGCAGCACGGTAGTATTGCGCTTCAGCTTGCTCAGGCAGTCAAGCATCTCAGCCGCGCGGAGGCCATTGGTCTTCGGATCGTAGTACGGGTAGGACTCAACCTTTGCTCCGGCTGCCTCAAAGATAACGCGGTGGTTCTCCCAGCTCGGGTCACTGAGGCACACGGTGTCGCCGCCAAGGAAACGGCGGATAAACTCGATGCCCAGCTTGAGCGCGCCGCTGCCGCCCACAGTCTGTATCGTTGCAACGCGCTTCTCTGCCAGCAGGGGCGAGCCCTTGCCGAAGAGCAGCTCCTGAGTCGCCGTGTTGTATCCAGGAACGCCGTCGATCGGCAGGTAGGTCTTGGTATCCTCGCTCGCCGCCCACTGCGCCGCAGCACGCTTGACCGCCTCGAGGACAGGGATCTTGCCGCTCGCGTCCTGGTACACACCCACCCCCAGATTAACCTTGTCCGGGTTGGTGTCGGCGCGAAATGCCTCAGTTACTCCGAGAATCGGGTCCGGGATGCCGGCGGGAACTTCCGAGAAGAGCGAGGTGACCATAGCTTCCTTGACATCAGAAAGGGCTGCAACGTTCATAGATCGAACACCACAAAGAGACAAATAGGGCCCCCAGCGGCCCCTCTACGCGGCAGGACGGTACCACAGGGCGCCGGTCAGGGCTACCGCCTGTAAGCCTCTATAAGGGCATGGTTTCCGACGCCCTGGCGCGCCTCAATGAGCTGCTCGAAGAGTGTTGTTGTCGTCTCTAGGCCGGGCAGGGCGCGGCCCTCGCTCTTGGCGATTGCAAGGGCGATTTTGAGGTCCTTGAGCATGTGCACTGCGCCAAATCCCGGCTGAAGGTCGCCGGCAAGGAGGCGCGGGGCGTAATTGGAGAAGGCCCATGACCCAGCCGAGCCGCTCTGGAGGATCTCGAGCGCCACAGCGGAATCGATGCCTTGCGACTCAGCGAGCAGGAGGGACTCCGTCATTGCAACGATACCGAGGCCGATCCCCACCTGGTTTACCGCTTTCATGGCCTGGCCCATTCCTGGTCCGCCGATGTGAAGGATCCTCTTGCCGATTAGCTGCAGGATAGGAAGCGCCTCCTTAAAGCTGTCGGAGGAGCCGCCGCACATGATGGTGAGGGTCCCATTGCGCGCGCCGACGTCGCCTCCCGTGACGGGAGCGTCGACCATCTTGAGGCCGCGCGCCTCACACCGCTCGCACAGGGCGCGGGCCTCATCAGGGGCGATGGTTGTCGTGTCGATGATGAGGGAGCCCGGCGCGATCGTGCGCGCTATGCCCTCGGGGCCAAAGAGCACATCCTCAACCGAGGCCCCGTTGGTCACAGAGAGGAGCACAACGCGGCACTGCGCGGCGATCTCTGCGAGAGAGCTCGGCACGATGCCCTCCGGCGCAAGCGCTGTGACCTTCTCGGGAGAGCGCGAGGCGCCGAGCACACGGCACCCTCCCTTGGCGATGTTGCGGGCCATGCTGGCCCCCATAATTCCGAACCCGATCACGCCAACTGTGCAGTTTTCTGGAGTCATGAGGGTGATGCTACCCCCTTGAGGGGTGCGGTGGAAGGGTCCCTCGGGTGGAGGGCCCGGGGCCCTCGGCCCGGGCTAGCTGCGCCACTCGTCGATGAGCGTCGCCACCAGGCCCGTCCAGCCGGTTTGGTGGGATGCCCCAAGCCCGGCGCCAGTGTCGCCGTTGAAGTACTCGAAAAAGTTGATGTGGTCCCGCCAGTGGGGGTCATTCTGGAGGACCAGATTGTCGCCGAAGACTGGCCGTCGGCCGTCAGCGTTTCGGGTAAAGATTGAGATCAGGCGATCTGCTATCTCGCCGGCGAGATCCTGGAACGACAGGCACCGGCCTTCCCTCGTCATGGCGCAATGCTCGGAGCCGTAGGCCTTGTTGAGCTTCTTGAGGGCCTCTATGATCAGGAAGGTAGTGGGGAACCAGATCGGCCCTCGCCAGTTCGAGTTGCCGCCCTTGAGCTTGCTCTCGGTCTCGGCCGGCTCATAGCGGACCTCGCTCGTGCCGAAGCGGAAGGGGCTTCCCTCATGGTGCTTGGAGAGGCTTCGCACCCCGAAGCTTGAGAGAAACTCGCTCGAGTCAAAGATTCGGTCGAGGAGCCGCTCAAGCTGGTGGCGGTCGAAGATCGCCAGCACGAGAGACTCGCCGTTTCGGTGCTCCACGGGGTAGCACGAGTTCGCGAGCAGGGCGCCCATGTTTCGCAGGCTCCAGTCGAGCCGCTTGCTGAACTCCGGGAATTTTTTGAGCCAGTCGCGCTCAAGCCGCTCCACCGCGTAGAGCGGAATGATCCCGACGAGAGAGCGCACGGTGAGCGTCTCGCTTGAGCCATCAGGATACTTGAGCTTGTCATGAAAGAAGCCGCTCTCCTCGCACCACAGCGAGACGTGATCTTGGCCGCCCATGTTCTTGATCGCCCCGCCGATCAGGACGTAGTGCTGGAAGAATTTGGTCGCAAGCCTCTCGTAGACCGGATCCTCTTTGGCGAGCTCGAGGGCGATGCGCATCATGACGAGGCTAAAAAAGCCCATCCAGCCGGTGGCGTCAGCCTGCTCAAGCTTTGCTCCCCCGGGGAGCGCCTGGCTGCGGTCGAGCACCGTGATGTTGTCCAGCCCAAGAAAGCCCCCTTCGAAGACGTTGTTGCCTTCCGAGTCAACCTTGTTGACCCACCAAGTAAAGTTGAGCATCAGCTTGTGGAAGCTCTTTTCAAGAAAGTCACGGTCCCGCTGGCCCGTCTTGATGCGCTCAAGGTGAAAGACGCGCCACACCGCCCAGGCGTGCACCGGCGGGTTGAGGTCCGAGAACTCCCACTCGTACGCGGGGATCTGCCCGTTGGGGTGCTGGAACTGCTCGAACAGCAGGTAAGTGAGCTGGCTTTTGGCAAAATCGAAGTCGACGAGCGCCAGGGGCAGCGCATGAAACGCGAGGTCCCACGCGGCGAACCACGGGTATTCCCACTTGTCAGGCATCGAGAGGATGCGCATGGAGTTCAAGTGGCGCCAGTGCGTGTTGCGGATCTTGGCCCGCGCTGGGGGGAGATGGCGCTCAGGGTCGTCGCCGCGCATCCATGTGTTCACGTCAAGAAAGTAAAACTGCTTGCTCCAGAGCATGCCGGCAAGGGCCTGGCGCTGCACCAGCTTCTCGTCGTCAGATGCCTTGGGCGGGTGCACCCACGCGTAGAACGTGTCGGTGTCTGCAAGCCTGTCGGCCAGCGCCTGCTCCGCGTCGAGCAGCACCTTCGGCGACGGGTCTCGGCCAAGGAAGAGGGTGACGGCTTGAGAGCTGCGCGGCGGGATATCGAGCGCGTAGCAGAGCGCGGCCTTGGTGCCAAAGCTCTCAGGGTTCGTCGACTGCTCACCGTGGATAAGGGCGCGGTGGAATGCGTCCTTCACGAAGGCCGAGGAGTTCGGCGCCCCGTAGAGGCGCTCGTTGTTGGACTCGTTGTTCGTGAAGAGCGGGATGCCCCCTTCAGGGCCATGGAGGTGCATGCGCCCGAGCGAGTAGGGGTGAATAAGGGACGGCAAAAGGTCTGTGCCCGCATCATCAGCCCACATCGAGACGCCCCCTGGCCCGCGCGACGAAAGCTGGATTCGCGGCTCTGCGCCGCGCACCGGGCCCCACGCCCAAGTGTTGCGGAAGAGGATTTGGGGGATGATGTGCAGCGGTGCCCGGTCCGGCCCCCGGTTGTGCGCCGTTATTTTTATGAACGTGTCCTCCGGCGAGGCCTTGGCAAACTCCACGAAAACGTCGAAGTAACGGTCCTGGGCAAACGCTCCCGTGTCGAGCAGCTCGTACTCCGGGCCGCGGCCATTGCGATTGCGGTTCTCTTCGACCAGCTGAGCGTAAGGAAACTCCGCCTGCGGGTACTTGTACAGAAAACGCATGTAGCTGTGTGTCGGCGAGCTGTCGAGGTAGTAGTAGTGCTCCTTTACGTCCTCGCCGTGGTTTCCCTCGTTGGGCACGAGCCCGAAAAGGCGCTCCTTGAGGATCGGGTCCCGGCCATTCCAGAGGGCCAGCGAGAAGCAGAGGAGCTGGTAGCGGTCGCAGTAACCGGCGAGCCCGTCCTCGCCCCACCGATAGGCCTTGCTGCGCGCCATGTCGTGGGTCAAGAAGCCCCACGCATCGCCGTGCTCGCTGTAGTCCTCGCGCACGGTGCCCCACGAGCGCTCGCTGAGGTAGGGGCCCCAGCACTTCCAGTACCGCGTTCCTGCGTGATCCTCTCGTAGCCGGGCGTGTTCTGCGGTAGTGGTCATAGTATGAGTCGCGCTGACGCTCCACATTATCACAGCGGTGCGGCACCTCCCATGTTTAGCGGAGCTCACCTCAACGGTTTCTCGATCTTTGGGGGCACTCGCTGGGCTTCAAGGCCCGAGAGGCGCTTCTCTCCCGCTCTGGGTTAACGCGGTTCTAGGAACGCGGCAGGGCAAACAGCGTCTCGTCAGGCGGGGAGAGCATCACCGCCTCGCCAAGACCCCCTGCATGATTGCGCCACGGCCACACGCCCAGCTGATGAGCGAGAGGGCGAATGCAGGAATACTAAGCAGCGCTGCGAGCATAAGTGTTGCAATGTCCTTTGCCTGCCACCGCTCCGCGCGCATCAGGAGTCGTGTAAGCCTATTTCCGTTACCGAATTGGCGATTGAGGATGGTCTGAACCCATCCGTAGGGATCGTGCTCAATTGAGGCAAATGAGATCGACTCTACGCGCAGCCCGCACCGGCTAGCGGCCTCGCGCAGGGCATCTGGCGACCAATGAAAGAGGTGCCTCGGCACGTCGAGGTGGAACCAGCCATCGCCGCCATACGATGCCTGCCAGCTCGCAAAATTGGGCACGCCGATGATGAGCCGCCCCCCCTCACTGAGGAGTGAGCAGGCGCGCTTCAGCTGCGGAAGCGGGTCTGCAAGGTGCTCGAGCACCTGGAACATGATGACGAGATCAAAGGCCTTCCCGTGGGGAATCTGCTGGCTGCCCTCGACAAAAACAGGGAGCCCAAAGTGCTCGCGCGCGAAGCGCGCCATCTCTTCGGTGCGCTCAGTGCCGCACACATCCCAGCCTAATGAGCGCAGGGCGTTGAGCATAAACCCGTCTCCGCACCCGAGCTCCAGGGCTGCCCCGGGCTTGGCGAAGAGGCGGTTCCAGCGCGCGACCCTCCTCCTGTAGAGGAGCTTCAGGATGGCGATAATGATTGCGTTGTACCGGCGGTACGAACGCGGATAGTAGGGCTCAAGGTTGCCAGGAACCGGGTGAGTCCACGAGGTGCTGCACTTTTTGCAGGCCAGCACCTGGAAGGGATCCTTAGTAATGTAGTCTCGCGCTTCTGGGTACAGCACAGTGACCTCGCCAGCCTCACAGATGGGGCACAAAAGCGAAACTTTACGGGCAGATGCGGCATCTTCCACTACTGGGTCCTCTCATCTACGGATAAACTGCCTTGGGGCCGCTGCGTTATGCGCTGTCCCTCGGCGGATACTAAGGCACTAGACGGCGTTCTGAAATAGCCAAATCGAAGGGTGCCAGGTTGTGTGGTAGAGCAGGAAGGGGACGCTCAGGAGGGATTCTCGCATGAAGGTAGTGATACTTGCAGGCGGACTGGGAACTCGGCTCGCCGAGGAGACGGTGGTCAAGCCGAAGCCGATGGTTGAGATCGGCGGGCGCCCGATCATCTGGCACATCATGAAGATCTACTCGTCGTACGGGCTCAACGAGTTTATCGTGTGCACCGGCTACAAGGGGTACATGCTCAAGGAGTACTTCGCCAACTACTTCCTGCACACTACTGACGTCACCTTCGACATCGTCCAGGGATCCCTGGAGGTGCACAACAGCGCTGCTGAGCCGTGGAAGGTGACCGTGATCGACACTGGCGCCAACACCCTCACTGGCGGCCGCATCAAGAGGATCAAAAAGTACATCGGCAACGACACCTTCTGCCTGACGTATGGCGACGGCGTTGCGGACGTCAACATCGGGAGCCTCATTAACTTTCACCGCGCCCACGGCAAGCTTTGCACGGTCACGGCGACGCGGCCCGCTGCCAGGTTCGGCGCCTTGGGCCTCAAGGGCGACACGGTCACGCACTTTCAGGAAAAGCCGCTTGGCGAAGGGGGGTACATTAACGGCGGATTCTTTGTCGTTTCCCCGCAGTGCCTCGACTTCATTGATGGAGACCAGACTACCTGGGAGAACGAGCCGATGACGCAGCTGGCGGCGAAGGGAGAGATGAAGGCCTTTCTGCATGACGGCTTCTGGCAGCCGATGGACACGGTGCGAGATCGCATGCAGCTTGAGACCCTTTGGAACAGTGGAAAGGCGCCATGGAAGGTTTGGGAGTAGTTGATCGGGGCTTTTGGCGCGGCAAGCGGGTGCTCGTCACGGGGCACACCGGCTTTAAGGGCGCGTGGCTTGCCCTGTGGCTTGAGAAGCTTGGCGCCAAGGTGACGGGATTCTCGCTCGGGGTCCCGACCAAGCCCAGCCTCTTTGAGGCCCTCGTGCCGGGTAGCTCATGGGCGACGATCGAGGGGGATATCCGCAGCCGGCCGGCGCTCAAGGATGCATTTGCTGCTGCCAAGCCGGAGATCGTCTTTCACCTCGCGGCGCAGTCGCTCGTCCGGCTGTCGTACGAGGAGCCCCTCATGACGCTTGAGACCAACGTGATTGGGACAGCCAATGTGCTTGATGTCGCCCGGAGCTCCGCCGGCGTGCGCGCAGTCGTCAACGTCACGAGCGACAAGTGCTACGAGAATCGCGAGTGGCCCTACGCGTACCGCGAGAACGACCCCTTTGGCGGGCGGGACCCCTACAGCTGCAGCAAAGGATGCGCAGAGCTCGTCACGGCAGCCTTCCGGCAGTCGTACTTTGCGGGGGTGGGGTGCGGCCTCGCGTCTGTGCGCGCCGGAAATGTTATTGGGGGAGGGGACTGGTCAGCTGACCGGCTCGTGCCGGACTGCATGCGCGCCTTTTCGCAGGGACAGCAGGTTGTCGTGCGAAATCCCGCAGCGGTCCGCCCGTGGCAGCACGTGCTTGAGGCGCTTCGCGGCTACCTGATCCTTGGGCAGCGGCTCTTTGCCGAGCCGGAGCGCTACTCGGCTGGCTACAACTTTGGCCCTGATGCGGCAGACTCGCGCCCTGTTTCGCACATCGTGGAGTCTTTGTGCAGCGGGTGGGGCGAGGGAGCGCGCTTTGCGGTGGAGCAGCCCAGCAAGGAAAGCCGTCCGCACGAGGCGCACCTCCTAAAGCTCGACAGCTCTTTCGCGCGCGCAGCCCTCGGGTGGCACCCCGTCCTTGAGCTTCCCGAGGCCCTGTCGTTGACGGTCGCGTGGTACCGGCAGTTCTACGGCGGGGCGGCGATGCGGAGCATCAGCCTCGACCAGCTCAACAGTATTGAGGCGCGGGAGGCGCGAGCGCAATGAGCCGATGCTGCCGATTTTGCAGGGCGCCCCTGGCGGCGACCTTTGTGGACCTGGGCATGAGCCCGCTCTCAAATGCGTTCATCAAGCCTGAGCGGCTGTCTGACATGGAGAAGTTCTATCCGCTGCACGCCTTCGTGTGCGGATCGTGCTTTCTCGTGCAGCTTGAGGAGTTCGAGAGTCCTGGCCAGATCTTCTCTGACTACGTCTACTTCTCGTCGTACTCGGAGAGCTGGCTGCGGCACGCAAAGAGTTACTGCAGCCAGATGGCCGAGCGCTTTGCGCTTGGGCCAAGCTCGTTTGTTGTCGAGATCGCCAGCAACGACGGCTACCTTCTGCAGAACTTTGTGGCAGCCAACATCCCCTGCCTGGGGATCGAGCCGGCGGCAAACGTCGCCGAGGTTGCCGTGAGCAAAGGGGTTCCGACGCGCGCCGTGTTTTTTGGCCTTGAGACGGCACGGGAGATCAGGGCAGAGGGGCGGGAAGCAGACCTCCTCCTCGGCAACAACGTGTTCGCTCATGTGCCCGACATCAACGACTTCGTCGCCGGAATGAAGGTGCTGCTCGCCAAGACCGGCGTCATCACCCTTGAGTTTCCGCACCTCCTGCAGCTCATCAACAACAGCCAGTTCGACACGATCTACCACGAGCACTTTTCCTACCTCTCCCTGCTGGCGGTGGAGAAGATCTTCGCCGCGCACGGCCTTGAGGTCTTTTCCGTGGATGAGCTTCCGACTCATGGCGGATCGCTGCGGGTGTACGGCAAGCACGCGGGTGCTGCCAGCCATCCTGCCGACGGCTCCGTGCAGGCGCTGCGCGATCGGGAGCAGGCGGCGCGCCTCGATGAGATTGGCACCTACCCCCGGTTCGGAGAGAAGGTGGCAGCGATAAAGAGGGACCTCCTATCGTTCCTGATCAGGGCCAAGGCTGATGGGCAGAAGATCGCCGCGTACGGCGCTGCGGCCAAGGGCAACACGCTGCTCAACTACTGCGGCATTCGGCAGGACTTCATCGACTACGTCGTTGACAGGAATCCGCACAAGCAGGGGCTCTGGACTCCTGGGACGCACATCCCGGTGCTTGCGCCTGAAAAGATCCTTGAGACAAGGCCCAACTACGTCATCATCTTGCCTTGGAACCTCCGCGAGGAGGTGGCGGGCCAGCTGGCTGAGATACGTTCATGGGGCGGCAAGTTTGTGGTGCCGATCCCCTCGCTGCAGGTGTTCTGATGCGCTTTGTTGAGCTGGCCATCCCGGGCGTGTGGCTCGTGGAGCCCGAGGCGATCGCCGATGAGCGGGGCTTCTTCGCCCGCACTGCCTGCTCTGAGGAGTTCGCGCGCCGGGGGCTGCCCACGTCGTACTGCCAAAGCAGCATCTCCTTCAACGCAAAGCTTGGCACGCTGCGGGGAATGCACCTTCAGGCACCTCCCTCCAAGGAGTGCAAGCTGGTGCGGTGCACCCAAGGCGCCATGCATGACGTCATCCTGGACTTGCGTGAGGGCTCTCCATCGTTCGGCCAGTCGGTTGGCGTTCAGCTGACGGCAGCAAACCGCCTTGCGGTGGCAGTTCCCCATGGGTGTGCCCACGGGTTCGTCACCCTCGCCGACTCGACAGAGGTCCTTTACATGATGTCTGAGCCCCAGAATGCGCCCCTGGCGCGGGCCGTGCGCTGGAACGACCCTAAATTCTCGATTTCTTGGCCGATAGATCCCGTTGTAATCTCTGAGCGTGATGCGGCTTGCCCAGACTTTAGCGCCGCGCTGCTCAAGAGCCAAGGATGACAGAGCAAACAGTTATCGTGACAGGGGGATGCGGATTTCTGGGCCGACAGGCGGTCCCGCTTCTCGTGGGACGAGGGTACCAGGTGCACGTCC
>JAFMJG010000021.1 GCA_017853605.1 bacterium
ATTGGTGAGAGAGGGATTCGAACCCCCGTAGGCCGGAGCCAGCAGATTTACAGTCTGCCCCCTTTAGCCACTCGGGCACCTCACCAGATGAGTGGATTGAACGCGACCAGCACCCTTGCGCCGCTCCCGAACTCTTACCGCCTGGACAGCCTGCCTGAGGCAGCGCCGCCCTGAGCGTGAAGGGGGAACCTACAAGATAAGTAAGCCCATGACGGAACTCGAATCCGTGACCTCTTCCTTACCAAGGAAGTGCTCTACCAACTGAGCTACATGGGCATACAGTCGCACTCAACGGTCGGCATTATGTTCAATAAGCCTGATCAAGTAAATACGCCAGGGAGTTACAACGGTTGGGGAATTGAATTTTCCGCCCCCGTCCTATAACCTTGAGGGGTAGTAGGCAGCAGGTGCTGGCATAGCTCAATTGGTAGAGCAACTGATTTGTAATCAGTAGGTTCCCCGTTCAAGTCGGGGTGTCAGCTTTTAGGTCGGCCAGCAGCATCAGGCGCGCCGGCCTAAGCTCTTCAACTGGTTACTTTCTGGCGGCAGGGCCAGGCCCACGACACAAATCTCATCATGACTCACTCTGCACTAAACGGAGATGCCCTGGCCGGACTGCTCTCTTTCATCCCGCTCTTTGAGCAGGGACTCTTCAGGGAGGCCTCCTCTCAGTACGTTTCAACCGGCCACTACTCTCCCCCGGCGGAAGAGCTGCTGGAAAAGCTGCGTAGCGCCGGGCTTGCCGAAGAGAACTTTGACTGGATGGGTTGGATCGAGCAGGCTCGGCCCTACCTGCAGGCGCCGGAATCGATAGGCTCAGCTAGCCTTGACCAGGTGGCCAAGCTGGTGGCTCTCGCAACAACTGCCGACCGCTTCAACAAGAGCCTCTTCCCCCACCTGTGCTCCTCTGGGGTGCTCTACCACCTTCTGCTCCGAATTAGGGCTCTCTGCCCCTAGGGCGCGCCTCTCTCAAGGGTGAGCCGGATCATTTCTCTAGAGGCCGATTCCGGGGAAGGTGTGCCCGACATGCTTCTGTGGGGCGCCGTGATGTGTGCGGCGCCCTGCAGATATTTACATCCATCCCCTTCCTGGAGGCCCCTATGAACGTACCACTGTGCCGTGCGATGACCTTCTCAGCGCTCCTGTCCCTGACGCCGATGCTCACCCTGCAGGCTGAAGACATCCCCATTGATCGCTCGACGCGGGCGTTTAAGGAGGCTCAGGATACCCTTTCAAGGTCTACCCAGCTCTACAAGACGATCTCTGAGGGCAAGCTGGGCAAGGTTCCCCAATCGGTTTTGGATACCGCCCGTTGCGTTGCCATATTTCCCGACACGGTGACGGTCTCTGCGGGATTGGGCGGAATTCATGGCGATGGCATCGGCTTCTGCAGGTCAAGCGCGGGACAGTGGCAAAACCCGATGTTCCTTAATCTGATTGGAGGCAGCCTTGGCCTTCAAGCCGGGGTCAAGTCGGCCGACATGGTGCTGTACATAACTGGAGACAAGGCGGCCGAAGCCCTGAAGAGCGGCGCCTTCAAGATCGGCGGCGAGCTGAGCGCTGTGGCTGGCACCTTCGACAAGACATTCGCGGCATCGCACGCGCAGGTTGTGGCTTACCAGCGCAGCGAGGGGCTCTTTGCTGGCGCCAGCGTGGAGGGAATTAACATCTCCCGCGATGAGAGCGACGAAAGGGCTTTCTACGGCACTCGAGAGGCGGTTCTTACCGAGAAGATACCGGGAGATCTGGAGAAGCAGGTCGATGAGCTCCGAGAAGCGCTTCCCACTCACGTAGGCTAGAACGTCAGGAACGGGCGGCACCTGTTGGTGCCGCCCTTATGCAAGGAGCTTCCCATGAACGCTATCTGGACCGTAATCGTCGGTTTCTGCGTAGGGCTAGTCGCGCGCGCAGTAATGCCAGGCAAAGATGCAGCGGGAGTTGTTGTGACCACCGCGCTGGGGATCGGCGGGGCCGTGGTGGGAGCCCTCCTCGGTCGGATAATCGGGATACTAGAGCCAGCCTCTTTCGGCGGCCTAGCGATGTCGGTGTTGGGGGCCGTTGCTCTGCTCGCCGCATACCGGCGCTTCAGCTCTCCGATGAGCGCCCAAAAGCAGTGATACTGCTAGCCATCCGGTTCGGCTGCGTCCTTGATGACGAAGCGGGCCTTGAGGCGCGCCACCTCCGTGGCAAGCCCTGCGAGCTCAACTGACCGGAGCACCTCCCGAAAGTCCTTGTACGCGTCGGGCGCCTCATCCAACGGGTACTTTCGGCAGTTCGAGAGGATGTCGAGCCTGTCTAGTTCAGCATCAACGGACTGCTGGTCGAGCGTCTTCAAAGCTGCCCGACGCCCCATGGCACGCCCAGCCCCATGGTTGACGCTAAAACAGCTCTTGCTGGCCCCTGGCTCCGCGACCATGACGACTGAGCCGTCTCTCGGGTTGCCTGGGAGGAGGATCGGATGCCCAACCCGCTCAAACGGGGTGCCAACGAGAGCCGGGTGCCCAGCCGGGAAGGCGCGCGTCGCGCCCTTGCGGTGCACCCACATCTCAACGCCTCCCACCTCCTCAAGACGAGCGATATTGTGGCTGATAAAGTAGACCAGGTTTCCGCTGACGTGGGGCAAGACCTCCCGAAACGCCTCAAGCACCAGCGAATTTATCAGCAGGTGGTTAACGGTCGCAAAATTTGCGCCGAGAGCCAGGTCGTCCAGGTAGTCGTCCGCTTCCGGCGAACCCAGCGGGGCGTACACGAGCTCACGGTCGCCGCCTGGCAGGGGGATTCCCCACTCCTCAAAGCGCTTCTGAAGGATCCTAAACTCGTTGCGCGCAAGGATGTTCCCGAAGCCGCGCGAGCCACAGTGGGAGAGAAAGGCGACGTGCCCGTCGAGCAGACCAAAGGAGCGCGCGGCTTCCCGGGCACGAGGCGTCTCGCCAACCGCCACCACGCTGCACTCGCCGAAGTGGTTGCCGCCGCCGTACGAGCCGAGCTGGTTTGCCTTGTCAGAAAAGTCCTTGATAACCCCCTCCTCAAGCAGCCGCTCGAGCCGCTTTTGGAGGGCGAGCACCGAGCCGTCGTGGGCAACGTGCCGGGCATCCTCGCACCTGGCAGCCCACTCGACAGGAATCCCCAAGGCTCGGAGGACCGCCGGCGACGCTCCCTCGGTGACAGCCTGCACTCCAAGCTCTGCGCCCACCACCCGACCCAGGGGCACGGCTCTCGATCCCTTGCCCGGGCCGGTCGGTATTCGCTTGCAGATAGCGT
Source organism: bacterium (assembly GCA_017853605.1). Lineage (GTDB taxonomy): Bacteria > Bdellovibrionota_C > UBA2361 > UBA2361 > OMII01 > OMII01. The sequence goes on from JAFMJG010000021.1 coordinate 3,262, forward strand.
CCAGGATCGCCCTGCGCACCGGCCGTGGCCCGATCTCGCTGGCCTCTGCCGAAAGCTGCAGCAGGCTCATCGAGCACTTGATGTCGACACCGATCGGCCCTGGGTAGATATGGGTCGGCGAGGCGAGCACACAGCCGATTGGCGCCCCGTACCCCGCGTGGGCATCAGGGTTCAGCACAAGCTCAGCAACCCCAGGGGCCCTGCGCGTCGCCAGCGCCTGCGCGAGGCACACCGGGTCGAATCCCCTCCGTATGGCCTCGGTTCCGATCACTACAATCGGCCTTACTGAGCCATCCGGAACCGGGAGAAGCGAGACAGCCTCGCCCTCAACCGAAAAAGGGGGAACACACGCCGCACCAGCCATAGCTCACCAAGTATCCCTTCCGGCGCGAGGACCCCGTAGGACCGCCATCACGCGCCCTGCCGCAAGCAGATCCTCCGCAGCGCATCGAGCCGCTCTTCGGAAACCTCGCCCCGCCGCGCCGCGATGCCTGCTGCATGGAGCCCAAGCGCGCAGTACAGCCCGGAGAGCTCAGGCGCTCTTGCGTCTATCGCTGCGACCTGGTCCCGAACGAGCTCTACCTCTCCTCTCGCCACCGGGCCTGTGAGTGCGGCAGTGGTGCCGAGGATTGAAACGTTCTCTAGCGCACCCCGGGCAATCGACGAGAAGAATGCGCTGATCGCCTCTGGCGGAACCCCCGCCGCCTCGTACAGCTGTCGGGCAGCATCGAGAACCGCAACGAGGTAGTTGCTCGCGAAAACGTGCCCCGCGTGGCACAGCAGCTTTGCCGCTGGCGGCACCTGCAGTGCTACCCCCCCAATACGCCGCACGAGCTGTGCGAGCTGTTGGGCTGCCTCCTCATCCCCCTCGATGGCGCACACCGTGCCCTCAAACTGGCTGATGGCCACAGCCGGATCGGCGATGCTCCTCACTGGGTGCAGGCTGCCCAGCAGCGCTCCCCGCTGCCGAAGGGCTTTGAGCTCCTCGGCGGTGTGCGCGCCGCTCACATGAAACACAACATCGCCCGGCTTCACGGCGGAGCGTTCAGCAAGCGCAACGGCGACCTTGCTTATCTCGCGGTCGGGAACCGACACCATCCAGAGCTCGGCACTCGGAAGCTCCTCAATGCCGCCAACAGCCGATGCGCTCCCGATACAGCGTGCCGACCGCTCGGCTGAGAGCAGCGTTCGGCTGCATACAGCCGCCCAGCCAACGCCGCCCTGGCGCACAAGGAGCCCGCCAAGGGCCTGCGCCACCTTGCCGCCGCCGATAATGTTGAGCCTCGGACTCATGTGCCGAGCCTAACGCAAAAGAAGAAAGAAGATAATGTTCACGGCAACGGGCAGCAGCGTCGCGCAAAGCAGGAGCAGCTGGGACAGCCCCCCATCAAAGAAGCGAGACAGCAGGGAATTTCCGACCGGATTCGGGGCGTTAGCGATGATGGTAAGGCCGCCCCCAGCAATGGCCCCTGCGGTGATGCTGTAGCGAACTTCTGGCGAGGTGTTAGGCACGAGGGACGCCAGGAACGTGATCGAGGCATTGTCATTAAACGCAGAGAGGCCCAGGCTCAAAAAGAAGAGGGATACGTCGTGGGCGCGCGTCAGGAGAGGCTCAATCCACCACGCCTGGAACGCCCCGTGGATGACGAGCCCGGCAAGGAAGAAGCCCACGAGAAGCGGCGCACGCAAGGACACTGCACGCTGGAAGTGTCGCGTAGCATCAACGAAAGCGAGGAAAAACAGGAATCCAATAATAACGAGCCTCGGGCTTTGCTCGTTCGCGATGGTCCAGGCAAGAAAAAGGAGATTGCCCAAGATGACGCCCCCCGGCACGGCCCGCTCGTGCACCGGATGCTCGGCATCAAAAAGCGACACTCGCTGCTCTAGAGCTGCAAGGTCCTTCCGCAACAGGAGGTAGTAGGCCGCGGTTGAGACCAGCACTGCGCACACAGCCCGGAGCCCGAACGTTGAGAACATGTATGCCGTTCCCCACCCCCATGGGCCCGAGACCATAAGCACTGGCGGGGCGGCGAAGTGCGTCAAGACCCCGCCGATCGACACGTTGCAGAACAGGAGCCCCACCGTGGCGTAGGCGAGCCGCTTCGATGGGTGGTAACGGAACACATGCTGGCCAAGAAGCAGGGCGCAGATCGTCATCGCCGCCGGCTCGGTGATAAAGGATCCAAGGATGGGGCCCACCGTCAATAAGATGACCCACCAAGATGCAGGGGAGCCCCCAATCGCCCGAGAAAGCGCCGACAGGCACCGCTCCCCCAGGAACAGCATCGGCTGTGTCGAAGCGATCGCCATCACCACAACGACAAACACGGCTTCGTTGAAGCGGACCGATGACTCGAGGAACTCCTTTGCTACACCCCACCCCTTGAAAGAGCTTATCGCCGCGACAAGCGCGACCGCCCACACGCCGAAGACCGCCTCGAGCTCTCCCAAGTAGTTCATGAAAACTGCCAGAAAGCTGGCCGGCTCCTCCGCGCCTTCGGCTGCTGCCTCCTCGCTTCCCAGCCACTCCAAGTGGTGCCGCTCCTCAAGCCGCTTGGCGATGCGGGAGAAAAGCGGGGCGCAGAAGGTATGGGCGATCGCCAGAAGGAATATCGCCGTCGCCACCACGTTGAGGGGCTCTTCCGATGCGCGGTGCAGCAGTATCTCCCACACAGAAGCGAGACCCCCATCCGCATAGCTTGCAAGCGGGCGCGGGAGCGCCGTTACGTCAGCAACCTGGAATATTTTGAGGCCTGCGAGCTGCAAGCACGAGAGCCCTTCGGGGAACATGCCCAAGAGAATAGAACGGGATTAAGCCGCTGGGTAGCCTGGAGAAATTTGCTGGAGGGCGCCAAGTAGGCTATAGACCGAGTGTCCGCTGAGGCAACGGGAGCTCCCGCCATGGGTAACACGCCAAACGACTCCGACAGAGCCCCAACCAGGCTCTCTGCGATCCTCCTCACAAGCGCCCTGATAGGTGGGCTGCATATCGCTGTGGGCATCATCCTGATGCCTTTTGTCATGCCCCTGCTTTGGGCGATCGTCCTCACAACCTCTACCTGGCCAGCCTATTCCCGCCTTCGCGCCAGGACTCCCGAGCAGCCATGGGTTCCGGCGTTAGGGCTCACGCTCCTCTTGGGCATTCTGCTGCTCCTCGTCACCATCCCCCTCCCCCTCGAGCTGGCCGGGGAGCTCAGGCAGCTCGGAGCTAGCCTCTCAGGACTGGATGTTTCCCGCACCACTGAAGCCCTGCGCGAGCTCCCCCTTATCGGCGATATGCTCGCTGACCAGCTATCATCAGTGCTGCAGGAGGAGGGGGGCTTGTCATCGATCATCTCTTCGCACCAGTCGGACCTTGTCCGCATCGCAACCAGCGCCGCCAAAAGCATCCTCCAAACTATCGCAATAATCCTGATGGCCCTCGCGGGCTGCTTCATTCTCTACCTGCGGGGAGAGTCGCTCATGGCAGAGGCGCGCGCGATTATTAGAAAGCTCGGCTCCCAGCGGGGCGACTACATCTTTAGCTACCTCGGGGCGACGGTTCGGGGCGCGGCCTACAGCGTAATCGCCACGGCAGTGGCCCAAGGAACCCTGGCAGGCATCGGCTTTTCTCTTGCTGGAGCTCCCCTGCCCCTCCTTCTCGCCGTTGCAACCATGCTGCTTTCTCTCCTGCCCTTCGGCGCACCGCTGCTCTATGTCCCCGTTGCGGTGTACCTTGCAGCAGCGACAAACCTTCCCTGGTACCACTCTGCCGGCCTCCTCGCCTGGGGCATCGGCGTGGTCAGCACTGCCGACAATGTGCTGCGCTCCCTCTTTATCAGCCAGGCAACCAAGATATCGGCCGTGGTGGTTTTTATGGGGGTCCTTGGCGGAGTCATGGCATTCGGCCTGATCGGGGTGTTTATCGGCCCCGCACTCGTGGGGATCGCCGGAACCCTGTGGCACGACTTCGCGAGCGAGCCTTCCGCTAGAGCCTGACTTCTTGGGACGCAATCGCCGTGACCTCTGGCGGCAGGAGCTTCTGCTTCTCTCCGCTGCAGACGAGCGACACGGCCCCAGTGATCTTTACGCCGTGGCTGAAGACGACATCACCTTGAACGGAAAAGCTCTGGGCATCAACCAACGACGGCATAACCTTGATGCGCGACTCGAAATCCTTGATAAGCCCGTAAAAATGCGCGTCTAGCGAGACAGATGGGAGCCCTGCCTGAGTGCGGGCCGGATTGACCGTGATAGTGAAGTCGTCATTGAGCTGGTACACATCCGACCTCACAACGAGGAGATCATTGTTGGACTTGACGGGAGCGAACCGGCTGCGGGGAACCTGAAGGGCACGAGCCCCCTCAAAAACCTCAATTGCTGCCCCCATGGCCGTCTCTATCTGGATCACCCTCCTGCTCCCCCGGTCACGCGGGTTGACCGTCTTCTTGTTGCTGATGAGGGGCAGAGGGATGCTGCCCTCGTGCTCACGGGCAACCTTAACCACTGCCTCCAGGTCGAGCCAAATGTTGTTCGTGTTGAAGTGCCGATACTTCAGCACGTCCTGAAACTCGGGAATAATCTCCCCTCCGGGCGCTGTGGGCGCCTGGCTGCTTTCGCGCAGGACGAGCCTCCCTGAGCTCTTGCGGCGCGCCAAGTGCCCCCCCTTGGCATCTGCCTTCGTCCTCTCTGCGGTCTCCATCAAGAACGGCGCCCCTGATGCGGCAAAGTGGCCGAGGATGGCCGGCTCAACCGTCGCGCCTAGGTTGTCGGCGTTGGCCACGAATGCGTAGCGCTTGCCCATCGCCAAGAGCTTTTCAGCGAGCCCGGTTGCAAGGAGGGCCGCATAGATATCGCCGTGGCCCGGCGGGTTCCAGTTGAGCTCCTCAAGGGGCTCCTCTGCCGGGCTCATAGTGTCCACATAAATCTTGGGGTGCCGATGCTGCAGGAACGTCTTAGGAAGGCCGCCTGGACTGAGGTCGGCATACGGCTCCATTGCGCGCACCACGTCCGCATCGGTAGAGAAGCTCGTCATGTGGATGAGCGGGATCGATGCCCCAGTTCGTGCGCCGAGCACCTGCAGCTGCCGCGCGATAATGTCGTTGAACGAAAGGCCGCCCTTTACGCGCAGGAGGGACTTTGCCCGCTCTAAGCCCATCGTTGTTCCGAGGCCGCCATTGAGACGAAGCACCGCCAGCTGCCCAAGCAGCTTTTCGCCGGTGCTGACCGAGGAGCTGCAGGCCACGATGTCCTTGAAGCAGTCGATCCCGGTGACCGGCTCGATCTCCGCCTCGGTAATAACCCCGGTCTTGCCCAGCATCACATCCTGGAAGAGCCGCTCAAAGTTCTTGATCACTGGCTCTGGAAGCCCCTCCCGCCGCATCAAGTCAGCAGCTTTCTTAAGGCCTGCACTGCTTTGGGCTTTTACCAAGACGCTCCTCTTAAAACGGGCTCGAACGGAAATCGCTCTCCGAAAACAGCCGTATCATGCAAAAAAAATGGGTGTTTCGCACTACCCTTTACGGGAGCGCTGGGGCGCTTCCGGCGGCTACCCGGTACACCGAAGCATCGGAGCGCTCAATCACATAACGCCCCGAAAGGGGGGGGATGAGCGCCGCCCCGCCATCCCGCAGCACGAGAGCCTCCCGCGACCCTTCGGGGCGCACCGACGCCTGCGCGCCGAGGCAGAGAATCACCTCTGCTGCCGCTCCCCCCTCCACCGTCACGGCGCCAGAGCCGCGCGGCAGGTAGCTTATTACAAATTCGGCAGCCGGCACCGCAACATCCATCAGCCCCTCGCGCCCCGCTGTCGGGGAGATCAGCGTCGGCTCGCCTGCCGAGTAGTCCAACATCTCAAGCAGCGTCTCAACATCCTTGAACTTCGGCGTCAGTCCGGCTCTTACCACGTTATCAGAGCAGGCCATGCACTCGACCAGATCGCCATCAAGGTACGCATGGGGGACGTTCGGGCCGATGAAAATAACCTCGCCAGGGGGCACAGTGACGATGTTCATGACAAACAACGCCAACAGCCCAACATCGCGGTCGCCGTAGCGCAGGCGAAGGCGCCTTACGATCTCCACCTCGATCGGTAGCTCCGTAGCCCCCTCGAACCGCCTCACGATGCCGCTCACTGCCCTTTCGCCCGCATCTCCCCCTGCGCGCATGAGCGATGAGAACACGTCCCTTCGCACCCTCGCCTCCACTGAAGCCTCAGCGGCACCCTCCTCGATGGAGGCGCGGGTCCCGTCTGGCAAGAGGCTGCGCAGCTCCGGAAATCGCCCGAGCGCCTCACGAAGCTTTGGCAGTGACCGGAAGCCGTAGAGGAGCGTCACCGGGCTGAGGGGAATCCCGACTTCTGGCTTGTGGGACGCATCCGGGTAGTTCACTGGATCGAGCGCGTGCAGCCTGCGAGCCCGCGCCAGGTCTGGGTGGGCCTGAATGGAGAGCCCCCAGGAGGAATCTATTGAGAGCACTTTGAGGATGTATGGGAGCCCGAATGGGTGCCGCACCGGCCCCAGAAGCTTGGCCCGCATATCGCCCAGGTCGGTGAGCAGCCGTCGAGAGCCGTCGGCTAACTCCACCTCAGCGCACCCACGCGGGTGTCCACCCAGCCAGAACTCTGCCAGGGGCCCCTCTGGCGGAGCGCCGGACAGGAGGCCGGCGACGCGCGATGCCTGCCCTATCTTGCCCCAGTGGTGAGGCAAGACCTTGCCAAGCAGCCTAAGAGGGTGCTGTATCCCACCTGACACCCCCCGACGGGTTTCTGAGCAACTATCAACCATGAACGTTAGGGCCCCAGGCCCAAAGCACGGGCAAAGACAGGCGGATTCTTCTTCACTTTCAGGCACATGGCACCGCACTGACTTTGCAGAGGCTACCCACAAATACCGCTCGGGACAATAGAGCCCAGCAGTCTCCGCAACACCACGGGGGATATCCCTAACTGACCGATCCAGCCCGTTAATCGCGCCAATTCAGAGCAGGCACCCTAACACTTCAGTAAGCGCCCGAATCTCTGTACCATAGGGGCCGTCGGAAAAAACCGCAGGAAATAATGAAAGTAGCGTGCCTCCACTTCCCCCGCTCGTCAGGCTCTCTCGCTACCGCCTTTCAGTTGGTGAAGTACAAGCTTTTTAACTCAAACCACTTCTTCAACCAGCTTCAAGAGCTTGCGGAGAATTGCTCGGAGCCGTTCTCCCTTGAGTTCTACGCCGATGGGCCAGCCATCATTTCCACAATTGTGGCAGAGGAGCAGATGCTCAATCACATCTGCGCTGCGATGTACAGCTGGTATCCGGATCTCGAGATACGCGAGGTGTCCGACTACACCCGCCATGTGACCGACCGGACTCTTGTGGCAGGACAGGATCTCCGCCTCACCTACTCGGACATAATACCCCTGCAAACCTACCGGGACTTCGGCTGGAACAGCTGCGCGCCGATGCTGACGGCGATGTCGAGGCTCCCAGAGGGGGACCGGATGCTGCTCCAGCTCCTGGTGCGCCCGATCAAGGACACCCCTAAGCTGCATGCCAGCCTTGCCTTCGGCCGTTTCATCGAGCGCTTCGCCCGGCTGTTCCGCAGCCGGACCTGGATGCGCCGAGCCTTCGCGAATGATGCGCAAAACAAGATCCAGGAGAAGTGCCGGACCCGGCTGTTTAGGTGCAACTACCGAATCTCCGCCTTTCGGGATCTCCCTCCGGGCTTCACAAAGCACGATGTGAGAAAGGCCAAGAGCGGCCTAAGCCGCAGCATGCGCACCTTGACGAACACCATCCAGTACCTCAACGGCACGGACCTTAACATCGTCAAGTTCTCCCCCCTCCTCTTTGGCAAGCGCATGCTCGACAAGGTCCAGCGGCGGCGGTTTGAGCGCCCGTTCCGCTTCTCTGCGTACGAGGTAGTTACGTTCTGGCACCCGGTAAACCTCGGAGTCCTCCCAAACACGACCCAAGTTCTCTCCCGCAAAGGGCCGCCTCCACGCGGCCTGCCCTCAACCCAGGGCGACCCCCAAATTAGCTTCTTCGGCAGCTCGAATTTTCGCGATCAGCAGACCCCTTTTGGAATTCGCAGGTTCGACCGCAGGCGACACCTCTACGTCATGGGCAAGTCCGGATACGGCAAGTCATGCCTGCTGCAGCTCCTCATTCGTGCCGATATCGAGAATGGGCACGGCTGCGCAGTTCTCGATCCTCACGGCGACCTCGTGGACGACATCCTCAAGTTCATCCCGCAGCGTCGCCACAAGGATGTCGTGCTCTTCGACCCTTCCGACCTTCGGTATCCCCCAAGCTTCAACCCCATGATTCCTACCCGCCCAGACCTCAAGATGCGGGTGACTCTCAGCTTCCTCGACACGTTTCGGCGGGTGTTTGGGTCCTCGTGGTCGGACAAGATGGATCACCTCGTGCGGTACTCGATCATCGCGCTGCTCAATATTCCCGGCACGAGCATCGTGTCGCTGCGCCGCCTTCTCTCTGACGACAACTTCCGCGCGCAGGTGGTAAGCCGCAGCACCGACGAGTCGGTGCGCCGCTTCTGGGAGGTGGAATTCCCCGCCCGCCGTGGCGAGTTTGAGGCCGGTCCCGTGTCCCAGCTCCTCAACCGGCTCGATGAGCTGCTTGCGACCGACATGATGCGCAACATCCTTGGCCAGCCCACAAACAGCTTTGACTTCCGGGACTTCATCGACAACCGCAAAATCGTGCTTTTTAAGGTTTCGAAGGGGCTGCTCGGCGCGGAGAACGCGTCGTTGCTCGGCTCACTTGTGATTTGGAAGCTCTATGAGGCGGCGATGTCGCGCGCTGATGTCGCCGTTGAGTCGCGGCAAGACTTCTACTTCTACGTAGACGAGTTTCAAAACTTCGCCACGCCGTCCTTCGGCGAAATCCTCAGCGAGTCCCGCAAGTACCGCCTCTGCATGACGTTCGCCAACCAGTACCTCGGCCAGTTTGCGGGGGACGTAAAGGCGTCGGTGTTTGGGAATATCGCAAACTTTATCTCCTTCAGGACTGGCGCGGACGATGCGGGCGCCATCGCAAACGAGCTTAAGCCCCGCTTCACCGGTGACGACCTTCTCAACCTGCCGCTGCGGGAGTTTTACGTAAAGATGAGCGTTGATGGAGAGGTGCAGGAGGCCTTCTCGGGGCGCACGCTCGAGCTCGAAAAGCCTGCCAATGCGGCCCAGAACGTGCAGGCAATTGTGGAGGCCTCCCGCAGCCGCTACTCTACTCCGCTCGCCCATGCTGAGGAGCTCCTGGCGCTCTCTGAAATCCTGTCTCCGCGCGCCATCGGCGTGTAGCGCTTGCCGCCCCAATTGGCGGCTGTAACTGCCCATTACTCCGTGAGCCCGCGCCCTCCCCTGCCTGAAGCCGCGCCAAAAAGCCGTTTGACAGCGCTCCGTCCACGCCTTACGCGCAGCGCTTCCCGCCCCTCAGGAATCTAAGAATCAGAGGGTTATCATACGCGCCCCACCTCAGGGCCTCTACAAGGTTTGTATGCACACCGTTGCTCTCTTCGGCGCAGGAAAGATAGGCGAAGCGATTACTGCCATGCTCGCCTCTTCAGGGCGGTACACCGTTCGAGTTTGCGACGGCGACTTGGCGCGCGCAAAGGCCGTGGCACAGCAGTGGGGCTCGTGCGAGGCGCGCCAGCTCACAATCTCTGACCACTCGGCGCTCAAGCGCGTTCTACAGGGCTGCTCGCTGGTGATGAGCGCCCTGCCATTCGCCTGCAACAAGGCGGTGGCGTCTGCTGCCGCAGATGCTGGGGTGCACTACGCGGACCTGACAGAGGATGTTGACACCTCGCACTATATCGCCGGGCTTGCGGCCAATTCGCCGCTTTGCTTCATCCCCCAGTGCGGCATCGCCCCTGGCTTCATCAGCATTGCGGCGGCTCACCTTGCGCGCCTGTTTGACCAGCTCGACTCGCTCAAGATGCGCGTGGGCGCCCTCCCGATCTATCCAACCAACCGGCTGAAGTACAACCTGACATGGTCAACTGACGGGCTGATAAACGAGTACTGCAACCCGTGCGAGGTCATTCAGGACGGCATGCTTATTAAGGTTCCCCCGCTCGAGGGGCACGAGAACTTCTCTCTCGACGGCGACGAGTATGAGACGTTCAACACCTCAGGCGGCCTCGGCACCCTCTGCCATTCGCTCAACGGCAAGGTGCGGGAGCTTAACTACAAGACCATTCGCTATCCGGGACACCGGGACCTCATCGCTTTCCTGCTCACAGACCTGCGCTTCCATGACGACAGGGATGCCCTCAAGAGGATCCTTGAACGCAGCCTCTCTACGACCAGGCAGGACAAGTGCATGATCCTCGTGGAGGCAACCGGCCTCGACAAGGGCCGCTTCTGCCAAAAGACTTACGCCAGCACGGTGTACAACCAGGCTATTGCAGGCCACCACTTTGGCGCGATCCAAGCCACCACCGCAGCCGGAATCTGCGGCGTTGTCGACCTGCTGCTCGAGGGAGCGCTCAAGGGACGCAGGGGCCTGATTAAGACTGAGGAGATCCCCCTTCCCGACTTCTTGGCAAACGAGTTCGGCAGGATCTTTAGGGACGAGAAGGCGCTGAGCGGCCTCTCGTAGCGCAGGCGCTGGCTGCGGCCGTTGCGGGCGCTACGCCCGCTCGAAAACCCCGATAATGCGATCAAGCGCAAGGTCGAGATCCTGCCGGGAGATCGTCAGGGGCGGCGCCAGCCGAACAGTCTGCATCCTGGTGTCCTTGCACAACACCCCTTCGTGGATAATCTTCTTGCAGAAGTCCTTGGCAGTGCCCGCTGCCGGGTCGATGTCCACACCGATCATCATCCCCCTTCCGCGAACCTCCTTGACGACCTTCGAGCGCATGGCTTTTAGGCGCGCCAGCATGTGCGCCCCTAGCTCAGCAGCGCGCTCTTGGGGCTTCTCTTCCCTAATCAGCGCAACGACCTCTCTGGCAACAGCACACGCGAAGGGGTTGCCCCCGAAGGTGCTGCCGTGGGTTCCTGGAGTGAAAACCCTCATGACATCGGCGTTCGCCAGCACCGCTGAGATCGGGACGATTCCGGCGCCGAGCGACTTGCCAAGGATGTACATGTCAGGCTCCACATCCTCGTGCTGGCAGGCAAAGAGCTTGCCTGTGCGGCACAGGCCAGTCTGAATTTCGTCAGCAACCATGAGAACCTTGCGGCGGGAGCATATCTCGCGCAGGCTCCTGATGAAGCCGTCAGGCGGGATGATGATGCCCCCCTCGCCAAGGATCGGCTCGAACAGGACGCCTGCCGTATTGGAAGTAATCGCTGCCTCAACCGCCGCAGCATCGCCGAACGGAACCGCCCTAAACCCAGCCGCAAACGGCCCGAAGCCCTTCTGGCTCAAGGGCGATGTGCTAAAGCCAACGATAGTTGTCGTGCGCCCATGAAAGTTGTCAGCAAACACGATGATCTCTGCCTTATTGTCCGGGATTCCCTTCTCTTCATATCCCCACTTCCTGGCCGCCTTTAGGGCTGTCTCTACCGCCTCGGCGCCCGAGTTCATTACGAGGACCTTGTCTTTGCCGCTCAGCTCACACAGCTCCTTGCAGAGGTAGGCATACGTGTCGGCATAAAAAGCCCTGCTGATGATGGTCAAGGCGTCGAGCTGCGCATGGGCCGCCCTGGTGATCCTGGGATTCTGGTGCCCGAAGTTTACCGCACTGTACGCACTAAGGCAGTCGATGTACCGCTGGCCGTCAACGTCCTCAACCCATGCGTTCTGGCCCGACCGGATAACGACCTCAAGGGGGGCGTAGTTCTGTGCTGAGTGCCGCTCAGTCATCTCGATGAGCTCACGCGACTTCATACGATCACCTTCTTGCAAAGCAGTAGAGAGAGGTTGTTTAGCCACAAAAAGTCCCCTGTAGGTAGTATAGCCGACCTGCTCGAGCCCCGACCAGCACTGATTGCCTGCCTGCTCCGGGCACACACGCCACTAGAACTTAGCGAAGCCCGGGAAGCGCGGAAACGGGATCACGTCACGTATATTCTGCATCCCCGTCACGTACATCAGGAGCCGCTCGAAACCGAGGCCAAATCCCGAGTGCGGCACCGTGCCGAACTTTCGGAGCTCCAGGTACCACCAGTAGGCAGACTCATCGAGGCCCGTATCCCGAATCTTCTGGAGAAGCACATCGTAACGCTCCTCTCTCTGCGAGCCCCCGATAATCTCGCCAAGACGCGGCACAAGCACATCCATGGCACGGACGGTGCGCCCATCCTCGTTGAGGCGCATGTAGAACGCCTTAATGTCCTTCGGGTAGTTGACGACCGATACCGGGCCCTTTACGTGCTCGTCAGTGAGAAACCTCTCGTGCTCTGACTGCAGGTCGATCCCCCATTTCACCGGAAACTCGAATGTCCTGCCGCTGCGTTCCAGGATCGAGATCGCCTCTGAGTAGTCCATCCTCGCAAAAGCTGACTCCGCAACGCTTTGCAGGTTCTCAAGGTGCCCAGGCTGGGACCACTCCTGTGCCGCCAGGAATTCCAGCTCTCCGCGGCAGCTAGAGAGCAGGTCGCGAATGACCGCCTGCACAAACTCCTGGGCGAGCGCCACATTATCCTCAAGCTCGTAGAAGGCCATCTCCGGCTCCACCATCCAGAACTCAGCAAGGTGCCGAGTTGTGTTGGAATTCTCTGCGCGGAAGGTCGGCCCAAAGGTGTACACGCGAGAGACTCCCATGGCGCAAATCTCGCCTTCCAGCTGGCCCGACACGGTGAGGCTTGCCGGCTCCTTGAAGAAGTCCTGCGTGAAGTCAACCTTGCCCTCCGCCCGCGGAGGGTTGTTGATGTCCAATGAGGTGACGTGAAACATCTGGCCAGCGCCCTCGCAGTCAGATGTGCTGATAATCGGCGTGTGAAGACAGTAAAACCCCCTATCCCGAAAGAAGCGGTGTATCGCAAAAGCGGCTTCCGCGCGAACCCTAAGAACCGCTCCCATCGTTGCGGTGCGGGGACGGAGGTGCAGGACCTCCCGAAGGAACTCGAGCGAGTGAGACTTCTTCTGCAGGGGAAACTGCTCGGGATCCGCTTCGCCGACAAGCTGGAGCTCCTTGACCTGGAACTCGTACTTCTGTCCCTTCGCCGGAGAGAGAACCAGCTCGCCGGAGGCCCGGATCGAGGCTCCGGTGGAAAGCTTCGCAGCCACCTCCTGGTACGAGGGCATAGCAGGGTCGACAACGAGCTGAAGGTTCCCAACCGATGACCCGTCTGAGAGCTCGATGAATGAAACCCTTTTGGACTGGCGATGGGTCTTAATCCAGCCGCCCACCTCCTGCGCGCCGACGGGAATGCGGTCCTCGAGAATCTCCCTAATTGCCGTTAAACGTGCCATGGCTTGTGCCCCCTTCGCAGCTTGCAGCCCAGGTGTATACCACCCTTTTTGTGGCCGTGCATCACTCAGGGGCGGGCGAGAGGATGTGCAAAGGGGATTACGCAGGGGCGCCGGAAGCGCCCGTGGGGCACCGCGAACAGGCTTCGCGGATTCGGGGTGACAAGATTCGAACTTGCGACCTCTAGTTCCCAAAACTAGCGCTCTAGCCGGGCTGAGCTACACCCCGTGTACGGTCTGGGGAGGTTAGCCACTCTTGCCCAGGGAATCAAGTTCCGGATGACGGGGTTCGGCGGCGAAACAGAGATTTTCAGGCACGGCAGCAACTCAGCATTGCCAGCCCCCCATCAGTTCACTACCTTGGTAGGCGCCCGCTCATCATCCCCGATCCGCCGAGGAACTCACCGTGCAGAAACCTACTTCCCGCCTGGCTGCCATTGATGGACTTAGAGGGATGGCGATCCTGGCCATAGTGCTCCACCACCTTGTGAGCCCTTCTGTCGTTCCCGGCTGGCACGCCGTCACGATCGGCGCCCTCACCATCCCAATCGCCTCGCCAATCACAAATTCCTGGCTCGCTGTTAACCTCTTCTTTGTCCTGTCGGGCTTTGTGATCTTTCTTCCGTATGCGGCCGGAAGGCGCGCGCTTGACTCGAGCGCGGCATGCTTTGCCTTTTGGCGGGCCCGCGCACGACGGCTCTTTCCGCTGCTCTGCATCGTCTCCTTTGTGTCGGTATTCCTGGGGGAGAGCCTCCTTGATCCGGCCCTCATCCGGGAGTTTCTCCTGCTTGTGTCCGGGCTGTTCGTGTTCACAAAAGACTTCTGGATGCCCCCACAAAACGTCGTGCTCTGGTCGCTTGGGGCCGAGATTTGGATGTCGCTGCTCTTTCCGCTCGTGGCGACGGCATTCTTCCGTTTCGGGCCGTCACGGGCCACAGCGGCTATCTTCCTTTCGAGCCTCGCGGTGCGGTTCACCGCCACGTGGCTGTGTGCCGGCGAGTTTCAGGTAAACGCATACCTCGACCGGCTCGCCGACTCATTCGCGGGGCGGCTCGATGACTTCGCGCTCGGAATGCTGATTGCAGCTCGGTGGGCGGAGCGCCCCGCCACTGACCGCAGCGCCCGGGGACTCTGGCTCTTCGTCAGTGGTGCCGCGGCTGTCTGGCTTGTGGCCACGCTTTGGGACCTTGTCTCCCTTGGGTTTATTCCCCGTCGCTATTCCTGCTTTCTTAACCCCCTGATGGCGATTGGGTCATTTGGCCTCCTCGCCGGCGCGCTCGCTTCCTGCAACGGCATCATCGCGCGTCTTTTGCGTAACCGGGCCCTCGGGGCGATCGGCGTGGCCTGCTACTCAATTTATGCCTGGCACTTCCTGGTGGAGCGGGCCATTTTGCCGTGGATCCCAGGCCGGCCGATCGGCGTGGGCGACATCCCATCGATCCTCCTCTACGGCGCCGTCCTCTCAGCCGTCTCGTTCGTGAGCTACCGCCTGATAGAGCAGAACCCCCTGTGGACCCCCCGGCGCACGCCCTAGGGTCCTGGGCCCAAACCTCACGTGACGGGGCCAGATGAACTGGTGTATAGCTCTGCCTTTAACGCTTTCGTGACTCTCCCGGAGCGCTGCGTGACGCCACATGACCCCTCTCAAACACGGCCCCTCCCTCCAACGTGCAGCTACCTCACGCTGCGCGTGCCAAACGTTGATGCGTGCGCGAATTTCTATGCCGTGCTGGGCCTTCCTGTATCGCCGGAGAGGCACGGTGACGGACCGCTGCACTACTCGTTCCCTCTCACGCCCAGCCTCGTGTGCGAGCTCTATCCCCTTCGGGAGGGCGGCGTTCCTGGGGGGGGCTCTGTGAGGATTGGCCTGGCTGTGCACGATCTCGGGGCCATAAGGTCTGCCCTCGCTGCAAGTGGCTTTGACATCACACATGAGCGGAGCACCTCCTTTGTGGTCTGTGATCCAGCCGGAAACCAGGTCGAAATAACCCTCAAGGGCGGACAGTAGGCTGGCGGCAGAAACTCGCGCAGCTCAGCGCCGAACAGCCTCCTATGCCAAGGAGGCTCAGCATGCGAAACATTCTCCTCATGATCACCTGCGCAGCGGTGTTCGCCATCGGTCTCGCAGTCGACCGGCGAGCCGGTGATGCTCCCCCTTCGCAGCGCCGACTTGAGGCGTCCAAGGCGCCCGTTGGGGACAGGAAGAGCAAGAAGCCGAACAAGGACAAGGGGCCTTCGGCGATCGTGCGGGCCTCATCGCAGCACGGGCCCAACTCGCCCTCCTCAGCTGCGGGAGGGGCGAGACCCGCGCGCAACCCATTCGCCCGGCTACAGGCGACACCTCACGGGGGGCCTTCCGTCCCTCGCCCAAGACTTGAGCACCTGCCCCTGTCGGAGCTTCGCCTCGTGGCGATCGTGAAGGACGTGGAGGGCCGAAGCGCGGCTTCAGTCGAAGATCGGGACGGAATCGGATTTCTGCTCCGAGAGGGGACCAAGATCGGGCCTCTTGGCGGATATGTAAAGGAGATCACCCCGAAGGAGGTGATAGTCATAGAGCCCGCAAGCCCCGGCGATCCCGGCGAAGCGGCCGTGCAGGAGCACCACCTCACCTTGCGGGCGCAGCAACACGAAGGGGTCCGCAGCTAGCCGATGCTCATGCGCTGTTGCCCCGTCGGGGTGCCCCGCAGCGCCTACACTACGCCCTGGCGCCCCCTGTGGGCAGGACTGCACGCATTGGAGCCCCCCCGCGCATAATGTTAGAGAGCCGATCGAGGGAGCGGTAGGACACCGCTTCAGCGATCGCTTCCTCTGTCACCCCGTCGTGGCCAGCCAAGTCGGATATTGTCGCGGCGACACGAAGCACCCGCGTGTATCCCCGTGCGCTCATCCCGAGCCTCTTCACAGCCTCACTCAACAGGGTTCGGGCGCCGTGCGAAAGCTTCGTCTGTTCCCGCAGCGCGGCGTCCGGGACCTCGGCGTTAAGCGCTCCGTTGCGGGAGAGCTGTGCCTCTCTCGCTGCCGCCACCGCTGATTCGAGCGCGCCGGCGGCCGCGCGGGGTGCCTCGCTTCCCCAAACCAGGTCATCAACATTCACTGCATCGAGCTCTACGTGCAGGTCAATCCGGTCAAGGATCGGCTGCGATAGCTTCGCCACGTAGTCCCGTATTGCGTGGTGCGAGCAGCCGCAGCCGCCACCGGCTACTCCAAAGCGCCCGCAAGGGCACGGGTTCATGGCAGCAACGAGCTGAAAGCGGGCTGGAAAGTTGAGTGAGGCCCTCGCCCGAGCGACCTGCACCCATCCGGTCTCAAGGGGCGAGCGGAGCGCCTCCACAGTGCTGCGCCGGAACTCCGGGAACTCATCCAGAAAGAGCACACCCCGGTGGGCGAGGCTAACCTCTCCGGGACGGGGCATCGAGCCCCCGCCGATGAGGCCGGCGTCGCTAATGACGTAGTGTGGAGCGCGAAAGGGCCTCACTCCCGAGATGATGGGCGCGGTATCCTGGCCCGCGATGCTGTGGATGCGCAGCACCTCAAGCGCTTCGGCTGGCGAAAGGGGCGGCAGCAGCCCGCCCAAGCGCTCTGCCAGCATGCTCTTGCCGCAGCCTGGCGGGCCTATCATAAGCGCGTTGTGGCCTCCAGCCGCCGAGATCGCAAGGGCACGCTTGGCAGCTTCCTGCCCGATCACGTCCGAGAGCCTCTTGTGCCCCCCTACCGCCGGGCGCAGTTCGCAGCGCTGAACGGTCGGCATCTCGGCCCCCTTAAGTATTCGGAGAGCGTGGCCCAGGGACCTTACTCCGATTACTTGGGCCCCCTGGACAACCGCAGCCTCACGGCAGTTGGCCTCAGGAACCAGTACGCACCGCATGCCAGCCTGCACGGCCGCTAGCGCGTGTGCGGTCAGGCCTGGAGTTGCTTTCACATCGCCGGTCAAGGAGAGCTCGCCGACCAAGGCAACGCCATCCAGGGCTCGCTGAGGCACCCCGCCAGCCGCACATGCAAGCGCTACCGCTATCGGCAGGTCGAACGCCACGCTCTCTTTCTTGATTTCAGCAGGCGCGAGGTTAACGAGAATGACATCGGTAAGGTCGTAGCCGGCATGCGCCAGGGCGGTAAGGATCCTGTCGCGGGACTCCCGAACTGCGGCGCCACCAAGGCCCAGAATGGTAAACTTGGCGCTGCCCTTCCTGAGGTGCACCTCCACGTCTACGGGGACGGCGTCGAGCCCAAGGATGCAGCTGGTGTGCGCGGTAGCAAACATGCCCAGACTGTTCGTGCCCCGCCAGCAGCTTGTTGCGGGACGGCACGTGCCCGTCCACTAAGCCGGTATAGGAAATGCTAAAGGTATCTCGACGCATGTGGTTGCACAGGGCGAACGCCGTCGTTCCAGCCCTTTAGCGCTCCCGCACGGCAAATAGTACCTAGCTCTTCATGGCACCAGAGGCAGAAACAACTCGGGCACCCCAGAACCAGTCCTTGGAGGGCATCTGGGACCTCATTCCGCCCGAGGAGCGGGTGGAGCTGATCTCAGAAGCTCAGGCAAAAGGGATTGAGGCGACCCTGCTGTTCCTCCTCATGACGTTCAGCGCCGCGCTCGGTCTCAAGACGCCCTGGATCTTTCTCGGCAGCCTCCTGCTCGCTCCGTTTGCCTTCCAGATTATCTCAATAAAGGCTTGGAGACTTCTCAAGCCACGCCCAATCCTTGAGTACTTTACCGCCAAGACTACCGCACGGGCTTACGCGGACTCAGTTGGAGGCAGAAGCCTTGAGCCGGCTCTCATGCTCCGCGGAGAGCTGCAGCCAGCCATTGAGGATGGAACAGCTGGAGAGTCCGCCGAAGACGACTCCCTGCGGCCTGCCCCGAAGCCGGTTTGGATATCGCTCTTCCCCGACACTCTTGTGGTCGTGGCAGAGGGCAGAAATGGGGCGATCCTTGAGCTCGGCCACTCCCTCCTGCGCAACTTCTCGATCAGCGCGGAGGGGTTTGATGACGGTGATGAGGGTGGCACGAAACGGCTCAAGCTTGAGGTAGAGCGGCACCCTGGAGAGATCTCGCGTTGGTACCTCACAAGCCGCTATCCGGCAGCGCTGCTGGCCTGCGAGCGCCGAGCGAGCGCCTACATCGGCCGGCACGAGCGGCAACTTCAGATCGAGGCCGAGCGTCGCGCGGCCCGGGAGCGGGAGCAGCAGCCTCGCCTCGGACAAGCGCGCCCGCGCAGCGCTGAGCTCGGCTTTTCTGCAGCCCGGTAACCAAGACAATGTTTCAGCCCAGAGACACCTCGCTCGCTGATACGGTGTTTATCTTGCAGGCGCCGGGCAGCGAGAGCCCCGTCCAGTTGGAAAGCCCGGTTCGCTGTAGCGTGCATCTTACCAGGTAGAGTCCCACCGTTTCAAAAGCCAGGTGCCAGTTATGAAAGGTCTTCGCCTCCTCCTCATCGCCACAGCGCTGTTGACACCGATCTGCAACGCAGGAGCGGAGCGCAAGCTCTCTGGGGCCACTACCCTATCATCACGGGACCGGGTCTCGGTGGTTATCGACCGCGAGAAGGCGCCGGATGGCACATACGTAGTCCTGAAGATCACCGTCCCTACCGAGGTAAAGATCGATGCATTCATGCTGCCGGAGCCCCCCCGCATCGTGCTCGACCTGGCTGGGGCGAGCGTAAAGAGAAGTGGCGCGTTTGCGGCGCCGCTCAACGGGGTGGTCAAGCAGGTTCGCCTTGGGGCGCATCCCGACAAGCTGCGCGTTGTGGTAGATTTAGCCAAGGGAGAGGCCCCGAAGTACGAGTGGAAATCCGGCAAGCGCCAGGTGATCCTGCGGATGCTTGAGGCTCCCGCAGCGCCCCTCCCCCCTGCAGTCCAGCAGCCCGAAAAGAAGCCTGAAGCCCCGCCAGCTCCCCCCGCAGTCCCGGCAGTTGCGCCCAAGCTGCCGAGCGGCCCAGCACAAGGCGATGCGGCTACCCTCGGCGACGCCGAGCCGCCAGGGCTCGCTAAGGCACCCGTTGTGAGCGAGCCGTCCAAAGCCCAGGGGGCACAGCTGGACAGCGAAAGCCTGAAAGCCGCTGCCGCCGCGCCCCAGACCGCTCAGGAGGCCAAGGCCCCCGCTTCGGATGCCCCTGGGACTCTCGGCGCCGCCGCAGCAAGCGCCAAGCTGCCAGACCAGGGCTCCCGACTGCCAGAGGCAAACGGGCTCAAGATCGTCGGCTATCGGTTCGAGCACTCGGAGCAGCATAAGGCGCCAACCCTGAAGATCACGCTCAACTCTGGAGGTGCCACCGCCCAGATGAGCAAGGTTGACGCAACCACCTACAAAATAGTGGTGCCCAAGAGCTCCCTCGCTAATGAGGACCTCGTGCTGCCCCAGTTCCCCCCGGCCGACTTTGCGGGATTCATCATGGTCATGAGCGAAGAGGTGAACGGCGCTGTCGAGGTAACGATTAGCGTCGAAGAGGGGCTTTCCCTGACGACCATGGTGCGGGGCGACGAGATCTGGGTCCTGCCGCCAGCCGCATAGGTTATCCGCCCGCCCATCTGGCAGGCGGCCCGGCTGTTTCTGGCGATCGCATGGCAGCGCGTTGGGATCTGGCGGACCGCCGCTTTGCGCTAGATGCGCTCAATCTTCAGGGCGTCTCCGTGGAGCTTTAAGAGAGACCCTTTTCCATTGATGGACGTCTCGAGCACAACATCCCGCTCCCAGAGCCGAGAGACGTGCTTGAGAGTCTGCTCTGCATACTCAAGCTGGAGGTCACGACCATCGTGATAGTGCTTGAGGTAGAGGGTCCTGTTCCTGCCAAAATCAGCGTCCTCAACCTTGATGCAGGGAATAGATCCTGACCCGACGCCCTTGATCAAGGTTTCACGAACATCCTTCCAGCTCTCGTTGGTGGGCACTTTTGTGACCACTCGCTCCTTGCCACGGCGCTCATGCTGGAAGAGGTTCAGCTCCTCCATCAGCTCCTTCGTCAGAAAGCGCCGCAGGAAGCTCTGGTCCCGGTCACTCTCGCGAACCTCAAAGATCTTCCTGCGGCCCGGCGTGTCATTCTCGTCCTGCGCCTCGGTCTTGACCGGAGGAGCCTCGTCATCCCACTCCCTCCCCGTGTCACCGGCGTTCCAGCGGCGCTCGATATCGTGCCAGAGAACAAACCCCAGGTGGTACGGGTTCAGCCCTCCCGGGTGCGGCCTAAGAACCTGGTTGTGGCGGACGAGGAACTCCAGGTGCATCCCCTGCGGCAGCCCGAGCTCATTGAGGATCTTGTGGTGCCAATAGCTCGCCCACCCCTCGTTCATGATCTTGGTCTCCATCTGGGGCATGAAGTACTGCGTCTGGCGATCCACGATGTGCAGAATGTCTTTTTTCCATTCCGGCAGGTACGGGTTGTACTGGCCGATAAACTGCAGCAGGTTCTCCTGCGGCTCCACAGGGATTTTAGAGAGGTCCGGCGCAGCGTACTCTTGCGGCGGGTGAATCTCGCGCCACGGATCTGGGGTCGCCTGGGCCCGCTCCCAAGCGCGCATGCGCTGCTCGCCCTCTGAGAGCTGCTTAATCGCCAAGTTGCGGGATCGCTGGTAGCAGATCGCGTGCGCATGATCGATGACGGCTTCCACCGCCTCAACCCCTATCGAGGGATCCTCCATGTAGCTTGCGATGCGGTTCGCCTGGTTCTTGAACATCTCCAGCACGTGCTGTGCCTCAGTGCCTGAGGTGAATGTGAAGTTGTTTGCAAAAAAGTCGTTGTGCCCATACACGTGCGCGATGGTCAGCACCTGCAGAAGGAGGGAGTTGTCCCGCATGAGGTACGCAAGGCACGGGCTCGAGTTGATCACCATCTCGTATGGCAAGCCCGCCACGCCGTAGTCGTACATGGTTTTCTGGCGCTCATACGCCTTGCCGTACGACCAGTGGGAGTAGTGGGAAGGCATGCCAGTGTACGCCATGTAGCCCAGCATCTCGTTGTGGTCACAGATCTCAAACTCCTGCGGATAGCACCGGAGGCCGTAGCGGTCCACGAGCTTCTTGATCTTCTCGTCCCAGGACCCAAGCTCGTCGATGTTGAATGACATACCCTACCTATGGCGCCGCCGAGGCCGCGCCCTCGCTATTTTGGGGCCCGAACACCTTGCCATGAGCTGAAACGCCGCTCGCCCTGTCTTTCATGAGGAAGCTCCTGAAGCCCTCCCACAGGTCCTCCTTTTTCTCGATGGTGATCATGTGAAAGTTCGGCGCCTTGATAGCCCCAAAAACCTCCAGCATGCTGCCGCTGTAGTATGCGCTGCCCGATGGCTTAATCTCGCCGTACCCAAAGAGGTTGCAGACCTTGCAGAGCTCCTCTGCTGCCTGGAGAGCCCGCTCGTTGTCTGAGTAGAAGTTGTCCCCATCGGAGCAGTGAAACGCGTACACGTTCCAGAGCGACGGGTGGTAGCGGTCCTGAATAATGTCGAGCGCCTTGCGGTAGCCCGAGGAGATGTACGTCCCGCCTGACTCGACTTTGTGGAAAAAGTCCGCCTCGGTGACCTCTTTTGCCTCGGTGTGGTGCGCGATAAACACCACCTCCACGTTGTTGTACTTTTGGCGGACAAACTGGAACAGAAGAAAGTAAAAGCTGCGGGCAAGGTACTTCTTGACCGTGCCCATAGAGCCCGACGTGTCCATGATGCAGAATACGACCGCATTCGACGCCTCACGAGTCGTCGGCGCAATGTGGAAGTAGCTCATGTCATCTTTGTGGAAGGGGAATCGCTGCTCCTCTGCCTCAATGTCGATCTCGCGCGCCCCCTGCACAGCCAGCTTGCGCCGCACGCGGTTTCGGGCTGTTGCCCGCTTGTCGAGACGAGGGCGAATTCCGGCCTTCCGGTGCCCCTTTCTCTTGCGGGCGTCGTCTGACATCACTTCCTTAATCGCCTTCTTCTCGAGCTCCGGCAGCTCAAGGTCGTCGAACATGATGGCGATGAGCTCCTCAAGGGTTATGTCCGTCTCGAAGGCGTCCACGCCGGGCTGGTTTCCTCCCTGCCCCTGGCCCTGTCCCTGGCCGTCAGGCTGCCCCTGCTCCACCACGTCCCCTGGCTTCTGGTTGCCGTCTCCCTGGGCGACGCCCGGCGAGTTCTCGCCATAAATGAAGCGGTACTCCTTCACCGACCGGATCGGGACCTTGATTATCTTGTCGCGGTCCCGGCCAATGATGGACTCTTCGGCCAAGATATCCCCGATGTTGTCGCGGATTGAGTCCTTGATCTTCTGGCGGTGCCTTAGCCTGTCTCGCGCGCTCCTGTCAGAGCGCTGCGAGGTCGGAGTGTATGGCCGGAAGACGGTTGACATCAGCTACGCAGCCCCCTGTTGACGCACCGCCGCTAGTCCTTCCAGAGGTTGTTGGCTGCGTACTTAAGGATGATGTCCACGCAGCTCGCCGGGTACCCGTTCCTGATGAGCTGCTCGACCATCCGGTTGTACTTCTTGTGCTGATCATCATCGCGGGTTCTCGCCTTCGTGATGATGCGGGAAACGTCCCGAACGCTCGCCATGAGCTTCTTCTCGATCGCCTCCTTGAGCGGCTCGTAGCTCTCGTAGCTCACCTTCTCGCCGCGGCGCCCCGCTGACCAGAGGTAGGCGATAACCTCCTGCCGGAACCCGTCACACGCCGTCCCGATGATCGCTATCTGCTCCTCTATTGACTTCATGAAGCCCTCGTCAGGCTCCATCGTCTCTCCGGTGCTCCGGTCCTTGAACTTTTTCTTGGTGACGTACGACTCGGCATGGTCGAGGTAGTTCTGGAACAGAGACTCCGCCTGCTCCTGGTAGGAGTAGACAAACGCCTTCGTAATCTCCCTCTCGAGCACTTCAAGGTACTCCTTGTGGAGCGTGTCCTGAAGGAACTCTAGGTACCGCTTCTTCACGTCATCAGCGAAGTCGGCCTCCTTGACCATGTGCACGAGGGACTCCCTGACGGATATGGGATGGATCGCATTCTGCTCGATGTTGTCCGACAGCGCGTTGTCGAGGGCCTTCATGATGAAGCGCGTCGAGATGCCGTTCATGCCCTCGCTCTTTGCCTCTTCCCTCAGCTCCACAACATCCACTTTCTTCGTCTTGCCCTTCTCCACGACCTCCTCGCCGTTGTAGAGCTTGAGCTTCGTCATCAGGTCACACTTGTTTGTCGGCTCAAGGCGCGAAAGGATGGCAAACATAGAGGCAATCTCTATGGTGTGCGGCGCTATGTCCGCAGTAAACTGCGACTGCCGAATGATCTTCTTGTAGATCTTCACCTCTTCTGACAGGCGCAAGTTGTAGGGAACCTTCACCGTCACGATACGATCCAGTATCGCCTCGTTTGTGTGGTCACTCTTGAACTTCTTCCACTCCGCCTCATTGGAATGGGCAACGATGCACGTGTCCACGTAGATCATACCGTGCCGCCCAGGGGCGGGTATCGACTTCTCTTGGGTCGCCGTTATCATGGCGTGGAGGTACTCGGTCTCGTTCTTGAACACCTCGATAAACTCAACCATTCCGCGGTTGCCCACGTTGAGCGCCCCAGAGAGGTCGAGCACGCGCGGGTCTCCCTCGGAGAACAGGTCCAGCTTCGAGATGTCCTCGCCGCCAATGAGCACGCTGGTGTCCTGGTTGTTTGGGTCAACGGGTGGAACCACGCCGATTCCCCGCTTCGCGCGGATGCTCAGGTCATAGGTGCGGACAGGGAAGTCTTCCCACTTGCCCTGGTACTCCTCCTTGAGCCGGTACCGGCACACGGGGCACAGGTCGCCCTCGATTTCGATGCCCAGCATCTTTGAGAACTCCTTTCGCAGGTGCCTCGGCACCAGATGCAGGGGCTCCTCGAACATCGGGCAGTTGTCTATCGCGAAGACAGGGGGAAGCTGCTCAAGCCCCTTCTTGAGCCGCTCCACGAGCGAGCTCTTTCCGGAGCCTACTGGGCCGACGAGGTACAGCACCTGGCGGCTCTCTTCGCCCTTGAGCGATGCGGAGTGGAAGTAGCGGACGATCTGGTTAATCGTCTTCTCCATGCCGAAGAACTCGTCCGCAAAAAAATTATAGACCTTAAGCTTTTCGCCCTTGAAGATCCTCTTGAGGCGAGGATCCTGCTCCAGATCCACCTCAACCACGCCCCTCTCGTTAATCATGTCGTAGAGCCGCTTGTGGGCGAGCTTGTGGAGGGTGGGGTTTTCTCGCGCCTCCTCGAGGTACTCAAGCATGGTCCCCTTCCAGGAGCTCTTCTTGCGCGACTCCCGATCTTCCTCGATTAGCTTCTGAAAGTCGTTGTTCGATTCGTTGCTCATGGAACCTGCTCCTCCTGTGTGGGCTTACTCCGGCGCCCCGCTGCACCGATGAGCCCCCTTACGCCAGACTTTTGTACCGCGACCGGAGTTCAACAACCTCAAGGCCCGCTCATGCGGAGGGCACACCTTGCCTGCCACAACGCGAGGGTGTCCTCGTTGCTAACCGCTTGTGGCAACGATCCGCTGCCACGCCGTCAACCATGAGTGCCTTACCTTTAAGGTTAAGCGATGATGCACCGGCTCCACAACGTGAAACACCAGCCACATCGCCCCCTTCGATACACTGCCGCTCTATACGTGTGATGCCGGGGCCATCAAATTCGATAGGCTCAGGGGTAACTTCGGCAGAAGATTTTTGGGCCTTTACGAGATCCCGCGCAGCCCTCTGGTAGATTCCTGCAGGACCACGCCACGTGCCGCTGCCCTCAACCTCTAGGGATGATACAGGAACCTCCTCGGCTGGCGGGCAGCGTTGGGCTGTTGTGCCCTTGGCCCTGCGCCAAGCTGGCCCAAGCAACTATTGCGTGGGACACCGTTCGACTCATGCGCTTCGTTGGGCAGGCGAGCCCGGGCTTTCCAAAGCCAGCAATTGGCGCTGATCGCCCCTTCAGCCTAGCAACATTTCCTGAAAAATCTTGAGGTTGCGAGACCTGCGGTATAGACTCGCGCGCGTCTCTGTCGAGAGGAGTCCTGCATGAGCACCACACCGGCCTGGAAGCGCGTTGCAACGCCCAAAGACGCCGCTGAGCACGGGGTCCGCGCCGCCGAGTTCGACGCGATCAAGGCGGCCCTCGGCCGGGAGATCTCAATGGTCGAGCTCGGCATCTGCTCGGCCCTCTTCTCGGAGCACTGCTCATACAAAAGCACGAAAGTTCACCTGCGGGGGCTTCCGACCAAGGGGCCTCGGGTGCTGGTCGGCCCGGGGGAGAACGCCTGTGTTGTCGACATCGGCGACAATGAGGCGGTCGTCTTTAAGGTGGAGAGCCACAATCACCCCTCGTTCATTGAGCCGTTTCAGGGCGCTGCCACAGGCGTTGGCGGCATTCTGCGGGACGTCTTCACGATGGGAGCCCGCCCAGTCGCGCTCCTCA
>JAFMJG010000022.1 GCA_017853605.1 bacterium
TGTTGTTGACGCGCCAGAGGAGCTCTTCATCCCGCGCCGGGAGGGAAACACGCTTTTTGGCCGGGGCGCATGTGACGCGAAGGGGATCGCGGCCACCATGCTTGCAGCCGTGAAGGAGCTAGCACTGCGCGGTGGGCGCGACTTTGCCCTGTTGCTGGTGTGTGGCGAGGAGATCGATGGCCTCGGCGCGCGAACGGCGGCACAAGAGATGCGGGGCCGTGGAGTGGAGTACCTCATCAACGGGGAGCCCACAATGCTGAGGCTCGTCACGGCGCACAAAGGAAGCCTCAACGTGAACATCAAGGTCAGGGGACGCTCGGCGCACTCCGGGTATCCAGAGCGAGGAGATGACGCCAATAGGGCGCTGGTGGAACTCTGCCAACGGCTGTACGGGCTCAACTACGGGGAGGATGCGGAGCTTGGAAGGGCCACGATCAACATCGGCGAGATTCGGGGCGGCATCGGCAGCAACGTGGTCTCACCGCATGCCGAGGCGTTTGGCCTCGTGCGAACGGTGCGCCCGACTGAAGAGACGATAGAGCTTATCCGCCAACAGCTAGGGGATCGCGCTGAGGTCGAGCTGCTGTACGGCGTCGATCCGGTGCGGTGCGTCAGGCTTCCGGGCTTCGAGTGCGAGGTCGCCTCATACTGCACCGACATACCCAACTTCTCGGGGCTTGGCGCCAAGCCGCTCCTCTTTGGCCCTGGCACTATTCACTGCGCTCACACGGATCACGAGTCAATAACGCTTGAGGACGTCGAGCGGGGCAAGGCCGGCTACATCGAAATCTACGATCTGCTCAAGGCCGCTCTCGATGCCGGGACTCCCTATCCTCTCGGCTGAGGCAGGGGCGCTGGGCCGCTGCAGTTGCCCTGAAGCGGGGCTACTCTGTCCTGTCTCTGTCCTGTAGCGGGGCTACTCTCTGTCCTGTAGCGGGGCTACTTTTGCCCTGTTGCCCTGTAGCGGGGCTACTTTTTTTCACCCTTTGCCCTGTAGCGGGGCTACTTTTTTTCACCCTTTAGCCGGGCTAATTCTCACCCTGTTACCGGGTCTCCACCCGCCGACCTCCAACCTATAGCCGGGCTACTTCTCCAACCTATAGCCGGGCTACTTTGCCCCAGCCCCCTGACCCGGGCTACTCACCAAAACAGCGGTAGCTAACGTCGCGAGCGACCCTGCCAGGGAGCAGGTCACCATGGCCATAAAGGTTGCCCCCGGCCCCCACCGAGGCGCTTCTGCCAAACAGTCATCAGGGTTATCAGTGGCGGCCTTAAGGGGGGCGCTTGCAATCGCCGATACCGTTGGATGGTCCGCTCATGAGCGCAGAACAGCGCGTCAGCGCGTGCCGAAACAGCCTTGCTCGTCTGCGAGCCCGCTATGCCTTCAGCTGGGCGCCCCGAACAAATCGGTTATACAGGGTGTCAAAAGCCAGACGGAGGTCGCGCTCGTTGACGTAAACGAGGAGCTCGGATGAGGTTGAGGATATCTCGAGCACATTTATCTTCTGGATGTAGAGCTGCTGAAAGACAGTAAAGAAGAACCCCGGAGTCTGTATCGCTGCGGCATCGAGCCGCGCTCCGATAACGGCAACGGTGTAGTGCGCCGTCAGCGGGCGGACGGAGAGCCGCTGCTCCACTTCCCGGACCTCATCGCGCTCGATGAAGAGCGTAATCTCCTGAAGGCCCTGAGAGAACGAGATGAACTTGCCGCGATTCTGAAGTTCGCGGGCGATCTCGGCAATGAGGGGCCGAAAGCTGCGTGACATCTCGTAGGTAAGGATGGCGAGGTTGGACGACACCTGAATGTTGCGCAACTCGATTCGCTCCAGCTCTCGGCGTTTCCCCTGCAAGTCGCGCCCGAGCCTTGAGAGGGCCATGATCAGGGCAGAGTCAGATATTGTGCGATCTGCTCGTGCCTGAAGGCCGGAGCGAAGAAAGCGCGCAAGCTGTGAGAGGTTAAAGAGCCCATTACCGAGCCCAAATTGCAGGAAGGAGTTTTCGGAGACTTGCTCTTTGAGCGCATCGTGAAGGGAACTCATTTGTTGTAAGTATAACAGCTTTCTTGCTTTTTTAACATATTTATTTCAGCTAGTTGCTACTAAGACCCTGGAAACTGTAGAAACAATAGTGTTGTTTTAGGTATGGAACTTCAGACACTTAATCATCTACGCCCCCTTGGTGCTGGCAGTCAGTCCGACCCGCGCCACCCGCTATCCTCTACCGGGGCTACTAGCCGCACCTCCGCCCCAACTGCTACCCCCACCGCTAGCCGTAGCGGGGTTACTACTCTGCCAGGCCTCCTCGGCTACGCTACGGGGGCTACTTCGGGCGAAGGGGCTGCGGTGTTCTCAACAGAAAACATTCCAACTCTGTCTGAGGCGCAACAGGTGGCAAGCCTTATGCGCCGCACATATCCACACGGCTATCCGAACCCTCGAGCCCTTGAACCGGCGCTATTGATAGAGGACCTGCAGGCGGGCGTCCACACGCTCGTAACCCTCAAGGGCGACCATGGGCAGATTGTGGCAGTTGGCGCCCTGCGAAACTGCTGTGCCGAGCCGCGCACGCTGGGAAGCCCTGGCACGTACTACGAGATCGGAAAGCTTGCTGTCGACCCGTTACAACGGAACCGGGGCTACTCTAAGCGCATACTGGCGGAGATACATGGGCTCGCCGAGCGGCTTGGGGCGGATGTCGTGGCTGCATTTGGAGTGACCGCACATCCATACTCACAGCAGGCCTTATCGTCCGTGGGGCTGAAGGTTAGCGGCAAACAGATCAACGATTGGCCAGCGGTATTTGGCACTGGGTATCGTGAAACAACCCTGATGATGACCAAGGTTCTTAACGATGCCGTACTCAAGCCTCAAGAGGTGTTTGTTCCTCCATCTTTAGTCCGGCCGCTTCAGCATGCGTACTCCATCTTTGGCTGTGAGCGAACATTCGCCTCCAGCCCAGGGCTCGGGAAAGGGTCGCTCCTATTCCACCATTTGCGACAAACTCCGCAGCTTGAGCTTCTCCGAGAGCTCCCTGCCTCAGGCCGCGGCGAACAGATCGTACGCCTCGATGACGAGCCAGCACAAACCGTGCATTTTGCCATTCCTCCCAGTTGCAACACTGAAACTCTGGCAAGGCTGGTGATCGAGCTAGCAGCCTCTGGTAGCGAATTCATCACTGCGCGCCTTAACATAAGCGATCCTTCGGCCCTGGAGCAGCTGCCGCCATTACTCCAAATCGGCTTCCGTTATGCCTCGCTTGTGCCCCTTGCCAGCGGCGATATCCTCATGCTGCAGCGCCCTACGGAGCTACCGGGACTTGAGACTCTCTGCCGGCGCATTTGCCTCTCAGAGGAAGTCGCGTCGGATGCTCGCGGTTTTCTGCCTGGCATTTACGGCCTCTAGTCCCGTCAGGATCTACTGGCGCGAGTTCATCGTAAAGGCCTCAGAAATCGCGGCTGGGCGGGCCGACTAGGACATTAGCCAATTTCGGCATACACGGCGGGTACAGTCCCGCCGGATACGGAACCAGTCGGTCTCCCAGGGCCCAGCGGCTTTGTACCTCCCTAGCTTTCACCATGAGCTGCTTCATGAACCGAATAAAAGCCATTCGGATACCGCGCTTTTCCGCCAAGCACCACGTGCGCCGACCGCTGCGCCTCGACCGGTAACCAGTATCGAGCACTTGCGCCTGAAGCTTGGCGCGTCCCAGAACCTGGCTCCGAGTCCGCATCCTACGACGCTCCGCACGCTCTTCAAGATCTCTCACGCGAGCGACGAGGCGAGCATTAATTTTCCGGATCTCCTCGGCTGAGCTTATCCCAAACGCTTTGATCCACGCATCCGGCTCGAGAGTAAAGGTTTGAAAGTCCTTAGATTCAGCCAAGATTCTCTCGGCAAGCCTGGAATAGCCGGCTTGATTGTTCGCGTCCCTCGAGATTGCGCAAAACTGGGGCCTTCGTAGACGCTTCCACTGTTTGGTCGAGTTTCCAGAGCGAAACATCTCCCAAGACGAGAAGCCAGGATACCTTTCTATCGAACTCTCAAGGTTGTCCTTTGCCGGATTGGAATACAGATACGCGATCGCGACTAGCGCTCTAACCGGCGTCAGCACCACCGGACTGTCATAACCTTCACACCAAACCGTGCGTTTTTCCCTTCCAAGCAGCCCGTTGATCATGTGAGCTGACTCTGTCTTGAAGCATCGAATAAATCCATGCACATCATCCGGATTAACGACAACGATAACCATGTGCACATGGCTCGCCTCCACCAAGAGATGACAGATCTGCACGGGGTGCAGGGTTTGGGCCCGTGCGAGACAGCTTTTAACTATCGACTTGCAAAGTGAGTTCGCAAGGAGCAGCAGCCCCTCTTCTAAACTAAAGGTACAGAAGAGGACGCTCTTATTAGGGTGGTATTTCATTCCTTTTGACATGCCCATGTATCGAAAGCCTCTGCAAAAGAGTTGCCAGAAAAGCGTCGAATCTTTTCTTTTGCGAACTGGGCTCGGGGTCTACAGGCAATTAAGTGTAGCCTAGTCGTGAGTCCGATGGGGCCATGGCTGTCGACCAATGACGCGCTCGATGAGATCGCTAACCCACAGCCGGATCTCTGACATTCGGCAGCCCAGCAAAGGCCGTCGAAAAACGGTCTGCCAATCTTGGCTTGTCACCCTGGGTAACATGATGCTCGGATGGGTTCCTAGAAATTTTTTGAGCCCATAAATGTGCTCATACTGGAAACTTTCAAAGTCAGCGTCGCGCGACTCGCCATGCCATAACCGATGGAAGAGTTTACTTTTGATGGCCATGGTCTTTGGTGGCCGTACCCACCCATAGTGGAACACAGTCGCCCTGGCTGGTTTGGTTTTAAGGCGGCGTTCCGGCGAGCGAAATAGTCGACGGGCTGGTATTCGGAAACCCTGGGCGTCCCCACGACTACGGGCCCCAGAGCTTCGACGAATAGCTCTCACCTCCTCCTTGTACCACAGCCGAGAGGTGGCAATAGTGTCGAAAGCGCCGTAGAAGTGGGTATACGCGAAGTGGAGCCCCTCTACACTCAGATCCTGTTCGTAAAGCTCCAGCTGCCTTCGAATTTCAGAAATATCAGACTCGTGTAGCACCTCATCGGCCTGCAAGTAGACGCACCAGTCGTTCTGGCATAGGTTGAGTACCTCGTTCGTCTTTTCGCTGAGTAGCAGCCCTCCCTTTGTCTTCGAGGGATCCCACTCAGTGTCAACGATTCTAATTTTCGGGTCCCCTATCGCGGCAACCAGATCTCGCGAGCTATCCTCTGAACAACCAACGCCAACCACTAGTTCGTCAACGAGAGGAAGGAGACTTTTGATAGATTCCACAAACGGGTAACCCATCAAGACGCCATTTTTCACGATAGTAAAACCACTGACCTTCATACTCTCACTCGGCCCTAAGACGGTAGCGACGGGAGTCTACTAGAAACCCCCCTAGGCCAGTAGCCCCCCTTCCCCTAAAAACAGGCTGGATGTATCGCAAAACACCCTCGATTCCGTGGCGAAGGTCCGCAAAGGGGGTTTGGCAGCCCAGGTGCGGTTTTCGCAGAACTTAAAAAGCGTAAAGCGCACGCGATTGCCGGATCTATAGTAGCCCCGCTATCTGGTAGAGGACCGCTACCGGCAAAAAGGGGGTAAAGTAGCCCCGACGGGGGGCCCGAAGGTAATGGCGAACGAAAGCAGCTCCAGCACAGGGTCGAGGGTCGGTGCTGAAAAGCACGCGCGACTGTAAAGTAGCTCCCCTACCTGGTAAGCGGGAGAAAGTAGCCCCAGTACAGGGTCCGAGTAGCCCCAGTACAGGGTCCGGGCCGGTTAGAGGATTCAAAAGGTTCCAAAGTAGCCCCGGTACAGGGTCCAAAGGTTCCAAAGTAGCCCCGGTACAGGGTCCAGCTCCCGGCACAGGGTCCAAGCAGCCTATTCCTTCACCCTCTGGCCCCGCTCAAACTTCAGAATCTCCTCCCTGCCGGTCTTGGGATCCTTGACCCGCACCACTGTTATGTGGCGCGTTGGCGCTCTGACGTTGTTGTTCTCCTGCTGGTAGAGCGAGCTCTCGTTAAACGCCCCACTAATGGCCACCGACCCAGTATCCTCCGCTCCCCGAAGCACCAGGCCCAGCTTCCCGTGCAGCGCCGCGAGCCTCACCTTCATGGCGTCCTGGACCGACAGAAGGAGCGTTACTGTCGGCGGTATGCCCTCATCTCCGCCCTGCCCACCTTGCTTTGACTTTGACACTCCACGCTGCGCTTCGGTGCGTCGATTAGCGGAAAGAACCTTGGCATTGTGAGCAACAACAGCAGCGGTATTACGCCCCCCGAATTCAGTGACCCAGACAACGTCAACCCGAACACCCGCCTGTGCCCATCCCTCAACGCTACTTGTCGCATCGACCGGAATCGCAATCGCGCGATAGCCGGGTGGTATGCTCGCCGTAAGAGCATTCACCGGCTGCAAGGTTGTGAGGAAATCGCGGTTGATGAGCCGATTCGCCACCAACACGCCCTTAGCATACATGCCCTTCAGCTCATCAAAAGAGCGCACAACCTCGGGCCCCACTACCTCTTCTGGCTTCCGGTCACGCTTGAACATCTGCGGCTGAAAGCCCGATCCCGGCTGGATGTTGGCGATCGGCAGTATGACCTCCACGGTGCCAGGATCAGGAAGAGGCGTCGGCTGAACCGCCATATTGGCAGCATTCGACGACCCGCTGGTGAAGTGCAGGACGGCGGCTATTCCAATCACTGAAACAAAGAACACAAGCACTAGCACAACGAGCTGAGGCGCTAGCGAATCGCCACGCCGCCGTCGCTTCTGAACAAAGCTTCCTCGCTTCTGGAACATGTGCGTCTCTTTATCCCCGAATCGATGAGGGACCTGCAGTGCCCGATGCACTACCTCCCTGCCCTTCTTTACTATCGGCACCTGCACCGAATTATCTGCAGCTTTCTTTGCGAAATTTTCGCAGTTCAAGCTCTGTAATGATATCCAATAGTTAATGGTTTTTATGGCATGCCGTGGGGCGCGCTGCCCTGCAGTCGAAGCAGATCGATCTGTCCGAGCAACGAAGTTAGCGCCAACTCAACGCGAAGCACCCGCTCGCCGAGACCGACCGACCGGAAGCCGCGCACGAGGAACTCACCGACCTCTGCCTCGCTCCAGCCACGCTCTGGACCAACTGCCAGCACAGCTTCCTGCGCCTTCCCCAGGGCGGGGCATCCCCCCAAAGACTGCCCAGTCGGATGAGCCACGATCTTGATAGGGGCCTGGGTGCCGTCCAGCATTGGCAACCTATTTTCGCAGAAGTGCTTGAACGATCTGTGGACGCGTATTTCCGGCACCCGGCTATCCCAGATCTGCTCAAGCGCCTTTACAGCCTCCTCCTCCAGGCTCTCGGGCGAAAGGGCCGTGGACATCAGATAACTCTTCTCCCCGAGCTCGGTACGGACGAAGTGTAGTGAGCGTACCCCAAACATCACCCCTGCCTGAACCACCTTCCTTATCGTCTGGGGTCTCGGCAGCCCCACCACGAGATCCACCAGCTTGGGGGGCAGAGCGGGAAGCACAAGCGATATACTCAGAACTACCCTCTGCGGACTGCTCTCGATAACCTGGCCCTCGCCACGCTTGCCACCGAGGACGGCAACCTTAATGACGTCTCCCACCCTCACCTCGTGCGTCCCAAACGCGTACTGGGCCCGCTCATTCAGCAGGACGGCTGAAGAGGCATCTACACACTCGTGCGGGAGGATGATAAGAGAGTTCATGGCACCGCGAGCCTACTTGAGTTTAGCGTTTTGAGTAAACCGGGCCACAGGAGTTTTATATGGAGCAGAGAGCCGCAAAGAGCATTCAAGAGCTATTCGAGCTGCGCCAAAAGTGCTCAGGCTCAGTCCCCCCGTCAGCTGCTGTCGCGCCCTTCATCGATACAACTCTCGGGATTCTCTTCCCTCAGCTTGCGCTGATGCCGGCTCCAACACCTGAAATCCTTGAGTCGCTTGTGGACCATGCAGGAGAGATCCTGCTCGAGCTAGCAGCTCCCGTGCTCGCGAGGCCCGAGGCTGAGAATCGCGTGGAGGAGTTCGTTGACTTCCTTCCCATGCTGCACTCCCTGCTCATCGAGGATGCGCGAGCCATCGCTGCGGGCGACCCCGCGGCAACAAGCATCGATGAGGTTATCGTCGCCTATCCCGGCTTCTTCGCTATAGCGGTCTACCGGCTAGCGAGCTGGCTGCTGCGCAGCGGAGTACCGACGGTGCCCCGCATGCTCACCGAGCATGCGCACCGAGTCACCGGTATCGACATACACCCCGGTGCAACGATTGGGCCCTCGTTCTTCATCGACCACGGAACTGGAATTGTCATCGGAGAAACAACCGTAATCAAGGAGCATGTCAAACTGTACCAAGGCGTGACTCTCGGCGCACTGAGCGTTGACAAAACCATGGCAGACGAAAAGCGCCACCCTACCATCGAGCGCAACGTGGTCATTTACGCAAACGCCACGATCCTGGGTGGGGGCACTATAGTCGGGGAAGGAAGCATCATCGGCGGCAACGTCTGGCTCACGTCGAGCGTGCCGGCGAACTCGCGCGTGTATCACCGCTCCGAGATATCCGTGAAGGCGCCTTAGGGCGGGACCTCCCCGGCCCCATCGTGGCCAGATCCCAGCGGTGAACCACTCCTCCCTGCCTGCCAGGCACCTCAACGAGGGGACCCCGCAGCCCAAAGATGCGCCGCTGCCATGCAGGCAGCTCCTTGGCAAGCCACGCCGGAAGCGGCATTCCCTTCAAAGAACCCTCTGGCTCGCGCCATCCAGCCGCGCGCAACTCCCGTCCAAGATCCTCGAAGCTCACCCATCCCACCATATGGCGTCTGCTTGGGTATTCCACGCCCCACCACCGATGACTAAACTGGCGAAGCAGCTCCGTCAACAGCACCCGTTGGTCTCGAGAACTCTCCATGCAACGCCGGAGCTCCGCGCGCCGCTTGCAAAGTTCAGCAAGTCGGCTCACCAGCGCGAACGGATGGGCTCCCACCGAACGGCACCAGCGCTCCACTTCAGAATCCGACGGCAGCACCATGCCTTGCGCAGCGAGGTTCCGCTGCCCGGAGACCACCAGAGCCTCAAGCTTCACGTCATCGATCTTCAAAAGCTTATCCGTCACTTGGCTAGGTAAAGGCTCTAGCAACCTAAAGATGTGATGAAACTCGTCCGGAAGCGCCTGACGCACCGACTCTGCCGCGGGCGTGCTGCCAAACAGGAGCGCACCAGCCAACGGATCGGTCGCCGAAGATGACCTCTCACCAACAGCGTCATGCACCTGGCGCTCAAGCGCCATCTCAACCATGAGCAGCAGCGCCTGCACGGCAAGCTCCTCTTCAAGAGAGGGACGTGCTTCGGGGTCAAACGTCAGATCCCTCGGATCCAGGCGCACTAACCAACGCTTGAGGGCCACTGCACCGCGAACTAGCTCCGGGTCAATCGGCTCAAGGGATGGTGGCAACGGCAGCCGTCGCACGATCCCCTCCGGGAGCTGAACCTTGCCTCCGATGCGACGAGCACACACCGATGCAATGCGCGAATTCAGAAACGCTACAACCCTGATGTCATCGCAGAAAAACCCCGAAGCAGCCGCCCGCCCGAAGCTCCAACCGGCACCCTTCTCGCGAATTCCGAGGCACCCGTTTGCAAACCATGAGTAGACCCAGCCACTCCGGTCAAAAAACCCCTCGGCCGAGATGCCGGAGCGAGGCGAATCGCGAAAGGTCCCCTCCCCCCCTTGCCAGTCGAGCACCCAGCGGTTGAGCCCAAACCACCGAGAGTAGCCCCCTCCTCGGGCATGCACGCGCCACCGCTGCAGATCTGGCTCGACCTCCCATTGCTGGCGCACAAAACGCGCATCATCGTTAGTCTGCAACCCCACCACTACTTGTGCGACATCCCCCACCTTGCGTGCCGAGAGCGCCAGGAGCCGAGGCACTCCGCCGCTCTCAAGAAACACTTCATCGTGGCGCTCCGCGATGAGCAGCTCCTGGCGCACCATTCGAGTTTCATTTTCCCCGCCCGCAGGGTACCCCATGAGCAGCTCCGCTTTCCGGGCATATTCCCGCTCTGCAGAGAGGGTGATCAGCTGAAGTTCGTGATCTTCGGGCGGAACACGCCGCATGCCCGAAAGGAGCACGATCCCCACGCCATCGTGCAGGTTCAGGCGGCTGTCGAAGGCGTGATCACCAAGCTCCACCAGTGAATCTAGAGACAGCTCCCGGTACATCCCCGAAAACCGCGCCCCTCCCACGCGCAGCGCGCGGTGCCCCCGGAGACGCAACCACTTGTCGTTCGTCACCAAGCCAATCCATCCGTGCGGCTCTAGCAACTCGAGGCATCGCTCCATGAATGCTGAGCAGAGATCCATCGAGGTGTCGGGGTACTCCCTGTCGAGCCACTCCCTCAGCACCTGTGGCAACTTCCTGCGCCCCAAATAGGGCGGATTAGCGAGGATACACCCGTAGCGGCGCGCCAGGAGCAGCTCCGTTGCCGAGAGCTCCCGCTCGAGGGTGCCCCAGGGCTTGGCGACTGGTCGAACTCGGCTGACGATTAGCGACAACAAGGCATCCGGTCCGCTTGTCGCACACCGAAGCGCGGCCGCAAGCAGCGTGGCTCGGCACAGCCCGACTGCGAATGGGTCTATGTCGAGCCCATGAAGCCTGGTCAGCAGGACTTCAGCCGCAGTTCCTGGATACCTGCGCCGCATCGTCCCAAATGCCTCAACCAAAAGGTGGCCTGCTCCGCAGGCCGGATCGAGGATGTCTCCCCCAAAGGCACCGCCAAGTGCTGCACGCTCACAGAGGAAGACCGCCATGTGCCGCTCAGTAAAGATCTGTGTGGCGGCAGTTATGCTGAGCCGCTCGTGTTGCAACGCATCCCTGTGACTTACGCCCCAGGAGCTTGTGTCGCGCTCCGGCTCGTTCCAGATCTGGTACGCCCACCCGAGAGCGATGGGGTTCTGCGCCACCTCGCGAGCAACTGCATCTGGAACTGCAACCGTACGAACCCCTCGCGGCACTAACGGGAAGAGATAATCTGCCACATCGGCATGAGCTCCTAGGGAGATACGCGCGAGAGCATGGAAGAGCGCATCACGCGCTTCCTCAGTATCCGCGGCGCTCGCTCGCCTACGCGACCGCATAAAGGAGAAAAACTCGGAGGAGGCGACCATGAGGGGACAGCTATCTCAGAGCAAATAGGTTCTTTATTCGACGGGAAAAGTACCTCACAGGCACCTGCCCAGCTACGGTGAATAGTGCGCCCTGCCAGGGACCCGGCTAGGAGAGTAGCCCCGGAAGGGCAGCACCAGGCAGCCCAGCTGCCAAAAGTAAAGTAGGCCAAAAGTAGCCCCGGTACATTCGCAAAATTCGCAAAAGTAGGCCAAAGTAGCCCCGGTACATTCGCAGATTGGCGAATTCGCGAGAAACTAGCGCCGGATACGACAGCTCGGGCACCGGATGCATCGAAACCCGTCCGCCGGGGTGCGCGGAAACACCAGACTTGTGAAGAGTCGCCCAGATACATAGCAGGCGCCCTGGGCGGCTCTACCCAGCCTAGCAGCCCCCTTAGTAGCACCGGTCCCGGTGCGCACGGGTCTCGACCGTGGGGTGCGCCGGTAGCCCCGGCTTCAGCCCCCACCATCTCATAGAGTAGCCTGGGCACCTAGCAGGCACCCTGGGTGCTCCACCTATCCTGACAGCCCCCATAATAGCCCCGGTCCCGATACGCACCGGTCCTGACCCGGGGGTGCTGCCGGTAGCCGGAGTCCGACCTATAGAGTAGCCCCGGTACGTGGGAAAGTAGCCCCGGTACGTGGGAAATGGGAGCATGTGAGCACGTTGGAGCTGACTGGCCCCGGTGCGCTGGGACCTAAGAGCTAAAGGATTCAGACAAGCCAAGCTCGGCGCCCCTGCCAAGCCCCATATTGCCTAACTCGGCAACCAAACGCCCCAATACGCACTCCCCGCGCTAGCTCACCCTGGAGCCCCAAAATACCGCGAAAAAACCCCGCTCCGGAAGACAGCTAGCAGCCACGCGCACTTGCCTCGCCGAGAGCCACTCCCCACAGGTCCCCAGGTTTGACTTGTTCCAACACCGATTGGTACAGTGAACTGTACTCGATTGACGCCACGGAGGAGTCATGGGTCTTCGAAATCGGTCATCCCTGAAGCGTCAGGCGACGGGCGGGGGTGGCAGCAACGGTTCACCGCCAAAGTCGGAGAGAACCCGGCGCCGAACAGCTCTCAAGAGCGTCGCCGTAAAGCTCGTGTCCTCCGATCCTGCCCTGGTTCAGTTCCTTCGCGCTACTCCCTCCCCCCTCTCTAAGAATTCCAATCTCCCGGACAATGCATCCCCAAACAGCCAGCCGCTCTCTGTTGCCGAACAGCAGGAGGTCGCTGCTGCAAAGGTCGAACGAGCCGTGAGCTCTCTCGGAAAACTCGAAGCCGAGGTTATCGAGGCGCTCTTTCCAGCCGCGGGTGGGGAGCCCGAGACCTTTGAGGATCTCGGCAGCCGGCTTGGAATGACCGTGGAGGAAGTGAAGAGCCTTGCCGATAGCGCCTTGCGAAGCCTGCGCGGCGCCCGGCGTAATTCCTCGCGCCTAAGCACCGTGTGGAACTAAGACGACTCTTGGCTCGCCGGCCGGGGCACGAAGACAGCAAATTTTAGCGACAGTCTTTGGGACAGGTGCTGTGCGATTCTGCGCACGGGCAGCCAACTGCCATGCATACGATCTCTTCGCAGATACCGTTGCCACAGACATCCCTACACGCCTTGCTGCCCGCTCCGTCCGCCCCGAGCGCAGCGCGATTATCGATGAACACTACCCCTTCTTTTGACACGCATCGAGGCGGGTCACTTTTCGAAATCCGCCCGCTCTGGGCAACGCATTCATCGAAGTTCTGGGGCGGCGCCGCCCCTGTGACACTATCGTCACCGTGGGCGACCCCTGCACCAATCAGCAGGCTCGACGCCGCGAAACCAAGAACGGTGGCAAGAAAATTCGTTGTCGGCAGGTGGGATATAAAGCGAGTCAAAGCTAAGCCCTCCGAAGTTAATTGTCTGTCGGTTATCCGCCGAACGTGACCAACAAGCTCACGGGATGGGGCTGCTATGGCTACATCGATTCCCCTTTTCGCAAGGTCGCACTTCCGGCAAGGGCCAGCACCACCAGCATCCTGGCATGCACCCTCTGGCTCATTTTTTTATAATCGCCGGGAAAGCGACAGACCTGAAAGTGCCTGGAAGCTTTCTGCTGACAGTCCCTCGTTGTGGGATGTCGCATACAGAAAAGGGTAGCATCAACGACGAATTGACGCGGGGTCTCAAAGCTTTTGCACCGCTTGCCCCACGGTGCGCCGGGGTCGCTGCCGCCCCCCTGAGCTTCTGCCTGCTGGAAGAGCCCAGCAGCTGCCACTACGGTTATTAGAACGAAAGATACGAGCCTTTGCCTTTTCATGACGAGGTCTCCGCGTTTCTCTGAGATCGGTCTCCGGAGGTCTCCCCCGTGCGAGAGCCGACCCCACGTTGGTCTCCTCACAGGTATGCCGATCTCTAAAGTTTTTGTTTCCCAGGCTGCGTGTGCCGCTCCCACCCAGATAACCGCGCTTCCCA
The DNA here is from genome assembly GCA_017853605.1 of bacterium. Taxonomy (GTDB): domain Bacteria; phylum Bdellovibrionota_C; class UBA2361; order UBA2361; family OMII01; genus OMII01. The sequence goes on from JAFMJG010000022.1 coordinate 13,685, forward strand.
ACCTCCCCAAGTGTACCACAGGGAAGGATAACCCCTCTCCCTTCAAGGATAAGGACGGCTGCTTAGATTTCAACCTTTAGGGCCAGCACGCCTTTTGGGCTTTTTTGAACTCAACCAACTAGAACCACCCGGATATTTTTTTTGCTACCAGAAGCTCTAAGTCGTCGGAGCGTGATTAAGAGTCTAGAGCAGCAGGATTGCGCACTTCCTAAGCGCTGATCACAGCGCCAACTCACAGATTTTCGTATCCTGCGGGTTATCCTCTGGGTTTGGGGGTTGAGGCCGTACCGGGGCGACTTCCGCTATACCGGGGCTACTTTCTTCCGCTATACCGGGGCTACTTTTCGCTGTACCGAGGCTACTTCCGCTATACCGGGGCTGCTTGTTTCGCTGTACCGGGGCTACTTCCGCTATACCGGGGCTGCTTGTTCCGCTGTACCAGGGCTACTTTGTTCCGCTGTACCAGGGCTACTTCTCGCCGGTACCGGGTCTCCTTATTGACGCAGAATCTGTGGATACTTACCTAGCGGGGCTACTGTTGGGATGTCCGCACCGGGGCTACTCGGTCAGCGCTAGTGGGCAGTGACGCGCACTCGCTTTTCGCGCCTCTTTCCGCCTCTCCGTCTTCCGGGGGCTACTGCCCTCCGAACCTGGGGTACTCGGCGTTCGTTCTGGTACCGGGGCTGCTATGCCCGTACTGGGCTCCTCTACCCGAGAGGTCGTTCTGGTACCGGGGCTACTGTGCCCGTACTGCGGCTACGGTCGATCGTCCTCCGTCCCGGTACCGGGGCTACTCGTCCCATCCTGGGCTACTCTTCCCGAGCGGCTGTGTTTACCGATCGGCCGTGTGGTACCGGGGCTACTCCATCCCAGCGCCACTCCATCCGAGATCCTCCCCCCGAGCCCCAACGCCCCCAGCACACACTCCCCCCGCTTACGCAATCTCCGCAGGGCGTGGCGCTCTGGCAGCCGCTAGCTGCAGTCGATAGAGCTGAGCGAGCCCCGGCGCCTGTCAAATTCACTGCGCTTGATAAAGACAACAAAGCTCTCATCATCAGACCCTGACGCGTACACCCTGCACCACTCCGGAGAGAGGAGCAGCAGCGATGTCATCGGGCTTCCTTGACGCCACAGCACCGTCTCTGGCCCAACCTTCTTGATGTAGTCATCCCAATTTGCGCGCCCCATGAAGCTTGCCCGGTAGAGCTCCCAAACCTCCGGCGGGTTCACGTTGGTGCGTCCGTCGATGGCAACCTTGTACCCCGGCTCCCCCGTCAGGCGGTCGCTGAAGCGGTACATGAGGTAGCCACCGGTGCCAAACTCGTTGAGGATAGGGTGTGACAGCCCCGCCTGCTCAATAAAGTCCACCGTGCTCTCGGGGATGAGGTCTCGGTTTATCGGCCGCTTGAAGAGTGGCGCCGCATGCATGCTCGCCATGCCGACGACAAAGATCGTGAGCGCGTTGACCGTCTTCGGATCGAGCGAAAGCACCCCGCGCCGCATCTGCCGGAGCCCCTCAGCGAGGTGGTCGCCACCCTTCGGCTGCGGCTGGTGGCCGCTCTGGCGCCACCATGCGGCGCACATCGCGCCGAGCGCGATCGATGCGAAGGGCAGAAACTTCACAGCCGTCAGCCCAGCTAGGGTCATTCCGGCCCCAAGGATCATGCGGCTCGGCGGCGGCGCCGCGCGCTCACCCTGAAATGCGGCGATTAGGATAGCGCCCATCAGCACCACAAAAACCGTCGAGTACTGCAGGATCGTCGCAGGCTGGAATTCGGCGATCACGTTGTACTGAAGCGGATGCCCCCCCTTTGAGAAGAACGTGAGCCACTCCCCGCCAAAGTACGGAGTCAGGAGCGTGCCAGCGAAAAAGCACCCAGCGGCAGCCGAGGCGCGCCGCAACTGGAACCGATGCTGCGAGTCTTGCACAGACCAGAGGAACACCGCGCCAAGCCCCAGAATCGCCGTAAGGTGGGTGTTCGCCCATACGCACCCCAACGCGACCAGCGCCGCGAGCGCTTTGCGAGATGCTCCCCGATCCGCCACCACATCCGCTGCTACGATAGCGAGCGCGAACATGATCCACACGAGCGACTGCGGGCGCAGCGTGAAGTGGTTAAAGCACGCCACCGTGGTGTACATGCCGAGGATTGCGCCCATGAAGGAGTCGCGCGCCAGCCGGCTCAACGAGTAGAAGAGCGTCAGCGAAAGCGCCAGCGCGAACGCGAGCTGCAGCGCAGCAAGCCCCCAGCCGCCGCCCATCCGCTCGACGGCAGCAAAGAGAACCTCAACACTCCACGAGTACGCGCGCCACGGCGCGCCCGCGCTAAAGAGGTTCCAGAGATCAACCGAGGGAACCTCGCCGTGCGCGATGATCCACCGCCCCACGGTGATGTGCCACCAGAGGTCTGGGTCTCCAACTGGGTTGCAGATGTAGGCGCCAGCGAAGATTGCGAGAGCGATCCAGAGAAGCTGCTTCATGGTGTGACAAATAGAGTGCGGAACGAGAGGTACCACAACTAGCCTGCCGTGGGCATCCTTGCTCAACTCCCCCGGCCACAAGACGTCTCGCCAAGCATGCAGACACCTTTCAGCCGATGTGAGCCCCTGGCTCTCACAGGGAGTATCGGCACCGCTACCGCCGCAAGTTGAGCAGAATGTCCATAACGCAGTTTGCGGCGCGCAGGGCGCTTAGCTGAAGTAGCGCCGCAGGTTGCGCTCGATGCGCTCCTGCGGCTCTTCCGTGCTGCCGCGGAACTCTAGCCCCGTTATGAGCGAGTAGCTGCGCACGTAGTGCTCCATAAGCCCGCTGCGCTGCTCGTCGGTGATGGGCGGCACCGGACCCTCTCCCGAGAATCCCCGCTCCATCAGCCAGCGGCGTATCGGCTCCTTGTCGAGCATCTCCGGCGCCTCTCCCTCCGCCCGCCGCCGCTCGTAGCTCTCGGCGATCCAGAAACGGGACGAATCGAGGGTATGGATCTCGTCTGCCAGCACCACACGGCCATCGAGGAGCCCGAACTCATACTTGGTGTCAACGAAGATAAGCCCCCGTCCCGCGAGCTGCCGGGAGCCGAGCGCAAAGAGAGAGAGCGCGTATGAGCGGATCTCCTCCCACACGTCGCCCCCCACGATGCCGCGCGCCACCACCTCCTGCTCCGAGATCGGCACATCGTGCCTCCCGAGCGCCTCCTTCGTTGAGGGGGTGATAATCGGGTGCGGCAGCTGGTCAAACTCCCTAAGCCCTGAAGGGAGTCGCACGCCGCTGATGGCGCGCCCTGCGCTGTAGTCCCGCCACCCGCTGCCTGCCAGGAAGCCGCGTACGACGACCTCAACAGGCACGATCGACACCTCGCGAGCGACAACGACGCACGGGTCAGGCACTGCGATGACGTGGTGCGGAACCGTGCCGCCCACCTGCTCAAACCAGAACTGTGCCAGCTGCGTGAGGACCTGCCCCTTGAGCGGGACCGACGTGACACTCCTGTCGAAGGCGCTCAGCCGATCCGTGGCGACGAGCACCCGAGTTGCCCCCCGCACGTAGCTGTCACGCACCTTTCCGGCATGCCGCACGCCGAGCCACGAGAGATCCGTGCCCTCCAGCGCCGGCGGCAGCCCGCCTCTAGCGGCGCGCGCGGTGTTCCCTTCGCTCTCCATCCCCTTCCCTCAAGGCCTTCAGGTTTGACTGCACAACGGCAAGGCCAACAGGCTGCTCGCCAGCCGCACGCCGGCGCGACCCCTTCGCGGCGATTCTCGACCATGACGCAGAGACCTCGCGCTTTGCCCCCCTGAACTCCCGCTCCCCGGCGGCAGCCAAAAGTGTCGCGATGCCCTGGTTGTTCGCAATCGCAATCTGCGCCTCGCGGTTGTTGCCCGGCAGGAGCTGCGCCTGCGCCCGCGCAAAAGACTCAAGGGCGCACTTGAGCTCCCCCCTCTCAAGCTGCGGGCCCGAGACAGCCCGCACCAAGTGGTACGTGCCCGTCATCCAGAAAGGCACCGCTCGATGGGCATTCGAGGTCCACGCTGCCTGCAGCGCTGAGATCCCGCGAAGCTGCATCTCAAGCTCCGCCTCGTCGCGCGGCTGCACAAGGATTTTTGGGAAAGCCGGAAGCGCCTCAGCAAGGCTGCCGAGGAAGTGCCCCGTCGCCGGCAGCTTGGCGTGAGAGATCCCCAGCCACGGCACCGATACCGCCACCGCAAGGTCTGGCACCCGCCGCTCCCGCAGGAACTTCCGGGCATAGCTCTCGGGCGGCAGCGCCGCAAGCGAGATCGGCGGCGACATGCGCAGCGAAACGTTCATCCAGCGCGGGGTGCCCCACACCACGCCCCACACTGACGCGTCGCTGTGCAGCAGGCGCTCAGCATCCGCAGCCGAGCCTATGAGGCGGGAAACCGTGCCGATGTGCACCCCGCCATCATGGGATGCCGAGTCTCGCATCCGGTCCCGCAGGATCTTTGTGTCAGCCTGCAGCGTGTCCTGCACGAGCGGCGCAATGACAAAGGCGCTCTCTGACACGTCGAGCGCCGCGTGCCGCAGGATGGCACCGAGCGAGGCCGTCAGCACCGCCGGCGCCCACACCCAGCGGGGGATCGCAATGCCCCCAAGCGATGCGCGGCAGAGCGCCGCCAGCACCAGCACAAACAGCAAGAGCTGCCCCACAGAGCGCGCATGGGCTCCCCCGCCAAAAGCCTGGATAGCGATCCCTCCCGCCGCCGCGAGCGAGAGAGCGATGACAAGGGGCCTGACGTTTGACGGCCCTGCGGCCTGCGGCACCGGCGAGCTTAGTCCCCGCATGGCTCCTCCCCATCCCCATCACTGGAATCGATGCCGAAACGGTCCTTGAGGAACGAGATCAGGTCGAGGCTGCTCGAAGGGTCCATCATCTCTTCGAGCTCCGCCCTGCTCATCGACACGTACTGAATCCCACGGGCCTCCAAGACTGCCGGAAGGCGCTGGTGCCGCTCCATCTCCTTGAGCTCGATATATGAGGCGAAGTCAGGGGCGAACTCGATGACGAGCTTGGGGTTGTCCTGCCCATCGACGAGCGTGAAGAGGCAGCTTGCCGCCTCGGCCCACCCTGCAATCTCATCCCTGGTCTGGCCGTTTGCCTCTGGGTATTCACCGCCGCACACCGCGCGCACGCTCATGTTCCACACGATGCTATCCTTCCCAAACAGGGAAACAAGCATGCGGAAGAGCTGGGACTCTGGCAGGGACATCTCAGTCATAGCGCCGGCAGTATTGCAGAACCCCGCCCCCCGGACAAATGCGGAACGGCTCCCGGCGGGCGCCACACAACCGCCGCGCAACAACAGCCAAACATCGACAGCCACGGGCATTTTTGGTCTAATGACGGGATGGCGCTGCTCCCCATCCGATACTTCCCCGATCCCATCCTTCGGGCCCAGGCAACAGAGGTCTCCCGCTTCGACTCGACGCTGCATAGGTTCCTCGACAACATGTACGAGACCATGGTGCGCAACGATGGGCTCGGCCTTGCCGCCCCGCAAGTCGGGCAATCTGAGCGAATTGCAATCATCGACCTTACGTTAGAGTACATGTCGCGCCCGCAGATCTCATCGAAGAGCGGGCACTCGCCCGAGGCGCACGTCCACGAAGGGCGGCTCGAGCTTATCAATCCGGCGATCGTCGGCAAGGCGCAGCGGCTCGTGCCTTCCGAGGAGGGGTGCCTCAGCGTCCCCTCGTTCCGTGACACCATCAAGCGCCACGATACGGTCACCGTTGAGGCCGTCGACCGGCACGGCCGGGCCTTCACCGTTGAGGCCGGCGAGCTGCTGGCGTTCGCCCTGCAGCACGAGATCGACCACCTCAACGGCGTGCTCTTCGTTGACCACCTCAGCCGCCTCAAGAAAGTTCTCTTCCGCAAATGGTGCATCAAGAACGACGTGGGGCAGGATCCGTGACGCAGCTTAACGTCATCTTCTTCGGCACGCCGGGATTCTCGGTGCCTGGACTGCAGGGGCTCCTTGAGATGCCGGACGTGTCTGTGCGCGGGGTGGTGACCCAGCCTGACAAGCCCTCAGGCCGTGGCGGCGAGGTCCGGCCCTCACCGGTCAAGGAGCTCGCCGTTGCGCGGGGGCTGCCGGTGCTGCAGCCAGCCTCGCTCAGGAAGGAGCTCGACGCATTCACTGCCGCTGTGGGCGCGCTAGGCCCGATCGACATCGGTGTCGTGATCGCCTTCGGCCAGATCCTCCCCAGGGAGGTGCTCGAGCTGCCGCGCGCAGGCTGCGTCAACGTGCACGCGTCCCTCCTGCCGCGCTGGCGCGGCGCCGCCCCCATTCAGCGCGCGATCGCTGCTGGCGATGCTGAGACCGGCGTGTGCCTCATGCAGATGGACGTGGGGCTCGACACCGGCGCGGTCTACTCGCGCGAGACGCTCCCTATCTCCCCCCGCGAGACAGCCGAGACCCTGCATGACAAGCTTGCGGCGCTCGGCACAGCCATGCTCAAGCGGGATCTACCAGCGATCGCAGCTGGGCAGCTGCGCGCGCAGCCGCAGGCGTCCGATGGAATCACGTACGCGCACAAGATTGGGCCCGCTGAGGGGCTGATCCAGTGGGGCTCGCCAGCCGAGCAGGTAGCGCGCACTATCCGCGCCCTCTCGCCCTACCCCGGCTGCCACACCTTCTGGCGCGGTGCCCGCCTCAAGATCCTCGACGCAGTTGCGCTGGCCGGCGCACCGCTGGGCGCCACGGCCGAGCCCGGAACGATCACGTCCTCATCCAACTCCGAGCTCATCGTTGCCTGCGGCACCGGAGCCATCTCGGTGGCTCGGCTGCAGCTCGCCGGCAAGCGCCAGATGCCTGCGGGCGATTTCCTGCGCGGAACCGGCATCACCCCCGGCGACCGCTTCAGCTCGGCGCCGTAGCGCGGGCCGGCGCAGGGGGCTGCCGGCGCTCATGCCGGCGCGCCCGCAGTTGCCGCTACCCTGGCGGCGAAACACGCTCATGACTGACTGCGCCGCCCCGCTTCGAGACATCCTTGCTGGCCCCCTACCGCGCATCAGCAGCGGTGAGCAGGAGCTCCTTGACCTGGCGGACCCCGAACACTTGGTTGACACGGTTGCGCCGCTCTACCAGCTCGCGCCCTGGGAGATCCGCCAGCTCTTCGCCGAGCTCGCTAGGCGGAACCCTCATCCTCATCAGCAGCTTGCGGGGCAGCCGCTGCGTCACCCCGGTCCGCCCTCGCCGGGCAGCGGTGCCTGACATCGCACTTGGAGCACTTGATGGGGTGCGGGCTCGGCCGCACCTCGCCGCCGTCGAGCATGGCGCGCATCTGGTCTATCAGCGCCTGCACCCACTGCTGCTTCGCGTCGGTGTTCTCTACCTTGATGCGCCGGCACGAGGGCCCGATGAGGAGGTAGCCGTGGGGCGGCTTCTTCCCCTCAAACTCCTCAACGAGGCGCATGTACACCAGGATCTGCGCCACGTAGCGGTCGCGCAGCTTCTTCGCGAGCGGTTTGCGCTCGACGGGAATGATAAGCCCGCCCTCCTCAATGAGGGCGTCTGGCTTGCCCGCCAGCCCCTGCGCGCGCGACACGTACTCCCGCTCCTCTAGGATCTTGCTGCCCTCGATCGACACGGTCACCGACTCAGGCTCAAACCCGCTGGCACGCCGGCGGCGGCCGGCGGCGCGCGAGAACGAGCGGATCACGAGCAGCGCGGCGCCCACGAGGAGGACGAGCTGGAGCCCATGGTTGCGAACCGAAAGCGCAAGCAGCTGCTCGACCGGAATCCCCTGCGGGTTGAGAAGGATGAAGACCACCAGCGCCGTGCAGGTAAGCACCGCCAGGTAGCGGATCCACTGCCCAAGGACGAGCGACTCGTCGAACATCCGCGACCAGTCGCGGTGCAGCTTCATGCCCAGCCGCTTCTCGCCGAGCGAGAAGGCCGCGCCCTGCTTGTCGATGTACTTGAGCTTCCACGCCAGTGGGCACACCGAGAACGCGCCGAGCTCGCCAGCGGCGATGATGTGCTTTCCGTCCGGTCCGGTTGTCGCCACGCCCTGCTCCCCTTGCTGTCCGCTGCCTGACTCTTTGCGGCCGCTGCTGCCTGACCGGTACCACGTTACCGGCGGGGGCGCCACTTCAAGATAGAGCCCGTCGTCTCCATGATCGACGAGCAGAGGCTGCGTATCCGCTCCCACACCTCCTGCTCTGCCTCGCCCGGCGGCGCGGCAGCGGTCCCGTGCTCCTTGCGCGGCTGCACAACTTGGGGCTCGGGCAAGCTCGGCCCATCAGAGAACTGGAACGCCGGCAGGTGCGCGGTCTCCAAGATGAACTGCACCTCGGGGGCCTGGTGGTGGGTCAGCCGCCAAAACGCGTACCTTCCGCACGCTGTCATGAACTCGCACACGACACTGAACCTCGGCGCCCTCTCCTGGCGCAGCACCCGCACCCGGAAGTCAACCCGCTCCTCAAGCAGAAAATTTGTCTCGAATGCCTCAATCCATCCCTTGCGGGCGCGGTAGGCTGTGACCTCATCGAGGTAAACACCTTCGAGCATGAGCCGCTCTGCGTCGTACCAGAGCCCCAGCCCAACTGCGATCTCGCCGCCCGACTGCTCTACCGTAATCCCTGGCTGTTGCATGAATCTCTTTCCCTCACACGGCGGCCCGCCCCACGCGCTGCGCCACCCGAAAAAACCTGGGAGGCTGGCAACTGCGGCGCCGCAATGGGCCCTCATTGGCGTAAGGGAGTTATCGACCTGAGGCGAGCTGGGCTTAACGAATCTCAACCCGCCCAAGCGCTGGGAGCACGGCAAATATCTTAACCAGCTGAAATAACTTTCCTAATTGGCTCCTCTGAGAGTGTGACACCCCGATCTTCTTCTGCTATGCTCCCGCAGTATTCTTAGCCATTTGCGCGCGTCTTCTTCAGAACTGTTCGCGGGTGGCGCTTGTATGTCGTCGAAAGACGTTTTTTCACCTTAGGAAGTATTCTCATATGCGAAGAGATAGAGGTAATGGGAGGCGTTCGCACCGTGGCGGACGGTCCTCACGGGGAGGCCGCTCGAATCGTGGCCGTGGACACCACTCACGGCGCCACCCGCGCCAGAGCGCCGAGAGCGGCAACCAGAGAGAGCGGATCGCCATCGAAAGCGGCGACCTCGTGCTCATCGACCAGTTCATGCTCGCTAATCCGCAGTTCATCGAGAAGATGGCTGCAGTTGTCGACGAGGACGCTGCCGTCAAAAACGACATCATCCAGGAGTTCGGCGGCAAGGTCATCACGGTGGCCCGCGGAACCTACAGGATTGAGCGCGACCCGTTCGCGTACACCATCGTGGTTCACCCGGAAGGCGACTCAGTTGAGGCTGCAGAGCTTGTGAAGGATGCCACGAGCGAGCTCGGCGACGTCAACATCGACACCCGCTGCCTCGCGATGCTCGACAGGGAGCTGCTCGATGACACCTCGCTCCTTGAGCGCTACCAGCAGCTCTGGTTCGGCGGCCAGGACAAGGCGTGCCGCGACCTCCTCCGTGACAACGGCGGCGCTGTGCGCTACGGCTTCCGCCGTGACGGCGATGAGCTCGTTGTGTTCCAGGTGCCTGGCGAGGATGTAATTTGCCTCTGGCCCAAGAACATCGAGGAGCTCACCGCAGAGGAGCAGCCGCAGCAGGCAGCTCACGAGGCGTAAGGAACAACCTCCATTTCGCCGCTCGCGGCGGTGGGGTATACCAGGGGGGCACAGGCGCAACACAGCGCCGGTGCCCCCCGCCTTTTGTGGCCTACTGCAGCGGAACCTCCGGCCGTGCTGAGATACCTCGAACAGAAGCTCACCTTTAAGCCAACCTCGGCTGATTACGGCGGTCTCTCGCCGTTCTCGCCGCAGCGGCTGCGCATCGGGCGCAGCTTCGGCCTCGACCTCGACGCCGCTTTTGTCGACCGCGGCTCCGAGAGCGCGGTGCTGTTCGTGCACGGCAACAAGCACAACCTCACCCGCTTTGAGGACCACTACCGGCTGTTCTCCTCACTGGGGCTCTCGTTCCTCTCGTTTGACTACCCAGGCTACGGCTCAAGCCGCGGCCATCCGAGCGAGGCGGCTACGTACGCCGCCGCTCGCGCTGCATACTCTCACCTGCGCCACGAGCGGGGCTTCGCGCCTGAACGCATCGTAGTGTACGGCTGCTCGATGGGGGGCGCAGTTGCTATCGAGCTGCTTCAGGGGGCGCAAGCCCGTGCGCTGATAACCGAGAGCACCTTCACAAACTCGTGGGATATGGCCCAGCACCTCTACCCCTACCTGCCGCTCTGGAGGGCGCTCCCGAAACGCTTCCCAAACGACGAAAGGATCGGGCGCCTCACGGCCCCGCTCTTCATGCTGCACGGGGACGCTGATCGGGTTGTTCCAGTTTCGATGGCACACAAGCTTTTTGGGCTCGCCCCGCAGGGCACTGAGCTCCGGATAGTTCCGGGAGCAAACCACGTCAACGCAGTTGCGGCCGGCGGCGAGGCGCTCAAGGAAGCCATCTCCCAGTTCCTGCAACGCATGCCCTAGCGGGCGCGCTACCAGCTCGGCTGGCGGCGGCGGTACACGTCCGCCTCGCTCGTGGCTCGGTGCTCGCGAGAGATGGGCTTGGGGATGAGCCCCAGGGAGTTTATCAGGACGTAGGCGATGCCGAGAAACGCGAGCGCCACAAAGGCGGCAGGAATGAGCGTGCCGCTGTAGTCCTTCGCTTGGGCTCCCCCCTGGCCGCGGCGCGATCCGAAGCACTGCTTTGGGAGCTCGCCAGTTCCGCGCGTGCCCGAGTCGCGGATCTCGCGCTCCTTGACGCCAAAGCCGTAGCTCTCGCGGGCGGATGGGCGGGCTGAAGACTTTGAGGCGGTGCGACCACCGCCTCCTGCGCCTCCCATGACGAAGCTTGTTCCAGTGTCACCTGCGTTTCGCGCCGGCTGCTGCGGCTGCTGCTGGCCTTGTGGCGCGGTAGCAACCCATCCCGCCACACCGCCACCGGTGCTCGACGTAAATCCGCGCAACACGTACTTGTCGATCGACATCCGAAGTATCCCCAAAAAAGAATCCGCCGCCGGAGGCCCTCCCTCAGTTGGGGGGCTCGCATCAGGCCCAGTACGGTAGTTATGCCCCCTTCCCAAGGGCTGGGCGCCTAAGGCGCAAGGGGTCTGGAAGGGGCTGAAACACATCGATTTTATCCCCTAAAAAGGCCCCTGAAGGAGGTATCCTCGGCTGCACTGGCATGCATAACTATTGGGAGGCCGGTGCGTCGGGACCGATGTCCCACCGGCCGAGGTTCACTGCTGCCCTACGGCAGAGGGAACTTCTGGAGAGGTTTTCGGCAGCGCTTCGTCCCCTGCATGAGCAGCGGGCGCGGTGGGCCCAGGCAACGGCAGTTTTTTGCAATGGCGGCAAGCACCCCAAACGATCGCTCCGGCGCAGCCCTCACGGGCACTCCAACCCTGAGCCGCATTCCTGGCATGGGTGACGAGGGGCAATCAGCGCCGGTCGTGATCGGCGATCATGAGATGACCGCTGCCGAGGCTGTAGCGCTGCTCACAAGCGGTGACACCGGCCCCCGCGTGCCGCTCGCCATCAAGGCGCTCAGTGAGGCAAAGCTCAGCCGGCACGATACGGCCCTGTTCGCCTCAGCCCTCCTCTCTCTCGAGCGCACCGGAGCCCCGAGCGGCGACGCCGCCGCTTTAGCGCTCGTCACCCTCGTGTCAACGCCGTCAGCAAGCCTCGAAGGGCTCTTCCTCGGCATGCAGCTGCTCCGCGCCTGGGAGCCCGCCCCGGAGCGTGCCGCGCTGCGCAGCTCGGTTGCGGGCGCGCTGGCGGCCGCGATCGCCGAGCTCAAGTTTGCCAACGGGATGACCCGCAGGCAGCTGGCCGAGGTGCGCTACGTCCTGCTGCGCGCATTCGAGAGCGCTGCGCTCCAGGAGCCGGCTGCGGCCGCCATCCGCACCGTTCTTACCGACCAGTCGCCACGCCTCATGCCTGAGCGCAAAGAGCTTGCGGGCGCAGTGCTCTCGGCCTCAAGCGCGCTGCGCGGCCCCTCAGGAGAGATCCCGGGGCTCAAGCGGCTGGCAGCAAGCGTCTTCGCCACCGGAGTGGCCCCTGTGAGCATGCGCGAGACGCCAGAGGGATGCCAGCGCCGGCGGGTTTCCTTCCTCGTTACCGCCCAGGATGCCGAGCGCAGGCGCCAATTCGGGCTCGCCTCCGCGATTGAGCTTCACAAGGCAGCCACCCTTCTCGACCGGCCCCTGACCCTCGCCGAGCACGAGGTGGCGCTCGCCTTCCACAACGACGCCTCGGCCCCCGTGCCGGGAAACCAGTCGTGGCTCACGCGGGACGAGTGGAGAACGGCACACCGCTTGATTACGCTCGCCCTCGAGGAGCGCTCGCTCGCCCCCCTCGATGCCCTCGCGCTGCTGCACCTCCTCGCCACACAGGTCAAGGTAGAGGATCCGTCCGACTCCCGCGTAAGCTTCAGGCGCCCTGACCTCCTCGACGCCTCAACGCGCCTGAACACAGTGCGCGAGACTGCGCTGCTGGCGGCGCAGCACGGCTTGGCGCTGGAGGATGTCACCGCCCGCGCCAACGAGGCTGCCGCGCGCCTCTTCGACCGCGCATTCCTCGTGCGAAACCCCTCCTCTGTGACGCTCGATGACGCCCCTACAGCTGGGGCGGACGGCTCAGGAAGCGCCAAGGCAAACACGGCCATAAACCTCAGCACCAGCGACCTCGTGTCCCGCCTCGTGCGCGACAACAGCCCAGCCTTCGTGTCGCGCCTCGTCGCAGCTGACTTCGAGACGCTCAAGCGGGCGCAGGGGCTTGACGCTGACCAGTTTAGGGTTGTTCTGGAGCGCATACGCCACCGCGCGATCTCAGACCCGTGGGCCCGCATCGCATTCCTTGAGATCCTGCGAGCCCCGCACGATGCCGCCGTGACGCCAAGCGCCAGGACTGCCGCCCTCGGCGCCCTCGTCAGTGAGGCCCGCCGCCTCGGACGGCTCACTCCCACGCTAGAAAAAGAGGTGTTCGCCGCCTCTGCAGAGATCCCGCAGCTTGAGGCTGCTGCAGAGGGCACGAGTGACAGTGAAAAGGGCCAAGAGAGCGCCGCTTGAGCGCGGCATCCGGCCTAGGGGAGGCGCAGCGCCTGGCCCACAACGATATCCGGCCCCTTGAGGCCGTTGGCCCTCTTGAGCGCCCCGAGCGAGGCGCCCGTCTTCTTGCTGATCCCTGACAGCGAGTCGCCAGCCTTCACAACGTACACACGGGCCGGCGCCGGCTTCTGCTTGGCAGGTTCCCGCTCATCAGCCTCGGCGCGCGCGATCGCCACGGCGACGTCAGAGCCTTCAGCGCGCTGCTGCGCCCTCGGCAGCGCGGCGGGCGGCACCGCGGCTGGCGGCACCTGCGCGGGCGGCACAGCCTGCGGGCGAAGGGGCACATCGCGCACGATGACCTGCTGTCCCGGCTTCACCTTTGGGGCAGAGAGCCCATTGAGCTCCATCAGGCGCTGCAGCGTGGTGTGGTAGCGCTTGGCGATCTCGGCAAGGCTCTCGCCCTTCTGAACCCGGTGCTTGATGCTCCCTGTAAGGGGCTGGGACACCGGCACGATCGGCAGCGGCCTCTCGGCTCCCTCAGGATCGCCGGCCTTGCGGAACTCAAGCGGCACACGCAGGCTGTACCCGGCCGGGATGCGTGCCGCACCCCTCCAAACTGGATCAAGGAGCGCGTAGTTCGCCTCCTTGAGGGCCTCCAGCGGCACGCCGAGCTGCCTCGATATCTGCGCGGCAGGAACTGCGGCCTTGACTGGCACCGTGTAGACCCGCAGCGGCGCCTGCGCCGGTATCTCGGGGAAGTAGGTCTCGTGCTCGTCGTAGATTTCAAGCGCAGCGAGGAACTCCGGGTAGAAGTTCGTTGACGCGAAGCCAAAGTACCGCTCGCGCGGATCCTCGATAATCGCCGCCAGGTCATTGGTGCCCGCCTTGTTCACTTTGCCCCTGACCCCAGCGATCCCGTGGTTGTACGAGGTGATCGCCAGCGGCCAGGCCCCGAGCGAGTTGTAGGCGCCGCGCAGGTACTCGGCCGCGGCGCGGGTGGCACGCAATGGATCGCGGCGCTCGTCAACAAAGCGCCCGACAAGCAGCCTGTGGGAGCGGGCGGTGCGCGGCATGAACTGCCAGATCCCCGCTGCCCCAACGCTGCTGTACGCCGAGTAGTCAAAGGATGACTCGATGAACGGGATGCGCGTCAGCTCCCTCGGAAGCCCAAACTCTGAGACAAAGATCTGCTCCATCGCAGGCAGGTACTTCCACGAGCGGCGGATCGCCTCGCCGTAACGCTCGCGAATCCCGGACTGAGTGCGGATGAGATCCTCATCAACCAGCTTCTTGTACTTCTCGTTGCCCCCTGGCAGCGCCGCCAAGCGCTCCACCACGTCGCGCTGGAACGGCGTCTGAGGCTCTTCGCCCTGGGCGAGCGCCAGGAGCTGGCGCTTGATGCTCCCCACTGCGTCGGCCTCCGCCCGGTCACGGTAGCGCTCGAGCTGCACCGGATTCATCACCTTGGCCTCAGCAGAAAAGTCGAGCACCCCGAATCGGATCTGCGGGAAGTCGCGGTGGTGAACCACCACCTGGTTGGAGGTGTACTTGGTGAAGACGTCCTTCCAGAAGTCAACCCGCGCCCTGAGGATCTCAGGAACCTGGAACTGCCCCCGAGGGGCGCTCTTGGTCACCTGCGCCCGCAGCCCGAGGTTTGCTCCCATGCCAGGGTTGGCCACAGCCGGCCGCACGCCAAGAAGAACGGCGCCACACACCACCAGCGATGTCCCAAACTGAGTGAGCTTCATTGAAAACACGTGGGCTGCGGCACGCAGCCCCATACCTGTAAGGTGCCACGCGACAAGCCAAGGCACAACCAAAACAGTCGCAGGAACGGCAACTTTGCGGGCTTTGCGCGCCAAACGGCACGTGGCGCGCCGGCTGCAGCGCTACTTGGAGGTGCAGCGCGCCTCGTCGAGCTGATCGTCGCTCATCGCGCCGGTCTCTTCAGCGTTAATGGCCACGAACTCCTTAAAGGTTTCTGGCACGCCGGAGTCCTCGTAGATCGCCTCAACTGGGCACTCCGTCTCGCACGCGCCGCAGTGGATGCACTCATCGGGGTGAATCATGAGCATTCCCACATCATCGCCCTTTGCCGGGCGCGAGAAGCGGTCGTTATACTCCTTCTTCTTGATGTTGTAGAAACAATCAACCGGGCA
>JAFMJG010000142.1 GCA_017853605.1 bacterium
GTTTTGGCGATCCCTCGCTGCAAAAAAGTCGGCACCTGTTGCGGCGCGCGATAAACGGCATCGGCTTTTACGGCAATTGCATGGGAATCCCCACCGTCGGGGGCGAACTCTCATTCCATCCCTCATTTAACGGCAACTGTCTCGTAAATGCTTTTGCGCTCGGGGTGGTGCGGCACGATGAGGTCTTCCTCGGCACTGCCGCCGGAGTCGGGAATGTCGTGCTGTACGTCGGGTCCAAAACAGGAAGGGACGGAATTCACGGCGCGAGCATGTCCTCGGAGGAGTTTACCGAGGACTCGGAATCAAAGCGCCCCACGGTGCAGGTTGGCGACCCTTTCCAGGAAAAGCTCCTGCTCGAGGCTTGCCTCGAGGCCTTCAAGAGCGGCTGCATCGTCGGCGTGCAGGACATGGGCGCTGCGGGGCTCACCAGCTCCTCATTTGAAATGGCAGACCGCGGCGGCAACGGCGTCAGGATGCACCTGGACCGGGTTCCCCAGCGGGAATCCGGAATGAACCCGTACGAGATCATGCTCTCAGAGTCGCAGGAGCGGATGCTGTTTGTGGTCAAGGCGGGTGAAGAGCGGAAGCTCATCGACATCTTTCGGCGCTGGGAGCTCGACGCGGTTGCGATCGGCGAGGTCATCCCAGGGGGCAACGTGGAGCTACTCTGGCATGGGGAGCTGGTGTCCTCGATTCCAGCGAGCCTCCTGACCAGCGCTGTGCCGGAGTATCGCTGGCCCTCAAAGGATCCCGCCACCCCAGGACTCCGGGATCCAGTAGAATGCGCGGAGATCCCGCTGCCAGCCGACCTCTCCAAAGCCTGGCTCGACATGCTCACCAGCCCGAACCTCTGCTCGCGCCACGCCGTCTACAGCCAGTACGACTCAACCGTCCGGGGAGACACCGTCATTCATCCCGGCAGCGATGCGGGCGTCATTCGCCTCAAGTCGACTTCGGGCAAGGAGAAGGGCATCGCAATTACGCTCGACTGCAACTCCCGCTACTGCGCCATCGACGCCTTTTCGGGAGCGGCCCTCTCTCTGGCCGAGGCGTGCCGCAACATCGCGGCAACGGGAGCATACCCGATCGGCATCTCGGACTGCCTCAACATGCCAAGCCCCGAGACCCCCGAGACGATGTGGCAGATCGAGAACAGCATCAAGGGCCTCGGGGAGGCGGCGCGGGCCTTCGAAGTGCCGGTGGTGAGCGGAAACGTCAGCCTCTACAACCAGACCCAGGGCCAGGGGATCCAGCCGACCCCGCTGCTGGCGGTCGTTGGCCTGCTGGACGACGCGGCCAAGGCCCTTCCATCGGCCTTCCGCGAGCCAGGCGATGCCATCCTGCTGATTGGAGAGACCTATGAGTCAGACCTCGGGGGCAGCGCCTACCTCGCCTTGGCCCACGGGCAGGAGCGGGGCGCGCTTCCAAAGCTCGATTATGCGCTTGAGCGAAGAACCTGCGACCTGGTGCGAAGCCTGGCGGCGCAGGGCCTGCTCAGGTCAGCCCATGACGCCTCAGACGGAGGGCTCGCTGTCGCGCTCGCTGAGTGCTGCTTTAGCGACTACGAGGCCCCGCTGGGCGCCTCGCTCTCCCTCTGCCAGCGCGGCATTCGGCCCGACGCAGCGCTCTTTGCTGAAAGCGGGGCGCGCTTCATCCTTAGCGTCGCCCCCAGCGACCTCGATAAGGTCGAACGCGCTATAGGAGCTGCGGGAGTCGTTGTCAGCGGCCGGGGAACGGTCGGGGGTGCCGCCATCACTGTTGAGAACGTGGCTTCGGTCGGGGCAGCAGAAGCATTTGCAGCGTGGTTCAGCGGTCTTGACCAGCTCTTTGAGGGGTAGCAGCGATGGATCCGTCGGACAAGTTTCACGATGAGTGCGGGCTCATGGCGGTGTGGAACCACGCCGAAGCGGCCAACCTAGCCTACCTCGGGCTGTATGCGCAGCAGCACCGGGGGCAAGAGGGCGCGGGCGTAGTCTCTGTGCACCACAACGGCTCGAGCGAGCCGCACTTCTCGGTGCATAAGGGTCTCGGCTTGGTGGCAGATGTCTTCGCCGACTTCGACTTCTCGCGGCTTCCCGGCTCGGTTGCGGTCGGGCACGTGCGCTACACCACCGCCGGAGGCAACAAGCTGGCGAACGTGCAGCCCTTTGTGGCTGACATTTCGCTCGGCTACACGGCGGTTGCCCACAACGGCAACCTGGTAAACGCCGAGGAGCTCCGGCAGCAGATGATACGCGAGGGCTCTATCTTCGCCACCACCTCTGACACCGAGACCATCCTGCACCTTCTCGCCCGGGGCGACCGCGAGCAGCCCCTCGCGGAGAACGTGATAGGGGCGCTGCAGCGGCTTCAAGGGGCGTTCTCCCTGCTGCTCCTCTTTGAGGACCGCCTCATGGCAGTCAGGGACCGCCACGGGCTGCGCCCCTTGGCGATGGGCACGCTACATGGGGCAAAGGTCTTCGCCTCGGAGACCTGCGCGTTTGACCTTATTGGGGCGAAATACGAGCGCGATGTTGCGCCAGGAGAGCTGATTGAGATCCTTCGGGACGGCTCCATGCGCAGCTTCTTTCCATTCGGGTTCGCCCGGGAGGCCCCGTGCATCTTTGAGTTCGTCTACTTTGCCAGGCCAGACTCAAACGTGTTCGGCAAAAACGTCTACCAGCTCAGGAAGAACATGGGCGCCGAGCTGGCGCGCGAGAACCGCGTCGCCGCTGACCTTGTGACAGCGGTGCCTGACTCCGGGACAGCAGCCGCGATCGGCTACGCAGAGGCTTCGGGCATTCCGCTCGAGATGGGGCTGGTCCGCAATCACTACGTGGGCCGCACGTTCATCGAGCCAAAGCAGAGCATCCGGGATTTTGGCGTAAAAATTAAGCTCAATCCCAACCCCGAGCTCCTGAAGGGAAGGTCAGTTATTGTGGTTGACGACTCGATTGTGCGCGGGACGACGAGCAAAAAGCTGGTTGCGATGCTGCGCCAGGCCGGCGCAAGGGAGATCCACTTGCGCATCTCCTCTCCCCCAACTACCGACCCCTGCTACTACGGCATCGACACGCCGGATAAGGCAGAGCTGATCGCCGCGAAGCACTCAATTGGGGAGATCGCCCGCTACATCGGCGTCGACTCCCTTGGCTACCTCTCCCTGGACGGGCTCTACCGGGCCGTAGGCTCAACACCGGGAAAGTTCTGCGATGCCTGCTTTAGCGGCAAGTACCCTGCCGGCTCTCCAGTCTCGATCTCGCCCAAGCGCCAGCAGCTTCTGTTCGAGGCGAAATAGAGGCCCTTACGGCTCTTGGGAGGCCGCCATTCGCTGAATGACCGTGATGAGCGCCTGGCTAGGGAACCGCTGCCGGCTCTCTTCTCGAATGGCCTTGAGGAGCGGGATCGCCTCTTCAAACCTTCCACTCTCAATCGTGTGCTGCGCCTTGGCGAGCTGCTCAAGGGACCCGCAGGCTCGCTGGTGCTCCCTGGCGAAGAACCGCAGCCGCACCTCATCAATCTCAATCTGGCTGCGCAGAGCCTGTCCTACCGAGGAGTAGAACTCAAAGATGGTGAGCCTTCCCGCTTCCGCCCTGGCCTCCCTGAGCTCCGCCTCCGCTGCGGCCATCCCCTCGCGGCAGAGGGATACCCGCTTTTCGATCGCGATCTGGACATCGCCCTTGAGCTCCCTAAGAATCGCTGCCGCCGCAAGGCGCACAACTCGGGCCTCGGCGCTAGCGGCAGGAGTGACCAATGCAGGGGGTGCGGCATTATGCGGCGGTATCTCGGCAAACATTCCGGGGAGCATACCAGAGGCCTACAATTTAAGGAGAGGCACCGATCCTGACTGCCAAGCCGCTTAACCCCGGCGACAAAGAGTGAGTCTTGGGTGTTAGGCGCCTCATGTAACGAACACGGCCGTTTTTGTGCCGGGGAGAGGCCCCCTCAAAGCAGGGGCTACACAACAGCCGGGCAAGCACTCCTATCCTTCCTAGCCAAGTAAGGCCTGTATTCTTGAGGGGATAGGGCCCTCCTTAGGAGCGCTGCATGAGCCGTCCCTGCATGATAGGCCGCACAGCGGCCCCCCAACGCCCTTTGGTATGACACATTGCGGTGGATTTTCCCCTGCTTTTTGGCGAGATTACAGGCCACAGTTGTTGCGGCGTGTGCACTCTAAATCCGTGTGTCAACCAGCGGTTCGCAACTATTTGATTAGGGGATCGATACCAGTTACCATCTTTCGGCGGAGCCTTTATGAGAAACCAGCAAAATAGCGACGCTTCCCGAGAGCCTCTTCGGCCGCCCACCAACCCTACTCAGGTTGTTGTTCAGCCGAACAAGGTGACTGAGGTCGACACCTACGGGATGGTAGGTTCTGACCCGTTGGTGCTTCCATTCAGCGCGGAAGTTGCGACCCAGCGTCCGGGTTCAGGCGCAGCTGCAGTGGCGCAGAGGCCAAAGTCTGCGGTGGTTGCGGGAGACCTCTTGGAAGAGGACTTAAAAGAGATTCGCAAGATCGACAAGCAGCTGAAAGTGGGGATGAAGGAACAGCACTCTCTCTTCGGCGAGATCCGCAGCCTCTACCGAAGCCTGCGCGGGGCCTCGGCCGCCCCTGCTTCCGAGTCGAAGGCCTGGAACGCGGTGAAGTACGTCGCCTCCGGCTTTGGGCTCTTTGACAGGCATAAGAAGACCCAGGATGCCATCACCAGCAAGCTTCAAGAGGCCCGCCGAAAGCAAGAGGAGGAGGTCCAGGTATCCTCGAAGAAAGGCAAGAAGGTCACCACTACCTCAATCCGCGCGCAAGAGTGCCTCGTGCGCGTTAACTACGCCAACCGCACCTTTGAGGCTGAGAGTGCCCCGAGGATCCTGAAGCAGGTCTCTGTTCCTCTCGGCAAGGATTTCCTCTCCTTTGAGAACCTCAAGAAGCAGGTGCTGGAAGCGGAGCGGCGTGCAGCGAAGAAGATCTCGTCCGGCTCCTCGCAGCGCCAGGTCAAGGTCGAGCAGGTATCAGACGAGCGCATGGTGCTGCGCCGGCAGCACGAGGACGGAAAGTGGGAGTCGATCGAGCTTAGCTGGAACAGCCTCACAAAGGTGCACATAGCCATCGATGGCAAGGTGATGTCCATCTTCAATGTCGATGGGGCAGGCGCAGCCAGCCGCTTCTTCAACTTCGAGTCGGTTAAGCTCAAGAAGATACCGAAAGACCAGTCGAAGATCTGGAAGGTGGTCGCCCCTTAGCCTGATTAGCGGGCCCTGGCTCGCGTCAAGGGTCGTTGGCACGGGCTGCGCGTCACATACGGTCGCGCTCGAGAAGATCTCGAAACGCTGCACCAACAACCTCAAGCAGCCGAAAGCATTAGGGGGGCAGTATAATGCTGCTCTCCCCTACCGTGGGCTTTGAAAAGCCCGGCTGCCGCATCACAAAGTCCCGGAATGGAGCCGCAAGGCTCGCTTCCCGACCAATGGCGCGAAACACATCAACCGCGTTCGGCCGATCTTCCACTCCCTTTAACGACCGCTGGGCCGCCTCAAGGATCTCCCGCATCTTGCGGCTGCCCTCAAGTAGCGCCTCCCGCGACTTCTTGTTGGGGACCGTGGCAAAATCCCGCTCCGCGGCGCGCAACAGGGCACTGATCCCCGCGAGCCTCCTCCTTTGGGCCTGTGTGAACAGGCTCATGTCGTTCACCGAATCCGGCTCCAGCCCAGACAAATTCCGGCCAAAGCCCGAAAGCAGCTCCGACAGCTCGCAAACGACCGCCAGCGCCTCACTCTCCGAGAGCGGGGACACCTCCGGCGCCGGAGCTGAAAAGCCGATGGCGCCAAAAACGAGCAACGCAATCATGACAAACCTCCTTTGTAAAAACCGTTGCACAACCCGTGCTAACGGAGCCAGCTCGCCGCGTGGCAAGCCCGATCCGTGAGCACAGTGGGGCATCTACCCTAGCCAAGATTCGCTCAAAAGGGTAAAGCACCCCCTGCGCGGAGTCAAAGCCGCCGGGCTATTCCGGCCTATTTTCGCCTGGTAGGTGCAGCTTGGCATACAAGGGGGCATGGTCGGAGAGCTCAGACCACGGCGCGCCGTGCAGGATCTCGCCGTCAACAACCGCGAACCCCCTCGCGTACACCCGGTCGAGCCGAAGCAAGGGGTACTTGGTCGGAAAGGTCGGCGCATGCTCTCCGTGCAGGTGAAGGAACACTTCGTGCAGCCCGATATCATCGAAGAGCAGCTTTGACGCGCTCTCCTGCCAGTCATTGAAGTCTCCGGCGACAATCAGGGGCTCCGCCTGCGAGACGCTCCGCATGACGCGACGGCAAAGCTGCTTGAGCTGCATGTCGCGCCCCTTGCGGAGCATGTTGAGGTGCACGCAGATGGAGTGAACCGGAAGCGGACAGCCGGGCACATCGAGCACTGCGTGCAGGATGCCACGCGACTCGAAGGCGTTGGTGGAGACGTCTATGTTCTCAAAGCTCCGTATCGGGTACTTGCTCAAGATAGCGTTGCCGTGATGCCCGTGGGAGTATACCGCGTTCTTGCCGTAGGCCACGTGGGGCCAAACTCCCTGGGCGATGAAGTCTGGCTGGGAGAGATCAGGCCATTCCTGGTGCCGGGCTGCGTGTTTGTCATGCTTGCCGAGGGCCTCCTGAAGGAACACGATATCGGGCTCAAGCGCCGCCATGGCGTCCCGTATGAAGGGCAGGACGAATGCGCGATTGCCAAGGGCAAAGCCCTTGTGGATATTGTACGAAAAAACCTTTACGCAACCCTCAGCAGCCATTTTTAAACCTACAGCAGGTACCTGCACGACAGGAGCCAGCGCCCCAAGAGACGCTCGATCCAGGGGCGGCTCGACCACGAATCAAGCGTCACTTCCTGGGCTGACTCAAGATCAACGAGAAACTGCCGCTCCAGCGAGGTCCGCTCCCGCTCCCCCGGCAGCACAACATCAGCCTCAAGGTCATGAAGGAGGCTGCGGTGGTTTAGGTTGCTGGAGCCCACCAGGGCCCAGTCATCTATCACCATGGTCTTCGCGTGAAGCACACTCCCAGTATACTCGAACACGCGCACGCCCGCTCGGAGCAATCCCAGGTGAAAAGCTGAGGCGATCCAGGGGATAAACCGGATGTCGCTGAACTGCGGCACCAGAATCCTCACATCGACGCCGGCCTTTGCGGCCACACCGAGGCTGCGCAGCAGCGAGCCGTCAGGCACAAAGTAGGCATTGGTGATCCAGGCGCGGCGCTCCGAGGCAACGATCCTGACGAGCAGGTCGAGGTAGTTGTCCTGCCTCTGCTTCCTGCGGGTATTGAGCTTAACAAGCTCGCTTGAGCGCGCCGGCCGCTGCCGGCCGCGGAGCCTCATCGCAAGGCGCCTGAGCGGCCCGTACCAAGACCACTCGAACGAGGACTTGAGCTCCCCAACATTGCGGCCCGTCACACAGGCCCCCGTGTCACGCCAGGTCTCTGCGCCCGCGATGGAGGGAACGTGGCAATCGATCACGTTCATGCTCCCGACGAAGGCAGTTTGCGAATCGATGATGCAGACCTTCCGGTGGTTGCGCTTGTTGAGCCTGCGAAGCAGCTCCCGAAACCTGGCCCGTTTTGGCCCGGCCTCCCCTCCCCTCCACCATCTCTCCCACGGCGGCTGGTGGTATATCTTAAATTGC
>JAFMJG010000143.1 GCA_017853605.1 bacterium
CAGCCAATGCTTCCGCTTCACTGGCGCCGCACCCCTTTAGAAAGAAAACGAACGCGCCCTCCTGTATCCCCAGACCCTGCGGCGAGATGGGCACCGCGCCCACGATAAGAACGAGAGGAACCACGACGAAGAGATCCCCCCACCCCGCCCCAGTCCACCCTACAGCATGGGCCACAGCCATGGTGTTAACTACCGTGAGCACGTGGAAAAGCGCCGAAAGCGCCATGGCAGAGAGCAGCAGCCGTGGGTCCTTCGCTCCCATGACGAGGCCGTCTTCAACTCGTCGGCACAGCGCGCGCCATGCATGAGGAAACGCAAGAATCTCAAGCAGCCAAGACGCTCGCCGCGAAAAGAGCGCAGCACTCCCAAACACCGCCACGAGAGCCACAAGAGACACAAGCAGCCTGACCTGGCCCGGCAGCCCATGCGCAAAAAGAAGCGCCACGCACGCCATGCCTATCATCGCCAGTAGCCCCGTGTACCGTTCCAACACGGTGGCCGACACCGCACGGGCCTTGTCTACCTCTTTGCCCACATAGAGGCTCCGCACAACATCCCCCCCGATATACGAGGGCATCACCAGGTTCACGAAATATCCAACCAGGTACAGCCGGTACAGATGCGGAAGGGAGGCCGATATTCCGAGCTTTGCCAGGAAAGCCCTCCACTTGATCACGCTCACCAGGATAAGCAAGGCAGCCAGGGCAAGCAGGATGAGCAGGTCAGGGAGCGAAACCTGGGATAGGGATAGGAGCACGACGTGCCAGTCCGCGACGTACACCAGGAACACGATCAATGAGCCGCCAATGAGTGCCTTTGCGAGCTCCAATAATCCGGTTATGCGTCGTTGGCCCATAGTGCGTCAGCCTTGCCCGCCTGGACCAAGAAACATGAGCTCCCCTATCGACCAGTCGAGGCGCTCGTCGCGCCCCGTCTGGATCAGCACCACTCCTCGCACCTCCTGCGGCGCAAAATCGAGCCGGAACACCCCGTTCATTTGGTACAGGTAACGAACCGCCTCGTAGTCCCCCGCTCGCAAGGCCACCCGACGCTCGCCCGAGGGGAGCACCAGCTCAACCTGGAGGCCTCGCGGATAATCATGGGGCCACATCCCAATCTCATACTCAATGCCGCTCAGGCGCTCCGGCTTCTCGAACATCACCTCGAAGGACATCCCGGGCTTCTGCGCTTCCCCGCTGCCCCAACGTGTCCTCACATCCCCATCAAGCGCCTGGTACGGATCGCGCGAGCCGCTTGCCTTGGCGCTCTGCACCTCGGGGAACACCTGCCGTGCAGCGCTCTTCGCGGGCGGCTGCAGGTCGTACATAATCACGTATCCCGCCACTGCCCGCTCAGAGAAAGGAACTTGGGCCGCCCGCAGCGCGCCCCTGACCAGCTCCGCCTCTCCCGGCACCAGCACAAGGGGCGTCCGCTCCCGCGCTGCTGGAGCCAACGCCGCCTCGTACTCAGGTATTCGGACCTGGTGGGGCTCCTGGAACATGGAGAACGTGATCCTCTCATTCGTCTCAAAAGCGAGGCGATAGCCTATCCAATAGTTGGTGCGCACGTACCGGATACCCAGCGAGTCCAGCGCTGCTATCAGCTCCGAGTCATCGCGCGCAACGCGCTCAGCGTTAAACACTATCGGCTCGCCGGCGATCGCTCGGCCGCCCAAGTACGCCGATGCGATGTTCAGTCCAAGAATCCCCGCAATGCACCCCGTTGCGAGGCTTCTTGAACGGGCAGCGAGGGCCGAAACGCAGAAGCCTACAGAGACAAAGAGGCTTACATACATCGGAAGCAGGTACCTTGGGGCTTGCGACAGCCACCCATAGGTGCTGGCAACAAATATGATGCAACTCAGCGGAATGACCGCAAGCACCATCTCAATCGGCTGCTTGCGGTCCACGCAGCCGCTGAGCAGCATGAGCACCTGCTTGCGCCGAAGCACCAGCAAGGAGCCAAGCATCGAGGCGTACAGGACGTACGCGCAAGCAGCAGCTCCTGGAAATATCTCCTCTGAGTGCCAGAAGCGGACAGCCCCCAACAGGATTGGGATCGCTTCCGAGAAGAGCCCCTCTGCATGTTTCTTTACCGCCTCTGAATCAGCGAGGCCAAACATGCCGAGGGAAGGGAACCCGTGTGCGACATTGTAGGCCCAGTAAGGCAGGCTTCCCACAAAGAACGCGGCCGCTCCGCAGAGGCATGCCAGAGCCCCCTGCCAGAAGCGAAGCTTCCGTTCCAGCACACTCCTCAGGACCGCCATGCCAACGAATCCACCTATCGGAAGCAAAAAGTAGAGGATCTGGTTGTTCACCCACCAGCCGATGCCGAGAATCGCCCCCGCTATGGTCGGGTACCGAAGCCGAGACAGCTCCCCTTGGAGCCATTTTGTTGCGACGAGCAGCGCTAGCGCCCCGAGCACTAAAACCTCGATAAAACCTCCCCGCGCCTTGGTGCTCCAGATGATGAGCGCTGACGGTGGAACCGCTACCAGCAGCGCGGCAACTCGGCCCGCTGTCCGGCCTCCGAGGGCAGCGCCCAGGGCATGCATAATCGGGATGAGCAGCAGGGCGAAACTGAGGGGCACGAGGGACAGGACGATCGGCGAGGCACCGAAAAGGCGAAACATTCCGCTCGCACACAGCGCCTCAAGCGATCCCATGTAGTGCTGCCCGTAGTAAAAGACCGGAATGCCGCGCCCCTCCAGAATGTGCTTGGCCATTAGGCCCACGATCGCCTCGTCTGAGTCGATGGACCACTGGGAGGCCCTCATGAAGTCAAGCCGAATGAGCAGGCCGAGAACAACGCACCCCAGGACAAACGCCCACTCCATCTTCGACTTGGCTGCCCGCCCCGCAGAGCCGCTGCGGCATGGGAGACGGCCGCCTAGCTCTTCGGAGCACCGCATATCGTGTGACGGCAGCGGGATCATGCGTTTCACTCGCCCTGAGCTGAGAGGAGCCTCTCGCCTGCCGCCCCTGATGGACTCCCCGCTGGCAGCGGCGAAAGGCCGAGCAGCTCGCCAGCAGCCCTGTAGCCCTCTCGCGTCAGCTGCGCTGTCCGCTCCCAGGTGAATGACCGGGCCCTGCGGTGGGCGGCCTCAGAAAGCTCCCGGGCGCGCGCAGGGTCTCGCAAAAGCTCTAAGACAGCCTTAGCTCCAGCACGGATATCGTCTGGAGCAAAGAGCACGCCAGCATCTCCCAAAACTTCTGGCATTGAGGAGACGTTCGAGCACGCTACCGGCAGCCCTGCGGCCATCGCCTCAAGAACCGGGAGCCCGAATCCCTCGTAGAGGCTAGGAAAGAGAAACACGGAGCTCTCCGCATACAGGGAGTGAAGGTCATCGTCCGCGACGTAGCCGAGGCTCACGGTATCCGAGGCCATTGAAAAATCCCAAAGTGCGTGGTTAAGGCGCTCCTCCTCCTTGTTGGAGCTAACTCGGCCAGCCATCACAAGCACCGGCACGTCGCCCCCTTGCCGCTCGATTTCGCGAACTGCCTCAGCGGCGATCTCAACCAATCCCCGGATATTTTTTCGCTCATCGTGGCCGCCGACGTACAGCAGGATCGGCCGTCCCGCCGGAATGCCCAGCCGAATGCGGAGCTCAAGCGACTGCTCCTCGCTCCTCTGTGCACGCCGCCCGAACAGGGAGAAGAACTCCTCATCAACCCCGAGCGGCGTTACCATGATTCGGTCCAGGGGCACGCCCAGCAGCCGATGGATGTCTTTCGCCGTGGCCTCTGAAATCGCCAGGAGGAATGCGGCCTGCCGGATAGCGCGGATCTCAAGCCATCGGGCAAACTCAAAGCGCCAGCCCGGCCGATTCATCTTGTACAGGTCCTTGAGCACCAAGGGGATCAGGTCTAGCACCGTGAGCACGTACGGCTTTGTGCTCCAGGCAGGCGCGTCCATATGGGCAGGAAAGTGCACGAGATCAAATCGCCGCATCTCGCCAGCAGAGAGCTTGAGCGGATACAGCAGCTGCTGCCGCACCGTCGTCCTTCCGACTGGCAGCGCACGCACCGCACGGGCAGCGAGTCCGCGGTGGATCAGGCTTTTGTGGTCGAACCACTCAACCTGGAGCTGGTCTTCACCCGGCCCCTCAAGCGACCGCTTCAGCTCCGCTACATACCTGCCTATGCCTCGCTGAGCGTGGCACTTGAAGGCAGGATCAAGCGCGCTAATGTCAAAGGCGACCCGCATCATGCCCCCTGAACCTTGCGCCGCTCATCTGATCCGCGGGAGACAAGATCAGCCACACGCGCGGAGAACCGCTCATAGCTAAAGAACTCCACGCGGCGCCGGCCCGCATCCACCACACGCTGCCTGAGGGAGCCTTCGGCTGACAGCATTCCGATCAGCTGCGCAACATCAGCGTGGCGCTTTTCCCGCAGCACCACGCCCCCATCGCCCACGGTGTGCCCTACCGCGCCCGCCGCAAATGCGACAACCGGAAGCCCAAAATGCATCGCCTCGATCAGGGGCAGGCAAAAGCCCTCATGCTCACTCATGCAAACGTACACACTCGCAGCCTCATACATGGCCCGCACTCCCTCATCCGACATGCACCCTGGCAACTCTACGACATGCCCAATTCCCAAGCGGGCAGCCATCTCCCGAAGCGAAAACGAGTAGAGCTCAGTGTCCGTGTCGATTCCCACCAGCCACAGCCGGGAATCAGCGCAGATGTGCCGGTGGAAGAAGTGGAAGCTCTTGAGAATGTCCTCGACGCACTTGTTCGGCGCGAGCCTCCCGACGTGCAAGACATTAACGCCCGCCGAGGCCCTCACCGCCCGGAAAATCTCCTCGTTTCTCGGCCGCTCCCACCGTTCAGGGTCAACGAGTAGGTCCAACACCTCGGCCCGATGCCCCATCTGCGACAGCTCATCCGCGTTGAAGGGCGAGTCCGCCCAAAGGGCGTCGGAAGCCGCGCACAAGCCCGGGAGGTCCCGCAGTCCATGCTCAATGTCCCGGGCGACCCGGCCATTCACCCCGTTGAACCACCTGGCTGGAGTTATGTTGTGGTACACCAGGATCTTCCGCCCACCCTTCCAGGAGGCGTAGATGCCATTGAGAGGCGAGCCAAGGGAGTAGTGAAGGATCAGCCCCGCGTCGCCAACGCTGCCGATCTCGCCATACGGCCGCGAGCGGCCCCGAAGCCTGGCATGCTCTCCGATCGCAAAGACATCGCTGGCAAACCCTAGCCCCCGCAAGGTGCGCTGAAGCGCCAACACCTCGGTCGATATGGCATCCCCGTAACTAAGAGTATGGACGAGCTGATGAATTGCCCTCGTAGTGCTCACAGCGCCTCCGCAAACCTCTCCCTGCATGAGTCGTGGACAAATGCTCCCAGCAGCATCGACAGGATAGACGCAGCAAGCAAAACCCCGATTGCCTGGGCCTGCGGCAGCTCCCCCTGCACGAGGACCTTCTGGTAGCACACCGTCAGGGCCGCGAAGGGATTGGCATCAACAAGGAACCGGTACTTCGCGGGAACTGCCGACTCCGGGTACACGATTGGGCAGAGAAAGAAAAGGAACGTGAGCACGTTGCCCACCAGGTGCTGAACGTCGCGGAAGAACACGTTGACTGCGCTCAGGCCAAGAACAAGGCCGTTCAGGATCAGTGCCTGCAGCAGCACCAGGAGCGGCAAGCATGCCCACGTCCCTGGCACTGGCACCCCCGCAAGCAGCATGAACACGGCCAGCATCGGCAGGGCGAGGACGAAATTAATCATGGTAGAGATGACAGCGACAAGGGGAAGGATGTGGGCTGGGAACAGGGACTTCGTGATGAGATGCCCGCTACCGACGATTGATGCCGTGCCCTCCGAGAGGGCGCTGCTCGTCCAAATCCAGGGCAGCAGCCCGGCGAAAACCATAAGGTGGTAGTGCGCTCCCCCGTCAAATCGCATGTAGTGGTGGAAGACGAGCGTGTACACCATCATGAGACAGAGAGGGTTGAGGAATGACCAAAAAAACCCGAACGCAGAGCCCCTGTACCGCGTGGCAACATGGCGTCTTACAAGCGCCTCAATCAGGGCCCTGAAGCGCCAGGCCTCCTTTCCTACTGCAAGCATCGGCATGCCTCCCCATGGGCCCGCCACTCTCGCTTTGGCGAAATCACCCCTACGACGCGCCCATCTGAGCGCACCGAGAACTGCACCGCAGCCTTGTGGTAGTCAAACGCATATCCATCACGCTTGTGGAAAGCCACATCCACAAAGAAAGCGCCGTCGAGCAGGCTTAAGCGCTGAAGCTGGCACTCAATCACACCGCTGCGCTCTAGCTTCGGGAGCTCCACCCGATCGAGCTCCGTGTTTGTCCCGAACACAGACAAGCCATCGCCCCGATGTATGGCGACTCCACAGACTACGTCGTCCTGCAGGTCGTTTGCCCTGTACGAGATCCGTATTCTCATCGGATCCTCAGGATGAAACACGCGCGCCTCTTCCCCATTCTGGTCGAGAAGCTGCACTGCAGCTATCTCCACCTCCCTGCTGCCCCACCGTGCTGGCCCCGTTTCCGGCTGCTGCGGCTCTACGGCACGGCCCGCAGTCGGCTCTTCGCGCTCTGCCTCGAGGATATTCCGCTCCTCTCCCTTCTCAATGAAGTGGCGGTAGGCATCGATGACGCGTCGAGGGTACCCCCGCTCGCGAACCTCTCCCTCATGCAGCCAAATCGCCTCGTCACACCAACGCTCAACGGCATCTAGGTCGTGGGTGACCAGAATGAGCGTCTTGCCCTGCGCGCGCAGCTCTGCAATCCGCTCCTTGCACTTCTGCACAAATCCGGCATCTCCAACAGCAAGGACCTCATCCACCAGGAGTATGTCCGGGTCTGTGTGGACGGCGATGCTAAAGCCCAGGCGCATGAACATTCCCGAGGAGTACGTGCGCACAGGATCATCGATGACACCACCGAGCTCGGCAAACTCCACAATCTCGTCAAACCGCTCCTCCACCTCTTGCTTTGAGAGGCCATGCATAACTCCGGCAAGGACAAGATTTTCCCGCCCCGTGAAATCTGGATGGAATCCGGCTCCCAGCTCAATCAGCGCGGCGACCCGACCCCGAACGTCAACGACTCCCCCGTCCGGCTTGTAGATGCCGGTGACAAGCTTGAGAAACGTGGACTTGCCCGAGCCGTTGCGGCCGATCAGGCCGACTGAGGCGCCACGAGGGATCCTCAGGGTCAGGTTCCGGATGGCATACGACCGTTCCTCCGCTGCCCGATCCCCACGGCGCAGAAACGATCCCCGAAAAACGCCAAGCGCCGCGCTCTTAAGGGTTGAGTAGCTTGCCCTGGCGCGGGCCCTGCGCTGAAAGCTCTTCGAAAGATTTGTGATGTCGACAACGTAGCGCTCGGCTGGCGCTGCACCCCGGTCGCTGCCGCAA
>JAFMJG010000144.1 GCA_017853605.1 bacterium
CGGGCGAAGTCTTACCTGCTTGCCTGCCTCGGGGGAGCGCTCAGCCTGGGACTGCGAAAGGGGCAGCCGGGGGAAGCCCGCCCGTAATCCTGTTGGGACGGCCCTCTTATCGGGCACGTAGCGTTTAATCCGGCAGGCAGCGCACATGGCGGAGCGCCACGAGGTCCGGCAGCCGCCTTACTGCTGTTTTTTCTTGGCCGCGCAACCTTCCTGCTCAAATGAGGCAACGGGGGGCAGCTCGCAGAGCGCCTTCGCCACCGAATCCCTGCGGGTTACATGCCGAGCCCGCCACAGGAGCTGCTCGTTGATGGTTCCAGAGCATGCGCCACAGGTGAAGCTCGCCCAGTTCAGGGCTGCGGCGAGATCGAGGCAGGTGTCGTAATTGCGGCAGCCATACTTTCGCACGGGCGGTTCCATTGAGCCGGTTGCAGGCTCATCCTCCTCATTGCTCACTACCGGCGCTGGAGCGCTCGCGGAGGAGGGCTGGGAGCGGGATGGGGCGTAGCACGGGATATCATCGCTAAGGAGCTCAAAAGGACCCTGCTTGTTCGTGTCTGACCCGTCCGACATATCTCTACTGACCGAAGTAATAACTTTGCAGCTCAAGAGCCCATGTGATCCCGCTTTGTCACGGTGACACAACTGCTCCAGCTTATCAAATGGGAGTTTCGGCCAAGCGGCCGTGAGAACTAGTGGTTACAGCGTGAGTGGACTAAGAGGGGTGCTTCCGATACCCTTCTCACTCAGGCGAAAACTACCATGACTACAGCAGCGATCTCTCTTCCCACAAGCGGTGTGCAGGTGCTTTCAGACCGCGGTTCTGGCCGGGTTTTTGTGACTGTTCTTGATGACCTATCTTACGAGCCGCTTGCACGGGCCCTCAGCGAGCAGTTGAGCAAGCGGGCCAGGTCGGTGGTGGTTCTGAGCGAGGCGATACGGGGAAGCAAGTGGGAATCCCTCTCTGAATCCCTTGCGACGGTCCTGCGGGACTTAGGGGTGCGACAAGCCAGCTTGATTGGCTTGGCTGCTGGGGCAACGTTGGCCCAAAACCTAGCGCTTTCAAATCCGAAGCTGGTTCGGACCCTAGCGGTTGTGGATGCTAGCGCACGGCCGCATCCCTCCCTTCTGGAGCGCTTGGTGGATTCCCTTGAGGCGCGCCTGCCATTTGGGCTGCCGCTTCGCCTGGGCAATCGAGGCTTCAATGTAAAGTCTTACCTGCATCGGCTGCGCTGCCCGCTGCTGGTTGTGAGCACGGCGCGGGCCTCGACTTTCATTCAGGCAGAGCTGGCCAGCTTGGCGCAGCTTGCCCCGACGGCATGGCGCGTAAGCGTCCCCGAGCTTTCGCGCGCGGAGGAGACCTCGGTGTTAATGGATGCATTTCTTAGTTTCCATGATGTGCCGGCCAAGTGCCCGCAGAAGAACGTGGGGGTGGCAGTATGACGAAACGCGCCCCACTGGTTGAATCTCGCGGCAAGCCAATCCAGCTCTCTCGCCGGCATGTGCCGGAGCTGCTGCGAACGATGTCAGAGGATGGGTATGCTCCAAAAGCAACTTGGAATGCGGTAGAGGCGCTGGAGCTGCTCGTTGAGGCGGGGCACTTTAGGGGGGCGCGAGTTTTGGCGGAGAGCGTCCGTGACCTGGTTCAGGACACTCCGCGTAGCCGGCTTTTTCGCGCCTACGTCTCCCTGTGCGCCCTTATGGAAGATGGAATGGTGCTCGGGCGAGCGCGGGAGATCGAGTCGCTCTACCTGGAGATTCTGCATGGAGGCCATTCGGCGTCGGACAAGGCAAGGGCGGCGATGCTGCTGGGCCGGGCTCTCTTCGTCGGCGTTAGCCTTGGGGTGCTGCCGGACGAGGATTTGGTCAGGGCGAGAATTGTTTTGAGTGAGCAGCTTGAGGCGTGCCAATCCCTCGAGCACAGGGCATTGCGGGCTCAGGTTGGCCTTGAGCTGGTCAAGACCTACCTGCATGCGCCGCAGCCTGAGACCCTCCAGGCTCGCCTGGTTCTTGAGCCGCTTGAGCGTGAAGTTTCGAGGTTGCGGGGCCGTCCTGAGCTGGCCTTGGAGGTGCTCCGTGTGCGGTACCACCTTGAGCACGCAAGCGGGCAGGGCAAGCGGCTGCCGGACCTTGCGGATCAGCTTCGGGCGCGCGGCGCTCTCTTAGGAGGCGCATCATCGGCGCTGGTTGAGCTTTCCATGGCGCGATCGGCTCCCAACCTAGGGGAGTTGGCGACTGAATTGGAGGCCGCCCTCGCCGTGCTTGAGAAGGAGATGCACCTTTCGGGTGCGGTTGAGGCTCTGTTGCTCCTGGCGGACTTCGCCCTCGACCAAGCCAAGACGCTCCGCGCTGCGGCGTTGTTCTCGCGGGCTGCCATGCTGGCAAAAGAGGGGGGCATGCTGCATGCGCTGATAATCTCGATGAGGGGATCGTTGCGGTGTGCCTTGGAGGCAGGGGAGATGGAGAAGGCGCGGGAGCGCGGGCTGGCCCTGGAGGCGTTCCTGGATTCAGAGCTTGGAATCGGCTCGGCGGGCCTGTTTCTCGCGTGCACCTCCCAGTCTCTGGGGGATGCTCAGCAGGCTATCCGTTGTGCAGAGCGGAGCGAGCGATTTTTTCGCAGCAGGGGGGTAAGGCGCCTTGAGGCAGAGGCGCTCTTTGTGCTCGGCACGGCGCACGCCGCATCGGGCCACTGGCCCGATGCCAAGGGGGCCTGGGGCGGGGCCGTCGAGATCGAAGATGCCCGGGGTGCGCTGGTTTCGGCGGCGGACAAGCGGGCTGCCCTCGCGCAGGCCATCGCTATGTCTGAGCTTTCGGCCCGGGGGTTTATTTCAGATGAAGTGGCGTCGGAGGTCCAGGCCTGCCTCGACAGGGCGGAGGGCGCGCTGGCCAACTTGGACCAGCTGCCCGCAGCAGTGCGCAGCAGGGCGAAGATTCTTTCAGTACGGGCCCAGATCAGTGTGGTGTCAAAAAATCCGGTTGCAGCCGTGGCTCACCTAAATGCCGCGCGTGGGCTGTACGACAGTCTTGGCGCGAGCCTCGATTTGGCGCTCACCGACGCGCTCACGGGCTTGGCCCTTCTTGAAGTTGGAAAGAGCCGGGGGGGCGACATCTACGAGGAGGCTCACTCGATGCTTCAGCAAGCCCTTGCTTTCTTCGATGCGCCTCAGCATGCGGCTGTGCGGTGGAAGCTCAAGTATTACCTCTCTATCTCTGCCTACCTCAGTTCCCAGGCGAAAGGGCACGGTCGTGGAGGGCTCTCGTGGCGAGAGGCTTCGGCCTCGTGGCTTCGCGGCGCGATGGCAGATGTAGAGCAGCTAGGCTTGGTGGCCGACCTTCGCCAGGACGTTGTGGAGTTTTCGCCAGGATTGACCCCGGCGGTGCTGGAGCCACTGAAGCGGGCCCTTGGAATAAGGACAAAATCTAGGTCCCACGGAGCTGAAAAAGGCGTTTCAGCCGACAAGGTGCCCGGTCCCGGAGGCTATATCCACTAAGCCAGCTCTGGTCGGGTGTTGGGGAGGCGCCGCGATGCCGGGAAGCCCCGGTGCTAACGAGGTCCCGCGACGGGAATTCGCTTCCAGTTGCTCTCGACAGCTGGCCCTCTAGAGGGTAAAGTGCCGGGGCTAAGTGCTTGGAGAGACGAGAGCCGGTATGAGGGTCGCGTGTTTGGTCACTGCCTTGACGGGATGGTGGGCGGTTGGGGCTGTTGATGCGTCTGCGCAGACAGTCGCGGTGGTCGATACCCAGAAGGTGATATCAGAGTCCATTGTCGGCAAGGCGGCCAAGAATAATCTCGAGGGCCAGATCAAGAAGGGGCAGGCGAAGCTCTCCGCTCTCAAGGCCGATTACGAGAAGCAAAAGGAGGCGCTCGACAAGCAGTCGAGCATCCTCTCGGGAGCGGCGCTGGAGTCGAGGCGGGAAGAGCTGGAGAAGAAGCAGGTGGAGTTCCAGCGGGCCTACCAGGATATCCAGGAAAAGATCGGCAAGGCGAATGAGGTGGAGATCGCCAAGGTTCTTGAGCAGGTCAACGAGGTGGTTCGAGACATCGCCGATGAAAAGAGATTTGACTTCGTATTTGAGCGCGATCGCCAGTCGGTCGTGTATGCCTCTGAGAAGATCGATATCACTCGGGAGGTTATTTCGATTTTAGACAAGAAAAAGGTAGCTCTGTAAGGGAAAGGGCCATGGCAACAGAACAGCACGAGCAGGAGCCGCAGAAGGTAACGATGGATATCCTGGAGATCCAGCGGTGGGTTCCGCACCGGTATCCCTTTCTACTAATCGACAAGGTGGTTGATCTCGTTCCCAACTCCCACATCTTGGCAATCAAGAATGTGACCTTCAATGAGGAGTTTTTTCAGGGGCACTTCCCGGGTCAACCGGTCATGCCGGGAGTTCTCATTATTGAAGCGCTGGCCCAGGCCGGGGGTGTGTTCGCCCGGTACTCCGAGCCTGAGCTTGTAAAGAACAAGACTTTTTACCTCGTGGGTGTCGATAACTTTAAGTGGAAGCGGCAGGTTGTGCCGGGCGATTCGTTGCTCATCTCGATGCGAAGCGTGAAGAAGCGCAACCCCCTTTGGATTATGGAGGGGCAGGTCACGGTCGATGGAAAGCTGGTTGCATCGGGGATGGTGACAGCTGCGGCTGCCTAAGGAGTAGCATGGTTGCCGCCAAGGTAGACATTCACCCCACTGCGATCGTGAGCCCGAGCGCCGTGCTCGGCGCGGGCACCTCGGTTGGCGCGTACTCTATTATTGGCCCTAACGTCGTGCTGGGAGCCGAGAACCGGATCTGCCCTCACGTGGTTATCGAGGGGCACACGAAGATAGGGAACGGAAACACGTTTTACCAGTTCTGCTCCGTGGGCGCGCATCCGCAAGATCTCAAGTACAAGGGGGAGCCGAGCGAGCTGCACCTTGGGGACAATAACATTGTCCGCGAGAATGTGACGCTCCAGCCCGGCACGCAGGGTGGAGGAATGCTGACCCGAATTGGTAACAGGAACCTCTTCATGGCGAATGCTCACGTGGGGCATGACTGTGTTGTGGGAAGCCGTTGCGTTATGGCTAACGGCGCAGCGCTCGCCGGGCATGTTACGGTTGGCGATGGCGTGATCGTTGGCGGCCTGAGCGGGCTTCACCAGTTTGTGCGTATCGGCGACATTGCGATGATTGGGGCGGGTTCCATGGTGAGCCAAGATATCCCCCCCTTCTGTATCGCGCAGGGGGATAGGGCCTCCCTGCATGGCATTAACCGCATCGGCCTAGAGCGCAACGGGTGTTCTCGGGAGGAGTTTGCGACTATCCGAGAGGCCTACAGGCTGCTCTTCAGCCCTGGCATCCCTGAGACCAAGGGCAAGCTTTTCAAGGAGCGGGTTGCAATGGCCCGGCAAGTGGTTGGAGACTCTAGGCTTGCAGCGCAGCTGTTGTCGTTTATTGAGGGCTCGGAGCGGGGAATAATGCCCCATCACTCTGAAAAGGCTGAGTAGGCCCCACTTTGACTTTTTGGGCACCAGCTGCTAGCTTTGCCCACGATATTTGCGAAAGCAGAGGAATAATGGCGGAGAGTCGCAGCCAAATGAGCTGATATCCGCCTAGATTAATTGAGTAAATTAGGAGTTTGAGATGGAGTCGTCTAGCGCTGCGTCGGTGCGTGAGTCAAAGAAAACCACCGGTGTATTGACTGCAGAGGATGTTGCCACGGGGTCCCTTAACCTCAGTGCGAAGGAGCCTTCAGAGGTAGTAAAGCAGTTTCAGCGTAATTCGCAGGATGTAGGGTCACCGGAGGTGCAGATTGCGCTCTTGACCCGGCGTCTTGAAATTCTGACCAAGCACTTCGGCTCCAATCCGAAGGACCACCACTCGCGGAAAGGGATGATGGATATCATCTCTCGCCGTAAGAGGATGCTTCACTACCTCCGTCACGAAGATGTGGCTCGCTACCGCAGCACAATTTCGGCCCTCGGCCTTCGCAAGTAGGACCCTCGAAAGCGCGAGCTATTCGAGATTTTTGATGCAGTTAGGCGGTGCACGCACTAGTATGGTGCCGCGTAAGGACCAGGCAGCCTGTGTGGTTGCGCCGCTTGTTTATGTTTAGGGTGGCTTCGTTTTGCCACCTTTCCAAGAGAGAAGAATAGGTACGTATGCATATTGTTGAGAGAGAGTTTCACGGACGGACGCTCCGGATTGAGTCTGGAAGAATTGCCAAGCAGGCGGCTGGCGCTGCCCTCGTCACCTACGGGGAGTCGATGGTTCTCGTCACCGCGTGTTACGGGGCAGAGAAGGACGGAGACTTCTTCCCGTTGACGGTTGATTATGTTGAGAAGACTTACGCGGCCGGAAAGATCCCGGGGGGATTCTTCAGGCGTGAGGGAAAGCTCAGCGAAAAAGAGACCCTTGTGTCACGGCTCATCGACCGGCCCGTTCGGCCGCTCTTCCCTGAGGGGTTCCATCGTGAGGTTCAAGTAGTAGCCACAGTTCTCTCTGCTGATGACCAAAACGACACTGACGTACTCGCGATGTGCGGAGCCTCGGCGGCGCTCGCCATTTCGGAGCTCCCATTTGAGGGGCCCTTGGCTGGTGTCCGGGTTGTGCGCGTCAATGGGAAGCTGCTCATCAACCCAATGATGTCGCAGATGCAGAATGCCGAGCTTAACTTCATCGTTGCGGGCACCAAGGATGCTATCGTGATGGTAGAAGGCGGGGCCGCAGAGGTTCCCGAGAGTGAGGTGCTTGAGGCCCTCTTCTACGCGCACGAGCAGCTCCAGGTAGTAAATGACATGCAGCGGGAGCTTCAGTCCAAGCTCGGCAAGCCCAAGATGGAGTTCAAGCCGGTTGAGTATGACGCCGCGCTGCTTGGCAAAATGAGGGGAGTTGTTGTTCCGAAGCTTAAGGAGGCGATTAAGGTTCGCGAGAAGCTCGCCCGCAGGGACGCGGTAGGCGCGGCTCGTGAGGCCCTCTTCTCCGAGTTTGTTAAGGAAGGGGACGCCAGCGCGGAGCTTAATGCAAAGATTGCAGCCAAGGTGTTTGAGGACTGCCACTACAACGTGGTGCGGGACCTTGCCATCGATGAGGGTGTGCGCCTGGATGGGCGTGACACTAAGACCGTCCGTCCGATCGCCATTGAAGTGGGGCTGTTGCCGCGCACGCACGGTTCAGCCCTGTTTACCCGGGGAGAGACCCAATCGATCGTGGTGACGACGCTTGGGACGGAGTCGGAGGCGCAGCGGATCGACAACCTCTTGGGCGAGGCATCCAAGACGTTCATGCTGCACTACAACTTCCCCCCCTTCTCGGTTGGAGAGACCAAGCCGATGCGCGGTCCGGGACGCCGAGAGATCGGGCACGGGGCCCTGGCGGAGCGCG
>JAFMJG010000145.1 GCA_017853605.1 bacterium
TAGGAGTGTTTGTTGGTGTAACGGTAGGGGTGCTTGTGGGGGTGCGAGTTGGGGTGTTAGTTGGTGTGGTAGTCGGGCTGTTGGTAGGAGTGTTTGTTGGTGTAACGGTAGGGGTGCTTGTGGGGGTGCGAGTTGGGGTATTTGTTGGCGAGGTGGTCGGCGTGCTTGTCGGAGTGTTCGTTGGTGTGCCGGTAGGAGTGCTGGTAGGGGTGCGAGTTGGCGTGCCTGTCGGCGTGAGCGTTGGCGTGTTGGTTGGAGTGCTGGTAGGCGTAATCGTCGGCGTGTTTGTGGGGGTAGACGTGGTGGTGCTGGTCGGGGTGCTCGTCGCCGTATTGGTCGGGGTTGGAGTGGGGCCGACGCACACAGACCCAGAGGCCGGGCTGTTGTCTGAGGTATCTGTGGTTGTGTCGATCACAACCGAGTCGATAGCGCCAGTCGCGCTTAGCGAGTAGGTGCCGTTTGTGTTGGGTATTGTGACGTTGAAAGTTAGGTTTCGAGTGGCACCGGCGGGCACCGAGAATGCGTAGTACCAGGTAATAGTGCCGGAGTTTCCAGATGGCTCAGGGATCGAGGAGCTATTAAAGCTGCTCGTGCTGGTTTGGTACGTCACGGAAGCGGGGCTCGTCGGCAGGGCTACTGTGAGGCTGTCGAGGATAACATCGGAAGACCCGTTGTTGGTGACTGGAACGGTCACCGTGACGGTGCTGTTGCCGGCGATGCAGCTCGCCCCACCCCCTGGGCTAAAGCTAAGCGAGCCGAGAACCGTGCTGTTGCTCGGGCTCTGTACCGGAGAGAGGGAGCCGTAACCGGAGGTGTTGGTGAACTTCTCCTGGCTGCCGCTGGTTATGTAGTTTATCGGATAGACGGTAGTGTTTGCGGGGGTCGTTCCCCGCACCTTAAAGGTATACGTAAGCGTGTAGGCCGTGTCCGGGGAGCTTAAGCCAGAGACGTAGAGCGTGTTGTTGTAGGTCCCGGAGTTGCCGCCAGAGGTGAACTGCAGGCTCGAGGATGAGAGCTCGAAGGAGTCTGCGCGCCATGTAGATTGCGCCCCTGCTGTCGCAGAGAAGATTCCTGCTGCTCCAATAGTCCCGGTTGAGCCCTGAATCGTCATGGTGAAAGAGCCGCCAAGCGGGGGAGGGTTAGGCGACACAGAGACCGAGGTAACCGAGTTGCTGTTCGCTGAGATAGAATCCTCAACCGTATAGCCAAAGTTAGTTGTGCAGGTAGAGCTCACTTGGGCGGGGTTTGAGGTGTAGATAGCGACGTTGTGGGTCTGGCTGGTGGCGGTCACGCCGGTCGCGGTGAGGTAGAAGGCGACGAAAGCCGTCGAGCCGTTTGCGAGGGTGCCTACGTGCGCGATGCCGTTCTCGTTTGCCGCAAGTGCCAGCACTGAGCCGGTAAAGCTCTCTAGCTTAACCCACAGGTCATTAATGGCAGAGCCAGTTGAGTTTGTAACGGTGTAGGCTATGTAGGCGCTGGGGAGGGCCGGGTTGTCGATGTACATCGTGGGAGAGGAGACCCTGGTGATCGTGATGTTTGAGGATGAGCACGCCCCAGCCGCCGCTTGAAGCGGCGCCAGGGCAGCACAAGCTGCCAGACATAGGAGTAGCTTTCGGAAGAGCTGACCCATCTGGGAGACCTAAAACCTTTTTTGCGCAGACGACTCTCTCTAGGATGAGCCAGTGAACCAGGAAGCTGCAATTTATATTATTGGTTTCAATAGCTTAAGATATCTCTTGGGCACCCTAACAGCCTAACTACCCCAAACGACCCCCGTTTGACGGGATTCGGCAGTTGTGAGGCAGTGGCCCCGGGCTCCGGATATCGCCGCTTTTTGGCGGGCGCTTTCGACCATAGCCCCCCTAGGCGACCTGAGGCGGCGCGCAGCTCATAACCTCTGGTACTGCAGCTGAAGGAAGGTTTTGTGATGAAGGTTAGCCAGTCACTCGCTCTCGTTGCCTCTGTGTTCACGCTCCTGCTCCCTAGCGTGAGCGAAATGTCCGCCTATGCGGACCCGAGCCTTCGACCAGCTCGCTCAACAAGCTCTTCAAAGAACAGGGCTCCAAAAGCAAAGAGGGATGCGCCGCAGCGCGTTTGGTCTGCGCTCCCGTCCGTGGAACCGGGAGATGATCGCTCCAAGCTCTTCATTCAGAGCCTTCAGTCCGGCATCGCTATCGAGATTACTAGAGATGCGATGCAGCAGCCGACCAAGGCGGGAAAGAAGCTTAAGCTCGTTGACCGCAAGGCTGCCTTCAGCGCTAGCGGTGAGCTGGCTGGAAAGGTCGCGGCGGCAACCGGCAAGGTCATCACGCCGCTTGGCGAGCTCTACGCGGTGTTTCTGCCAACGGTGGACGGCGGAGTTGCGGCGGTGATTGAGGCAGCAACCCACCTTCCGACGAACTCAAGAGCTGACCTAAAGCGCAGCGCCGAGGTGGAGTCGCGCGGTTTTGTGCTAAGAAAGGTCGTAGACCGCTACCAGGTGGCGTACTGGCCAGAGCTCTCGCCTCTCGGCTTAGGGGCAACCGTGAAAAAAGCGCCGGCGCTCCTCTCTGGGGCTTTGCTTCCCTCAGATGTCGCAAAGCTCATCAGGACCAAAGGGATGGGAGCTAAGAGCGTATCGACTGACGATCATCTAGCCATCAATCTTTCAAGTTTGGAGATGCTCAAGTGCGGTTTCGGGCTGTCCCCGCAGCCTCCGTCAGGGGGCTTAGATCCGGTGGCTTCAGGTGAATCCCCCCAATCTGGCACATCACCGGATTCTGGCACATCGCCCCAAACTGGTGCTTCACCCCACGATCAATTCCCAGGCGGGCATCCGCGCGAGGTGCTCGACAGCTGCACCGGCGGCGTATACTGCGCTGGGTTTAGGCCGCCCGCAGCACCAGGCCTGCCGGTGCCATCGGGCACGGGGTGCTGGTGCGACAGCTACAACCCCGGCGGTGACGACTCACACAATGATCCCACAGAGTGTAAAGGGCCGATCGTATGCGCTGAAGAGCAAACGCATCCTGGCAGGTTAGCTGGGTGCTGGTGCCAAGAGACAACAGAGAGCGGCACGACCGGGGGCGAACTGACAGACGACACCGGCGAGAGCGCCTGTAAGGGCGGCCACTTAGTCTGCATCAAGAGCCCCGAGGCAGATACAGATAGTGGACGCCCAGGGTGTTTCTGTCTCGGAGCGCCCCCGCTTGGTAATGACCCGCCGGCTGCCGGCGGCTGTGCTCCAGAAAACACCGTGTGCGTCAAGCCGATCAACCCCAACGAGTACACCGGACCGAGCTGTTACTGCCGCGACCAGGGAACGGGGCAAAGTGGGCAGCCAGAGACCAGCTTGCCGCAAGGAGAGGTATCGCCGGTGCCCTCAGAGCCTCCCGCAGCTCCAGCATCGCCTGGCCCGGAGGTCGCCGATCCAAGAGTGCCGGTGACTGTGGCGCCTGATGGAGACAAAAACCCTGACAGTGCGGGCGAGACGCCGCCGGGCCACTGCGAACTTCCCGCCCCAGCTCTGGACGGACTTGTGCAGCTTCCGGTGGTTGAGGAGAGCGCCGTAGAGCAGCGCCCAGCTCGCGCCTCGTGTGGCGATGGCATCTGCCAGCGCATCGTCTGCATGGCGATCGGCTGTCCACTGCCCGAAGATGAGGTCTCCTGCCCACAGGACTGCGGGCCAGCCTAGGCATCGAAGACGAGCAGGCCGCACCCGTTAACTCTAGCGCCGCGCCTCTAGCTGGGCTCCGCATCGCGCTGCTCTTCCCTGTTCCCGATCCCCGAGAGAAGGAGAGAGGTCCCCCCGAGAAGCGCGAGCGGAATAACTATCATGTACGCATCTACGTCCTGCGGCCGAACCACGCCGACCGCCCCAAGCGCCCCAACGAGCGCCAGGCCGTAGGCAGCCAGACGGCGCCTTTGCCCAGCGATATCGGAGAGAAGCGCGAAGTAGGCTGGCAGGAGCGGGAGGTAGGCATGGCTCCAGAGATACGGCGCACAGAGCATCGATACAGGCAAAAACACCCCCAGCCCGGCGCGTATTGAGCGGAGCGGGGCATAGAATACGGAGCAGAGGATTGCGAGAAGAGCGACACACGTCGGCACATAGGCTGCCGCCTGCATTCCCGTTGTCGCTGCGATGATGCGGGGAAGAGCAGGCGTCGGAAGCCCGCCAGACGATGCCAGCTGGGAGCCTACGGCATCGAGCCACAGCGCCGGAGCTTGCGGGGCAAGGCTTGCTGATAGGCAGCACTGAAGAGCGATGCCAGCGCCCAATCCAAGCAGGCCCGAAATGCTGCCACGCCGAAGCTCACGAACCGAGAGCCAGAGGTAAAACACCACGAAGAGCTGTGGCTTCACCGCCGTGAGAGAGAGCGCCACTCCAGACCAAAACACCTTTCGGCAGCAGAGGAGACGCAGCCAGGCGACGATGCCCAGCAACAGGAAGGCGTTTGTCTGGCCGTTCCACACGGTGCTAAACAGCGGGGGGAATACGACAGCCGCAAACACCGCAAAGCCCGCCGGAAGGGAGAGGCTTAAAGCGCTGCGCAGCAACGGGCGCAGCAGCTGAGAAACGGGCCACCCTGCGGCAGCAAGGACAACGAGCTCCCACGCAATTCGCGCTGCCGGGAAGGGAAGCGCCCCAAAGGGGATAAATAGCCACAAGCTCCAGAAGGGGTAGAGGAAGCCAAAGTAGCCCTCACTGGGTGGCCACCCAAGCTGCAGCATTCCCTGGCTCACGGCGGCAGGATCATACGGATTGCCGCCCGCCAGCGCGATGCGCGAGCCGACATAAAACTGCCAAAAATCGTAGGGGAAGGGGAGCATGGTGAGCCACATGATAGTGCCTGGGCGACTCTGGCGAGAAGCGGCAATGTGGCCGGGCTCCCTGGGCTGGACTGCGCGCCCAGGGAGGGCGAATAGGCTTCACGGCAGCGCGGACCCTTGACACCTCGGCGCTGTTTACCTTTGCAGCTCGGGGAGATACACTTTAAGCTGAGCCGCCGCCGAACAAAGGCAAAGCGGCACCGTAGGTACTAGGGTGCCCCGAGCGGGCCGCAACATCAGGCTTCTGTCGCCGTGCAAGACCAGAGAAACATCCTCATCACCACCCCGATCTACTACGTTAACGGCAGCCCGCACATCGGCCACGCCTATACCTCGATCGTTGCCGATTTTTTTAGCCGCTTCTTCCGCCAGCGCGGCCGCAGGGCCTTCCTGCTGACCGGCACCGACGAGCACGGTCAGAAGGTTGCGCAGTCAGCCGAGAAGGCCGGCATGTCGCCGATCGATTTCTGCGACCAGAACGCCGCGCTCTTTCGCGCCATCGCCGAGCGCAGCAGCGTGGCCTTTGACGACTTCATCCGCACCACCGAGAAGCGCCACACCTCCTTTGTGCAGAGGATGTGGAAGCAGTTCGAGAAGAACGGCTGGATCTACAAGGGCACCTATAACGGCTGGTACTCAGTCCGTGACGAGGCCTTTTATGCCGAGTCGGAGATCGTTGACGGCAAGGCGCCCAGCGGCTCCCCGGTTGAGTGGAAGGAGGAGGAATCGTACTTCTTTAAGCTCTCGGCTTTCACCGGGCCGCTCCTTGAGTGGTACGAGCGGCGCCCGGATTTCGTTTTCCCAGAGGGGAGGTTTCAGGAGCTCAAGTCCTTTGTGCAGGGCGGGCTTAACGACCTGTCGGTTTCCCGCTGCACGTTCTCATGGGGCATCCCGATTGAGGGCACAAACCACGTCATCTACGTCTGGTTTGATGCGCTGTTCAACTACCAATCAGCGCTCGACACGCCCGAGAAGTTTAAGAGCTTCTGGACAGACGCAAAGGTCATGCACCTGGTGGGCAAAGACATCATGCGTTTTCACGCCGTCTACTGGCCGGCCTTTCTCGCCGCGCTGGAGTGCACCCCCGACACCCTTTCCGCTGACGTGCTCGAGCGCGCCTGCCGCCACCTGCAGATCGTTACGCACGGATGGTGGCTCTCTGAGGGCGAGAAGATGTCGAAGTCGCTCGGCAACACCATCGACCC
Source organism: bacterium (assembly GCA_017853605.1). Classification (GTDB taxonomy): domain Bacteria; phylum Bdellovibrionota_C; class UBA2361; order UBA2361; family OMII01; genus OMII01. The sequence goes on from JAFMJG010000145.1 coordinate 6,018, forward strand.
ATTTGAGATCATTGAGCGCTACGGCTCAGACTACGTGCGCTACTTCCTCCTTCGGGAGCCGTCCTTCGGCTACGACGGCAACTTTACCCGGGAGGCGTTTACGAACAGGATTACCGGCGAGCTTATCAACAACATAGGCAACCTGTGCCAGCGCACCTTCACCCTGGCCCACAAGAGCTGCGGGTCGGCTGTCCCAACCCGCGCCCCTTCGCATCCCCTCCTTGAGGTCGACCTGCAGGGCGAGATGGAGGGGCTGCTGGCAGAGTTCAAAATAAACCAGGCGATCGAAGCTGTGCTTGCCTACGCCTCGAAGGCCAACGAGCTCGTCCAGGAGACGAAGCCGTGGGCGCTCTTCAAGGCGGGCGAGCAGGAGCGAGGCGAGGAGGTGATCTTTGTCCTCCTGGGGGCGATCTTTAAAATCAAGGAGGCGATCGCTCCGGCGCTCCCCGATTTCCACAAGCGCATCTCAGAGGTGTTCGGAAACCAGGCCTTTGCGCCAGGCATCAAGCTTGCTCCGCTTGCGAAGGTCTTTGAGCAGATAGCGCCCGCCTAGGGCACCGACACTCCACTTGCTTGGTGCGGCCTGAGGCGGACGAAATTCAAAGTTGTGCCTCTTCAGTATAAGATGCGGCCTGCTCGCTCTCTTTATCGTGAAATGGGGCCCCTAGACCTTTCTATGCTGAGGTCTTCGTGCGTCCCGAGCCAATGAAGAGGCCCCTGATGCGGTTTAGAGCCCAAGTTCCAAAAGAGATTGGAGTCGAAAATTTGCGATGAGTTTCTGACGGGATTCTTTCTAGCAAGGCTCAGTCCTTGAAGCGGGCACCCTGTGCAAAACTCACCCCGTCACCGATTGAGATTTCGGAGTCGCAGTCCTCGAAGCTGACCTCTCGTGCAAAACTTACCCCGTCTCCAATTGAGGCCAGGGAGGTGCAGCCTTCGAAGAAGGCGTTACGTGCAAAACGTACCCCGTGCCCAATTGATTCCAGGGAGGTACAGTCATTGAAGCTTGCGTCTCGTGCAAAACTCACCCCTTCCCCAATTGAGGCCAGTGAGCTACAGCCAGTGAAGTCAGCCTTACCCCGAAAACGCACCCCTTCCCCAATTGATTGCAGGGAGGTGCAGTCATTGAAGTTGGCCTC
>JAFMJG010000146.1 GCA_017853605.1 bacterium
CCGTGAGATCGCCACAAGCATGGTGCAGGCGGTTGGCCACTTCGGCGCGGCTTCGAGCGCTGCGCGCTTTTCTGGGGGCATTACTGCGGCCCACTCAAAGGGGGAGCAGCGAGTCGCGGGCTTCTTCGCTGCCGAAGCGGGGCTCCTCTTCGCTTCGCGTAATCAGGCGATCCTCACCTGCATCACCGCCCTATGCTCTGAGGGGTGGGTCGTTATCGGCAACGCGCTCACCCCCCTCCCCCTTGCTGATGCCTGCGCCCTGGTTGGTGCTGACTATCACGAGTTCGACACGCCGCAGGCGCTCCGAGAGCTCCTTGAGCGGTTCCAGGTTGGCAAGAGGGTCCTGGTTGTTGCAGAGAGCGTGTCGGCGGTGAGTGGCGAGGTTGTGCTCAGCCCCGAGACGTGGGCAGCTCTTGAACAGTCTGGAGCGTGGGTAATCGTTGATGAGAGCCCCGCGCTAGGGCTCTCGGGGCTGCGCGGAGCGGGCTCCGCGGAGGAGAGGCCCGCCTCTGCAAGCCTGCTCGCGCGTGTGGTAGCGTTTGGCCCGATCTCTGGGCTTGAGGTCACGGCGATCGCGATGTCGGCTGAGCTCAAAGAGCTGCTTCTGCGCCGCTCGCGCTACCTGAGAGTTGATCCCCCACCCTCCACGAGTGCTGTGTGTGGAGCAGAGCAGCTGCTCGATCTCGTTGAGGTGGCTATCGCGCAGCGCGAGCGGCTCGCGGCCCGTGGCCGGATGGTTTCCACCGCGCTGCGCGCGCAGGGGTGGAACGCGATGGGTGGCGATGGAGTTCCAATCCTATCGGTGTGGTTTGGGAGCTTGCAGAGGGCGAGAGCCGTGCAGGAGGCGCTGCTGCAGCGTGGCGTGCTCGTTGAGGCTCTCAGTGCACGTTCTCTGCGCAAGAACGGCGCGGTTATTCGTGTGCTCGTATCTGTGGCGCACACGCCGCAAGAGATAGAGCGGCTCATAGAGGGGCTAGGAGAGATCCATCGCAGGCTCGTGGCGGAAGCGTAGCAAAAGCATAAAAGATAATAAAATCAAGCATATAAACGTGCTTTCTGCGCTGTGCGACACTCTGCTCCGTTGCTGAGTTCTGTTGCTGAACTTGGTTTTGTGGCGCCTCCCCTTTCGCACTCCTTTGCTTAGCGCGCGCCTGCAACGTTTTGAGCTGCATTATTGTAGCGTTCCCTTCGGATGCTATCAGAGGAATCGGCCCCCTCTCCTGCTGTTCCACGTGGAACACCAACCTTGTAAAAACCGAGAGCGGATCTATGGCCTCGCTCATGAGGGCCTTCTAAAAATGTTCCACGTGGAACAGTTCGAAGAGTGATTTTTATTGTTCCCCATAAGGACTCATGATACCTCTTACCCCTCCTAGAGGTTTAGGGATACGAATTGAATCTATGGCGCACATCATCGCCCTTGCAAACCAAAAAGGTGGGGTTGGAAAGACAACCAGCACCGTTAGCCTCTCAGCACAGCTCGCCCTCCTTGGCTTTAAGGTACTCCTCCTCGATTTCGACCCTCAAGCGAGCGCAACCAGTGGGCTCGGTATCCCACGTCATGATGAGGGTGCAGATCTTTACGACGTATTCTTCGGTAGGGTTCAGCTCGGAAGCACGGTTGTCCCCTCCTCTATCCCTGGGCTAGACGTTGTACCGGGATCGCACGACCTCGTTAGCCTAGAGCTAGAGATCGGTAAGGCCCCCGGTCGGGAGCTAATCCTGCGGAGTGCGCTGCAAGAGGTATCGGACCGGTACGACCTTATTTTGATAGATTGCCCCCCCTCCTCCGGTCTGCTCACGCTGAACGCGCTCGGAGCGGCCCATTCCGTGCTCGTTCCCCTGCAGGCCGAATACTATTCCCTTGAGGGGTTGAGCGGGCTGCTGAATACGATCGCCTTCACCCAGCAGACCTTTAACCCAAAGCTTGAGCTGCTGGGGGTCTTCTTGACTATGTACGACAGCCGCACCAGGCTTTCGGTGCAGGTTCATGAGGAGGCTGAAAAGCACTTCGCCGATAAGCTCTTCAAGGCGAAGATTCCGCGAAATATCCGACTCTCTGAGTGTCCCAGTCACGGGATGCCGATCTGCACCTACGACCCGCAGAGCGCAGGGGCAAAAAGCTACCTCGCTCTAGCTGGTGAGCTGATGGACCGGTTGGGTATCGACAAGGGTGGAGCGGCTCGCGCAGCGTAGCTGTTCCACGTGGAACACTTTAGGAAGGGGCTTTATGGATGTAGGTAAGGGATTGAAAAGACCGGTAAAGCTCGGTTTGGGGCGGGGACTCAGCGCACTTGTTTCAACGGCAGCACCGGTTCAAGCAGCACCGGTCAGTGTGGTGATGCCAGCGAATTCAAACGACGTATCTGCTCCGACGGGCGATTCTGGAACGGTCACCTACATTGCGCTTTCGCGGATTGCGGCTAACCCGACCCAGCCCAGAACTGACTTTTCCGAGCAGGAGATCGCTGAGCTTTCAGACTCGATTAAGGCCCTCGGAGTGCTGCAACCGATCCTCGTTAGGTCTCAGGGTGGGGCTTATCAGATTATCGCGGGCGAGCGCCGCTACCGTGCAGCACAGCGCGCAGGACTCCTTCAGGTGCCTGTAATCATTAAAGATCTAGACGATCGAGAGACCCTTGAGGTGGCACTTGTTGAGAACGTGCAGCGGCAGAACCTAAATCCGCTAGAGGAAGCCAAGGGGTACCAGAGGTTGATGGATGAGTTCTCGCTCACGTCGCAGGAGGTGGCGGAGCGGGTTGGCAAGGACCGCGTTACGGTTTCAAACCTCGTGCGGGTCTTAAAGCTCCCAGCGGTGGTTCAGGAGATGCTGCGCAGCGGACGGATCTCGGTTGGGCACGCCAAGGCGATCCTGACGGTAAAGGAGCCAGCTGCTCAGATTAGCTTGGCCAACAAGGTCATCGCCGAGTCGCTCTCGGTGCGCGCGCTTGAGGGAATCGTCTCGCGTGATGTGGTGCTTGAGGCACCCCGCAAGGCTGCAGAGGGCAGCAAGCGCACCGCGAGCCTGCAGAGCCCCGAGCTTGAGGAGCGGCTGCGAAATGCGCTGGGAACAAAGGTCTCGATCCACCGCACATCGCGGGGCGGGTCGATTGAGCTGCATTTCTTCTCAGATGCGGAGCTCGACCGGCTGGTGGATATTTTGAGTGTAACGAGGGAGTAGGAGAGGGCTATGGCAACTGCTGCAAATATCGCGGATTCCGCGGCAAAAACGGCGAAATTCTCGCTAGGAGAGGGGGCTGTGCGGGCGGGCGCTACGGTGCTCGGCACAGAGGCGCAGATCGTCGGAAACGTCGCTGCTACCGGTGACATCGTGATCGCTGGCACCGTTGAGGGAGAGGTGACGTCTCAGGGTCGCGTGACGATTGCGGCGGGCGGTGCGGTCAAGGGGCGCATAGCCGCAACAGAGATTGTGATCGAAGGGCGGCTCCTTGGTGACTCGGTGGCCACCAAGTCGCTTACAATGATGACAACAGCGCAGGTGAGAGGGGATGTCTCAACGCCTGTAATCGTCGTCGAGCCCGGGGCCTCTTTCGTCGGCCGCTGCGTGATGCCAGAGGGCGCCCAGCGCACTGCCTAGCTTGCACTGCCCAGCGCGCACGAGCTGCGGTCAGAGCACCAGTTTCTTTTTCGCGCGGGGGCCTGACCTGCCGAACCCTCCTTTTGGAGGCGTTTGGGCCCCCAACTGCGGGCTCCAAAGGGAGCCTGGACCGTTGATTTCTGCCCTAAAATCGAGCAACCTCACCTCCATGGCTGAAACAAACCCGCTGCTCCAGACCGTTGACCTCACCAATCAGGACGCTGTGATGATCCTTGTGGGGCTGGCGTTCATGTACATCTTGTACTTTGCGCTCGCACGGAGGGTCTTTGCTCCCCTCCTTGAGCACATCGAGCACCGTGAAAGCGTTACAGCGGGTGCCTTGCACGCGGCAGACCAGATGCGGGAGAAGGGCAGGGCGCTCCGGGCGCGCTACGATGAGGGGCTCTTTCAGGCGCGACTTGAGGCTAATACCAAGAAAAACGAGATACTTGCGGCTGCAAAGAAGGTGGCATCGGAAACCCTTGCTGGGGCTGAGACAGCGGCTGCGAGTGAGCTCCAGGCTGGGCGTGCCATGATCGAGAAGCAGATTCGTGACGCTGATGCCCGCATTGAGCTCGAGGCTAAGGACCTCGCTGAGCGACTAGCAACGAAGGTCGATTCGCAGCTCGCAGTGCACTAGGAGCTCGCAGTAACCTAGCAGCTCGCCGGCTTCAATTTCAGATAGGGACCGCCCGAGGCGGCAACCAGCTTGCAAAGCACAACCGACACCGATCCCTTGCTCTTTTTCGAATGCGTTCAAAACATGGGTTTTTAGGGGCCGTTAGGCAGCAGGCTCCGGCGCTGGGCGCCCGCTTACGGCTCGCCTCTAAGGCCGTAAAAAGGGCCAAAAACATGCATGAAAAAAAGGCCTAAAGGCGTGACACATATTGCGATACTGGCTATTCTTCCGGCGCCTCACAGATGGGGCGCTCGGTGCTCAAAAGTTTTGATGAAACGCAAACACCCTATGACCATTCAGGTACGCCCGCTCCGAAGACCCGCAGTCCTGGCTACCATTGCGCTCGTAGGTCTTGTGCTGAGCGCCGGGCGCGCTGCTGCAGAGGAGGCCGAGGGGCCTCACCACGGCTCTATCGCCGACCTCACCTCAAATTACGTCAATTTTGCCATCTACCTGGCGCTCCTGTACGTACTGCTGCGCAAGGCGATCCCGAACGCCTGGGCTGCGCGGCGCGAGAAGATCCGGGAGACCGTGCTCAGCAGCAAGGCGGAGCTGGAGGAGGCCGAGCGCGAGCTTGCCGCCGTTGAGGCGCTCACACAGAGCCTGGGCCGAGACCAGGAGCGCGCCAAGCGCGAGATAGTTGAGCAGGCCGAGCTTGAGGCGACGGCCCTCAAGAGCGCAGCTGTGGAGCGCGCCGCGAGGATCAAGGCGCAGGCCAAGGAGCTCCTCGCAGGGGAGGGGCGTTCGGCTGAGCTTCAGGTGCGCGCCTCGCTTGTGGCGCGAGCTCTTGAAATCGCCAAGTCGCGCTTCGCGTCGGGCGGATTCGCTGAGCGCCAGCAGTCGTACGTGGATGCTGCAATCGGGCGCGCCAAAAGGCTCGTTCAGTAAGTTTGGGTGAGAGGCTAGGGAAGAGATGAGTTCAGCACGCCACACACTAGTCGCCAAGCGGTACGCCAAGGCGCTCTTTAGCGTCTCTGCACCGGCCGATTTCGACAGGGCTGAGGCGCAGCTTAAGTCGCTGGGGAAGGCTTGGGGTTCCTCGCGTGAGCTTCGCGAGAGCATGCTCAACCCGCGCGTCAGCGATGCGCTTCGCGTTGCGACAATCGATGCGGTGGTGGCCTCTGTGGGCGGCTGGGTGACTGAGCCGACGAAGCGCACCGTTCATGCGCTCGTCTCGCTGCGCAAGGCGGCTGTGCTTCCTGAGCTAGCCGAGGCGTTCTCGCGCTTCGTCAGCGAGTACCGCAAGAGCTTGAGCCTCGAGGTCACGCTCGCAACGCCGCCAACCGATGCAATTGTTGCCGACCTCAAGGCGCGCCTCTCGGCATCGTTGGGCGGTGAGGTAACGCTGGGAGTCAAGCACGATCCGGCGCTGCTGGGCGGCATGACCATTCGCCTAGGCGACAAGCTGCTCGATCGCTCTGTGGCGGGGACGCTGCAGCGCCTGGCTGCTGACCTGACGAGGTAGAAAGCGGGCGCTGGGAACTGATTTGTAAAGGAACGAGGAAGGTATGGACATACGTGCAGACGAGATTAGCAGGATCATCAAGGACAAGATCGGCGGCGCTTCGGGCGACCAGGATCTCGCCGAGGTCGGCTCGGTGCTGAGCGTTGGAGACGGCATTGCGCGCGTCTACGGCCTCGGCAAGATCGCTCTCGGGGAGCTTGTGGAGTTCTCCTCCGGCACGAAGGGGATCGCCCTCAACCTCGAAGAGGACAATGTGGGCGTGGTCGTCATGGGAGAGACCACGTCGATTAAGGAAGGCGACACGGTGAAGCGCACCGGCAAGATCGCGAGCATTCCGGTTGGCGAGGCGCTTATCGGGCGCGTCGTTGACGCTCTCGGCAACCCGATCGATGGCCTCGGCGACATTAAGACCACCGAGACCCGGCGGCTTGAGATCAAGGCCCCCGGCATCGTTGGCCGCAAGTCGGTGCACGAGCCGATGCAGACCGGCATCAAGTCGATCGACTCAATGACCCCAGTTGGCCGCGGCCAGCGCGAGCTCATCATCGGCGACAAGAAGACCGGAAAGACCACGGTTGCGCTCGACACAATTATCAACCAGAAGGGCAACGGCGTGATCTGCATCTACGTTGCCATCGGCCAGAAGCGCTCCTCGGTGGTGCAGGTTGTTGAGCGGCTCAAGGAGTTCGGCGCCATGGATCACACCATCGTCGTTGCGGCGACTGCCTCTGAGCCAGCCCCGATGTCCTTCCTCGCCCCGTACACCGGGTGCTCGATCGGCGAGTACTTTATGCACAAGGGGAAGCACGCGCTCGTGGTCTACGACGATCTCTCGAAGCACGCCGTGGCGTACAGAAGCGTATCGCTCCTGCTTCGCCGCCCGCCGGGACGCGAAGCCTACCCAGGCGACGTGTTCTACCTGCACAGCCGGCTCCTCGAGCGCGCCGCAAAGCTGAGCGACAAGCTGGGCGCAGGATCGCTGACAGCGCTTCCGGTCATTGAGACCCTGGAAGGCGACGTGTCGGCGTACATCCCGACCAACGTGATCTCGATCACCGATGGGCAGATCTACCTCCAGGCAGATCTCTTCAACTCGGGCGTTCGCCCGGCGGTTGACGTGGGCATCTCGGTGTCCCGAGTGGGAGGGGCAGCGCAAGTTAAGGCGATGAAGAAGATCGCCGGAACGCTGCGCCTCGATCTCGCCCAGTACCGCGAGAAGCAGGCCTTCGCGCAGTTCGGCTCGGACCTCGATGCGGCGACACGCGCCCAGCTCGCCAAGGGTGCCCGGCTCGTTGAGATCCTCAAGCAGGGTCAGAACGTTC
>JAFMJG010000147.1 GCA_017853605.1 bacterium
CCCGCTCGTTGGGGGCCGTAAAGGTTCCGGGAACCGTCAAGTCGGAATGGATCGACCACAGGAGCAGCGCAAGCGAGAGCGAAATGGCGATGGGGAGCAGGTGGTGCAGAGACCTGTTCGTGGACGACACCACTGCCGTGGCAATGATCGCGAAGCCGTACGGCACCAAGAGGATCCACTTGCCTCCCTCATCCCACACCGATCCCGGAAGGATCGACAGCAGTATCGCCAAGAACGCCATAATGCCGAAGAGCGTGAGCGGAATCCTGTTGCGCCAAACCGTAGAGGGAAGGAGCGGCATGCGAGGCAGGACGGGGAAGGAGAGGAGCTCGCAGGCAGCGAGAGGCAACAGGCCCACGAGGGCTAGCGTGGTCGCCCCTGTCGGCAGCATCCCGCGGTGACCCGCAGCGATGTCTCCAACGCTTAGGAAGAGCACCAGCAGGGGGAGGGCGTAGGCCCAGGTGAGGAGGGTTTTCATGGGGCGGGAGTATACAGGAGCCAGGGGCCCTCGATCGTGGCTAAGGGGGCTGGGGGGTTGTCTCCATGATCCCCTTCACGGCCTGCTGTCTATCGTGGGTGGTAGCCTCTCTGCTCGGCATTTGAGGGGAGCATGGCGGAAGCCAACGTTGGGCATCGTAAGGCCGCCGTCCACGGCTTGGGTTGGATGTACCTCTCGTCGGTCATTCAGGGGGTGTCGAAGCTCGCTGTCCTGGCGGTTCTTACCCGCCTTCTGTCTCCCCGAGACTTTGGCCTGGTCGGCATTGCCCTGGTGTTTACCAGCCTCGTGGAGCGTATCGGCCAAGTAGGAGTTGGCCCGGCCCTTGTACAGAGGCCATCAATCGATGGGGATGATGTGGCGACTGGGCGCGCCCTCTCAACGGCATGTGGCGGCTTTATGACCTTTGCGCTGTGGCTGGCGGCTCCGAGCATCGCCGCGTTTTTCGAGGAGCCGGAAGCTGCTCCTGTCATTCGGGCGCTCTCTATCGGGTTCCTGATCGACGGCTTGGCGGTCACGAGTGATGCGCTGCTCCAGAGGTCGCTCGACTTCCGGAAGGTGATGCTCGTTGAAAACGCCTCCTACATAATCGGAATCGGGGCAACAGGGGCGGCCCTGGCGTGTCTCGGATTTGGCGTTTGGGCGCTCGTTGCTGCCCAGCTTGCCATGAGGACGCTGCGTGCCGTGCTGTTAGCCGGGGTCACTCGGCAGCCCGGGCTACAGGGCCGGTTCAGGCGAGAGCGCGTCCGGGCGCTCGTGTGGCTTGGCGGGGGCTTCAGCCTTGGGCGCATCCTTAACTTTGTGTCGCTGCAAGGCGACACCCTCGTGGTCGGGCGGCTGCTCGGGATGGATGCCCTCGGGCTGTACAGCAGGGCGTACCAGCTTATGGCCCTGCCAGCAGTGTACGTTGCACAGGTGCTGGAGCGGGTGCTCTTTCCCGTAATGGCGAGGAGGCAGCTCGACATCCGCGCCGTGCGAAGGGCCTTTTTGGCCGTTCTTGAGCTGCTCGCGCTGGTGTCGCTTCCGGCTGGAGTGTTCCTGCTCTACGCGGCGAGCCCGCTCATTGAGGTGCTCTTTGGGCCGCGCTGGTCTGCGGCCGCCCCTATCCTGGCGATCCTCTCATTCGGCGTGTTCTTTCGCACCGCATACAAGTGCAGCGACACGGTCGTGCGGTCGATGGGGGCCGTATACCGCTACGCGCTGCAGCAGGGCGTCTACGCCGCCTGCGTCATTCTTGGCTCCCTGGCCGGAGCGGTTGCCTATAGGACCACCGGGGTAGCCGTGGGAGTGGTGATGGCCGTGGGCTTTAACTACCTCTGCATGACGCGCCTCAGCGCCTCGCTGCTTCAGGTTTCGATCGGCACCCTGGCCAAAGCGCACCTGCCGGGGGCTCTCTGCGCCCTCTCGTTAGCGCTGTCGCTCGGGGCTCTCTCGCCGATGCTTGAGAGGGCGGGCGCATCACCCCTCGCCGAGCTGGCAGCGCTCGCCCTCGTCGCAGCGGTAGTGTGCGGCGTGACGGCGCTGGTTGCGCTTCGGTCACTGCCAGGAGGGGCGCTCGTGTCCTTCCTGCCGGGGATGGCCGAGGGAACGAGGTGGAGCGGCTTTTTCGGCGGCGCTCGCGCCACGCGCTAGTGCAGCGCTCTTGCGGCTTGGGAGCTGCATCACCCGGCTTAGGCCCAAGATCCCCTTGTAGGCCTCAATCACGATCCGCTCGTCGAAGCGCCGCTCAGCGAGGGCTCGCCCCTCCGCCCCCATGCGGAGGCGTTCAGCATCGGGCATCAGGATGATGCGCTCGAGGGCGTCCTGAAGGGCAGCATCGTCGTACGTTGGGACCAAGAGGCCGTTGCGCCCGTCAACAACCGTCTCTCGGCACCCCTTCCAGTCGGTGGTCACTACCACCTTGCCGCATGCCAGCGCCTCCAAGAGCGAGCGGGGGACCCCCTCATTGTAGGTGGAGGGAAGCACAGCGACGTCGGTATCGCGAAGGATTGAGCGCACGTCGTCAGTAGACTGCAGGTACCGGATAGAGCCAGCCGCGTGGGCGGCCATAATCTCTTCGAGGAGCTTTAGGGACTCGGGCCGCTCGTAGTCCGCTGCGCCCAGAATCCAGAAGGCCACCCGCTCGCCGTAGCGCTGCTTGAGGGCGCCGGCTGCACGGATGAAGGAGGCAAACCCCTTTTGGGGCAGCAGGCGGCCGAACATCAGGAACGTGATCGGCCCAGGAAAGGGCTTCGGGGCTGGCACAAAAGCCGAGAGGTCGACTCCTGAGCCAGGGATGATCGTGGAGCGGCTCCTGTCTGCTAGCCCCGCAGAGATGCACAGCTCGTAGTCGTCCGAGTTCTGAAAGAAGACCTGATCGCACCGGAAGAGCGCGCGCCGGTAGAGGCGGCGCATTACCGCTTGCAGCGCGCCCGCCCTCTGAAAGCCTTCCCCAAGCCCAGACACGTTTGCCACCTGGCGAAATCCCACCAGGGGGCGAGCGAGCCCGGCGTACAGGTTGCACTTTGCGGTGTACGACAGGACCCAATCAGGCCGTGCGCTGCGCAGCGCTCGGTACGTGCTGAAGATTGTGAGGGCCTCTGAAGCCGGATTGACGCTTCGCGGGCTGAGCGCCAGGGGAACGAACGAAACCCCGAGGGCCTTTACTCGCTCGGTGTACGCATCCTCGGGCGCAATCACGGCGATGTCACACCCTGCCCGCTGAAGAGCCCGAATGAGGTTGCGTCGCAACAGAAATACGTACCACGAAGTGTTGTACAGGATGACTACTCGCATAGGTGCCTTGCTGCTTAGTGACGTACCTCTCTTAGCGCACTGCGCCGCTAGCGCCGCTGATTGTCGCTACCGCACGCAGCTGCTTTTTTCCACGCACTAAGGAGGAACATCTGTGAGCAGCGCACGTAGTGGCAGTGACGGGCTTCCGGCGATCTCATCGAGGGCGGCTCGCCGAGCGCGCGCGCCTGGCGCGCTGAATTCAGGCGCTCCAGCGCCGAGTGTCAGCTACGACCACGCAAAGCGCGCGATAGATGTTCTCGGCGCGTCTGTGCTGCTTGCTGTTGCGGCCCCTGCAATAGTTGCAACAGCAGTCGCTATTCGTGTGACATCTCGCGGGCCCGTTCTCCTGCGCCAGCAGCGGCTGACTGAGCGGGGCCGCAGCTTTAGCCTGCTTAAGTTTCGCAGCATGGTGGCTGATGCCGAGGGGCACGAGGGAGCCCGCTTCGCGGAAGAGGGCGACCGTCGGGTAACCCCTGTCGGGAGGATCATTCGGCGAACGAGGCTCGATGAGCTCCCGCAGCTGCTCAATGTCCTGTGCGGAGACATGAGCCTGATAGGGCCACGGCCGGAACGGCCTGAGATCGCCAAGGACCTCGCCCAGAGAATTCGGGGGTTCGAGCGCCGCCTTGGTGCCCGTGCTGGCTTGACTGGGCTCGCGCAAGTTGTCCAGGGGTATCCGGGCGATATCGAGGGCTACCGGCGCAAGCTCGGCCTTGATCTCCTGTACATCAAGCGCAAGAGCCTGAAGCTCGACGTGTGGATAGCGCTTAAGACAGTGGGCGTGGTGCTGACCGGGTCCGGGGCACGGTAGACGAAGCGCCAGCGGGCGGCGTCCCTACACTCGGGGGCGCGCACCGTACATGCTGGTGTAGAGAGCGGTCGACTGATCGCAAATATCGTTCAGCACCACGCCCAGAATGCGGGCGTGCGCGGCGAGGAGCCTTCGCCGTGCCTCAACCGCGTGTGTGCGCTGCGTCGCCCCACTTCGGAGCACCAGGATTGCGCATTCGACGACTCGGGAGAGCATGAGGCAGTCCGATACCGGAAGGATCGGAGGCGAGTCGATCAGCACGAAGTCATAACGGGCGACCAGCCCCCCGACGAGCTGCCGCATGGCGTTAGAGCCGAGGAGCTCGGCAGGATCCGGTGGGGTATTGCCCGCCCCGATCAGGTCAAGGCCAGGGATGCGCGAGGGCGCGAGTGCCTGCTCAAGGGCCGCTTGCCCGGTCAGGACGTCGCTGAGGCCGACAGCGGCGGATCCGGCTCCGTCACGCAACACGTCGCCTAAGGCGCCGACGCGCATGTCGCCGTCGATCGCCACAACCCGGTAGCCTCCCTGGGTCAGGATCGATGCAAGGTTAGCGACAATGGTTGTTTTTCCATCCCCCTCCTGCGGCGAGCTGACCATAATGGCTCGGGGGGGATGGTCAGCTGAGGAGAGCAGGATGCTGGCGCGCAGCGAGCGCAGGGCCTCGGTAACCGGATCCGAAGAGAGGCTTGGGACAAGGAGTCGGGGAGGGCTGTGAGCCGCGGCTCGGTGCCCTTCGCTGCGGCCAGGCTCCCCGCTATCTTCGCTAGGGAGGGGTGGCGAGCCCGCGCCCAGGGGAGGAATGGCGGCGAGGAGCGGCAGCAGCAGGGCGCCTTGAGCCTCCTCACCTGTGGTGATTGCGCCCTTGAAGCTTTCTGCCGCCAGCGCCGCGAGAAGCCCTGCGGAGAGTCCGAGCGCGGAGAAGAGCAGCACGATCACCCCGCTCCGAGGCGCGCTGGGGGAGGTTGGCAGCGAGGCGTAGTCGGTGATGAAGACGTTGCTCGTTGCCGTTGCGGCGCTGATCTCAACCTCCTTGGCCTGCTTGAGCACGGTTTGGTAGAGCTCTCGCAGCGACGAGGCCTCCTTGCTAAGCACGTTGTACTGAATCAGGCGCTGGGCGGCCTCCTGTGCGGAGGCGCGCTCGCTCTCAATCTGCTCTCGCAGGCGCTGCTCTGCCGCCAAGTCGGCGTCAAACTGCGCTTGGAGGGTCCGCATGGCCCTGCGTCGCTCCTCCTGAATTGAGCCACGGAGAGAGTCAACTTTTGCCGTCAGCTCCAGCATTACGGGGTGCGCCGCCATCAGCCGGCTCGACTGGGCAGCGCGCTCCGTCTCAGCCTGGGAGAGTGAGACCCGCAGCTGGCGGGTCACCTCATCATCCGCAACAGAGCCCTGGTCAGAGCGCTTGCCCTGAGACTCCTTGAGCAGGCTCTCTGACTTGATGCGCCGGCCGATCGCCTCAGCCAGCATCGCAGCCATCGCCTCGATCTGGCGCATGTTCGCGGTTGGCCCCTCATCCTGCCGCAGGGCTAGAAGCCGATTGGTCGATGCGTACTCGGCAAGCTCCTGTTCTGCCGCAGTGACTCGAGCCTTGAGATCGGCAGCTTGGCGGCTTAGGAGTGAGGCGTTGCTTGCGATCGAGTCGCTCCTCTCCTGGCGGAGATGGGCGATGAAGCCGAGCGCGTGGGTGTTTGCAATCCTTTGTGATAGGGCGGGATCGGTTGTCGTTGCCTCAATTGAGACTAAGTTGGTCTCGTGGATCGGCGTGATAGAGATGAGGGACTGGTACTTGCGCAGCACCGCAGGGGCGTGGACGTAGTGCGTGTCGGTGCCGTTCGCCAGCAGGGGCGTCCGACCAGAGGGCTCTCCTGCGATGGAGGCGTAGGCCCTCCTGAAGAGGGAGCGCTGCGAGCGCCAGTACCTGTCGAGCTCCCTGTCGAGTCCCGCCGTCGAGAGGACGTAGTCCGCGACCCCGGCCAGGCTTAGCTTGGCAACGGTAGTCCTTTGGTACTCGACCTTCCTCGAATCGGTTCCGAAGAGCGCCTCGGAGGTTAAGTTCGCCACAGCGGGGGCGTAGCCGCGTATCTCGATAGTCGCCCGTGCCGAGAAGAGGCTGGGAGAGAGGGCGCAGTAGGCGATCGCCACCCCGATAAAGGCAGCGGCAGTGGTGAGCACGAGCCCAAGCCTGCGCCGAATCACCGCCAGGCCCTCCGTAAGGCTCAGCGCGTTTGGCTCCCCTTGGGGAGCGGGAGGCGCTTCGCCTGCCGCTAGAGCGCGGGGCAGCGCAAGGGTGCGCTCACGATCATAGGAGAGGGCTCGTTGTTCCATAGCTGGCCTTTTGTGGGTCCGGTGCCCTAAGGGGCTAGTTGACTCGCTGATTCACGCTAAGCCCGTTGAAGAGCCCGTTTAAGGTCTCTACGACCTGCCGCCTGAAGAACCGCCCGGGCTCGCTTGGAACTCGCACGAGATCGCCGTTTCGAAGCCTTACGTCACGCGCGCCCCGCAGCCCGATCTCCTCGAGGTCGAGGGTTATGGCGGCCTTCCGCCCCCCGCCAATCTCCCGGATAACCTCCACCTCATGGACATTTGCGGAGTAGGTAAACCCGGCGGCTGCGGCCACCGCCCCGATGACTGAGGTGCGCGATGCCAGCCGGTACGAGCCGGGCTTCTGCACCTCACCGTCTACCTCATACATGCCCGCTTCAGGCACCACCACGGTATCGCCACGCTGCATGGGTATGAGCAGGGGTGGCTGACCACCCTGGCCGACCAGGCGCTCGACGTCGACCTCTACCCCCGCTTGTGGCCCCTCAGCCCCGGCGCTGGCGAGGCGAACGGAGGGGGAATTGGCCTGGTATGGGGTGTTGTCGTTGAGGATTCGTGGTGCGGGCAGGATAATGATCCGCCCTCCAGCGCCTTGCGTGCGGCCCCCCGCCTCGGAGAGGAACTCCGTC
>JAFMJG010000023.1 GCA_017853605.1 bacterium
GGGCAGCTGGGGACAGGCCCAGCTCCAAAACGTGGTGGAGACGGCGGGAATGATCCAGCACTGTGACTTCTTTCTCGAGGAGAGCGCAGAGGCGGACGGGGTTCGGCAGAGGCCAGACATGCGGGTCAGGCTTCCCAATGGCCTGAACGTCCTTGTGGATGCCAAGGTGCCGATGGCTGCCTACGGCGCTGCCGCAGAGTGCGATGAGCTGAAGGAGCGCAAAGCGCTCTTAAGGCAGCACGCACTCGCGCTACGCGCGCACATCCGCGAGATGGGAAGGCGCTCGTACCCTAGCCACCCCGAATTCCGGCCCGCGCTGCCATACACCGTAATTTTCCTTCCGAACGAAAGCCTTTTCTTCGCCGCGCTAGAGTCCGATCCTGAGATACTTGCATTTGCAGAGAGCCAGGATGTCATCCTCACCACACCCTTAAGCCTAATCGCGTTCCTGAAGGCAGCGGCTGCGGGATGGGTGCAGGTTAAGGTCAACAAAAACGCTGAGGCTATCCGTGACGTCGCCCAGGCGCTGTACGACCGGATAGAGCGCATCTTCGGAGGGCTCCAGGAGGTGGGAGAGAGTCTCTCCTCAGCGGTTGAGGCCTTTAATGCGACAGTGGGGCGACAGCGCGGCATTCAGTCCTCTCTGAAGAGACTCAATGAGCTTGGCATCGGCTCCGAAGGCGCCACTCCTGCTGTCGTGGCCATCGAGAGCGACCTTCGCCGGGTAGAGCCGTTTACAGCTGCCCCGCCTCCTGAAAGCTAAAGTACCCGCGCTTGGCGAAGACGATGTGATCGAGGAGCCGTATCCCCAGGGTCTTCGCTGCATCACGCAGCTGGCTCGTCACCCGTGCGTCCTCCTCGCTCGGCTTTGGGTCGCCAGACGGGTGGTTGTGGGCCAGGATCACCGAACAGGCGTGATCGCGAATCGCCTCCACAAAGATCTCTCTCGGATGCACCGGGCAGCTCGTCAAGAGCCCTATACTGACCGTGCGGACCTGAATCACCTCATGAGCCCCAGAGAGGGTGATGACCACGACGTGCTCCTGTCTCCGGTCCGCCAGGTGCTGGACGAGGGGAAGGACATCGCGCGCAGAGGTGATCCTCGTGCCCTCAGGCCGGATCCTCCGCCGAGAGAACTCTAGCGCCGCGGCGAGAAGCATCGCTTTCGAGCGCCCGATGCCCTCTACCCCCTGAAGCACGCCGAGATCAAGGGAGGGAGAGGAGCGATCTATCTTAGGGAGGACGTCCCGCGCAATTGCCGCCACCGGCCTGCCACGGTAGCCGCTGCCGAGCATCACTGCCAGCAGCTCCTCGTCCGAGAGGGCGCCCACTCCGAATCGCTCGATCTTTTCCCTAGGCCCTGCCATGCGAAGAGATTCGCGCAGCGCCTCGTTAAGTTGCGCCCCTAGGCAGGCAGCTGCCTCACCTGCTCCTCAAGGCTCAGCCGCTCGCGAATGGCTTCGCTCAGGCAGTACAGCTGCACCTGGAGCTCAAACGAGAGCCCCGACGCGATGATGTCCCTCAGCACATCGCGCAACGGCGTCACCTGCCGCGAAACTTCGCCCCAGAGGTCCGAGTACCCCGCCACGTACCTTGCCTGGAATCCGCCTGCCAGGTCGAGCACCGCCGAAAGCTGCCGTTCGCTCTCCTCAAGCTGCAGGAGCGATACGCCGGTGCCGGGCACCAGCCGGGTGCGCAGCACCTCAAGGGCGTGGTTGATTTGGTGAAGCCTCCACACGGAGACAAACTTGGAGAGCCCCTCCTCGGTGCCGGCGAGGTCTTGCACCCTGACCGCCGCGAGCACGCCATCGCGCAGCTGCAGCAGCTTCTGGGCGAAGGCCCTGAAGGGGCGGATGTCGACCCTGTCAAAGCCATAAAGCCCAAGGCTCAGCGCAATCCTGAACGACTCCGCAACCTGCTGGCGCTCGGCAGCGGGCAGCTCTGGCGACGCAAAGTAGGCACTCCGGCTCCGTACCGCCTCCTCGGCCCCTGCAGCAGCCACCTCGAGCGCGGAGAACCTCGCCGCCTCACGATAAATAACGGCCCTAACTTGATCGCAGTCGACCTGGTTCCATCCCCCTTTGTAGGGAATCTCTGCGCTCCGCTCACCGATGAGGCGGATGTTCTTGACCATCTTCGCCATCAGCGGGGTGGTGTTTTTCAGCACCAAGGCGGGATTCCGCGGCGCGTCCCCCATGCCGACCTCCATCTCACGCAGGACCCGCTCAACCTCAATTTTTTGCGAGTTGGAGGAGCGCTCTAGGAGGGTTCGAGTGGCGGCTATGAGCGATGCAAGCCGGTATCGGAGCACCTCACGATCAGAGGTTGGAGTCGTTGCGCGCCACGAGTCGAACTCGCGATTCATGGCGATCCACGACTGTGAAAGGGTCTGAAGGTACCCCGTCTCGGCCCCATACCCGAGCCGCTGCTCGATCGTCTTACGCTCAAAAGAGTAGGGTGTCGCAAAGAACATCGGAGTCACTTGCCGCGGGCTGAACTCGCCCCGTCGCCGGGCAGCCTCGGCCGCGGCGGTAGACCCTGACACCTTCTCGCGGGTGTACACCAAGGAGCCCACAACCGACTCGTCGGTCGGGGGCACGTGAGGATAGCGCTCACGCACCTTTGCGGTGTGCTCGCCAGCGATGAAGAGGTGCGGATTGCTCCCCTCCAGCCGCTTGAGGCTCTCCCAAAAAGCCTTCAGCCCATCGATAACGAGCGGGTCCTGCTTCAGCCTGAGCGCCTCCCGCCCCGAAACGTGAACTCCAGCCGGGAAGACGATCAGCTTAGTGCTCTGCAGAAACTTATTGGGCATCCGGTCAGCGCTCACCAGGCACGCCGTCAGATGACACTCCTGGAGGATCTGCCTCCATTCCTTGGGGCTCTTCCCTCCAAAACCCTTGAGCGGGACGAGGAAGTTCATTGGGTCGCTAAAAGCCTCCATGAAGAGCTTAAATCTCGACCTCGGCAGGTCGCCCCACAGGTTCGCGCGAATTCGGTTAATTTCGCGCCCCATCAGCTCCCCATCCAGCCGAGGGGTTCCCAGCGCCACGCGGGCTGGGTCGGAGGGGTCAACTACCGTGAAGTAACGCTCAATAGCGCCCCGCAGACGGCTGTCGATTGGGGCCATGCTGCACCCCGGGAACTGCGACTCAAGCCGCAACAGGAGATAGACATCCTTCATTCGCAGGAAGTTCGCGTGCCACTTGAGGGCCCCTCCCACAAAAGAACACCGCTGCGCCACCGTTGACCCGGCATTCAGCAGCTCCTCAAGACGCCCAGAGAGCATCTCAAACCGCTCCTGCTTGCGGGGATTGATGGACCCATCTACCGGAGACACGAGCCTTCCTAGCCCCGCTACCGTAGAAATGACCTCCGAGTGCACATTGATGTTCGTTGGGTTGCTCATCGCGCAAAAATACCGAAAATACTTGGTGGTTTGTCGATACTCATGCGTTTTTGACCCTTAGTCAAAGGGGGGCACGCGGCTGCGCTGAGCTGGGACTCCCGCTCCGGATGGCTCGCTCCCTGGCCGAATCAGTACGTATCGGGCTCTCCCGGCAAAAAAAAGGTCAGTACAGCGGGACCGTTGCATGCTAGGGTACGCCTAATGGTAGCAACCGGCGCCTCTGAACTGACCTGCTGCTTCCGTCAGGCGTGCGAAATCGAGGGGAGGGAACACTCGCTCGGTGGCCGTGAGTATCGCCTTCCTGGCGGGACGCGCATTGCCGGAATACCCGGCCGGGTCCTCTATCTGTTCAGCAACTGCAAGAAGGTCCCGCTGCGCGAGGACAGCTCGTTCTCGATCTCCTTCGATGGCGACTCATTTGACGGCTCATTCATCTCGCGCACGGACTCCGCAATTATCATCGCCTTAAGCCATGATGTTGGCCCCGAGATCGGCCCGTCAACCATTACAATTGAGCAGGGCGACCTCCTTTCAGCCCTCTCGCGCCGCCTCGGAGACCTTCCGCCGGGCTTTAACGGCGACCTCGCGGCTCGCCTCTTTGAGCCATCCCGGCTTGCACGCGAGCCTGCCTTCGAGCCAGTCGAGGCGCCCGAAGGGCTAACCGATGAGCAGCGCGATGCGGTTCGCGGGCTTTCATCGCTTGAGGTGTCCTTCCTCTGGGGGCCTCCCGGCACCGGCAAAACGGCCACCTTGGCCGCGCTCGTGCACGGACTCTTTAAGGAAAATAAGCGTGTCCTCATCGTCTCCCACACAAACCAGGCGGTGGACAACGTTCTTGAAGCCCTCTGCAGGCGCATCTCAGGCAGGGCGAGGCTGCAGGTCCCTGAGGGGAGCATTATCCGGCTTGGCCCGATCACAAAGGAGGCCCTCGCCTCATCCTTCGGCGAGCAGGTTGAGTTCGAGTCGGTGGCGGGCCGTGCACAGCTCAAGACTGCGCAGCGCCTTGAGGGGCTCCGCAGCGACCATGGCAAGCTTAAAGAGGCGATATCGAAGACAGAGAGCCAATGCGCGCTGGCGCGCTCCGAGCAGGGGCTGCTCTCGAAGCTTGACGCGCTCCGCGAGCAGCGCCGCGCCACCCGTCCGGGGCTCTTCGCCTCGCTGCGACGGATCTTCTTCGGATGGGGAGAGACGAGAAGCGTGGTTGTCGACGAGACGGTCGACCTCGATGAGGAGATCTCGCTCGTCGAGGGTGCGCTCGGCCGCATCGCCGCATCGCTCAGCGGCGTGGCACGCGAGGGGCTCGCAGACGGGCTGCGCGAGCTGAAGTCTCAGGAAGCCGAGTACCGGCAGGCGATAGCGGGGCTTGAGGATCTGGTGTCCGAGATGCAGCGCGGCATACTGGCCCGGGCGCGGGTGGTTGCGACCTCGGCGACGCGGGTCTTCCTGCGCGCGGAGCAGCTCGAGCGATTTGACGTTGTCGTCATCGATGAGTCCTCGATGCTGCCCCTGCCGGTGATGTACCTCCTGGCGGGGATGTCATCGGGGCAGGTCGTAATGGCGGGGGACTTTCGCCAGCTGCCCCCGATCTCCCTCTCATCAGACCCGCTCGTGAAGGAGTGGTACTCGCGTGACATATTTGAGGCGGCGGGCATCACGGACATCGTGGACGCAGGCGAGAAGCACCCGCTGCTCTTCACCCTCACGCGGCAATTCCGTAGCCGCGCGGAGATCGCAGAGGTCCTTAACGGCCCCTTCTACGGGGGCATCATCAAGACCGATTACTCGCCCGAACTCGACCTTCAGCTCGCCGGCCCGCTGAGCTCACTCGCTGGGCGCTGCGTTGCGGTGGTGGACACCAGCGGCCTCGGGCCGATTGGCCTCACGGCTTCAAAGTCGAAGCTTAATCCCCTTCATGCCGTGTTGGCGCGAGAGGTAGTCAAGGCTCTCGCAGGGAGCTGCCCAGGGCTGCCGCTACAGTCGTTCGGTATCGTAGCGCCGTACCGGCCGCAGGTAGATCTTACGCAGGAGCTCTTGAGCGAGGAGGCCATAGAGGGAGTTGCAGTCGGGACCGTTCACCGCTTCCAGGGGGACGAGCGCCGGGCGATCGTTCTTGACCTGACCGAGAGCGCCCCGCACCGCCTTGGGAGCTTTCTTGGCGCGACATCGATTCGAGAGACCGGGGCGCGGTTGCTCAACGTGGCGCTCAGCCGCGCCAAGGAGCTGCTAGTAATCCTGGCAGACCTTCCCCACCTAAGGGCACAGCTGACCGAATCGCACATCTTGGGCCGCATCCTCACCAAGCTTGAAAGCGATGGGGCCGTGGTCGAGGCCGCACTCTTTACCGGAGCCGGCGAGGCGCAGGCTGATGGCCCATGCCCGCTCCTTCAGCCCCATAACCGAGCGCTCTTTCTGGCCTCGCTCCTTGGGGACCTCCGCTCTGCCGAGAGGAGCGGCACGATCTGCTCCCGCCGGCTGGCGAGGCCGTTCGCAAAGATCGTGGCAAACGTGCTCCTTACACGGACAAGCCCACTGGCTCTCGATGTTGTTGTGCCGCCCTTCGCCGCCGGGGTTTCGGAGTCCGCAGAGGAGTATGCATCATCGCTTGAGATCCTTGAGCAGGCGGGGTGCCGCATATTGACCATGACTTCGCCCGTCTGCAGTTTTGCCCTCGTCGACGAGCAGGTCGCTTGGCTCGGCACCCTTGACCCGCTCGCCTGCCTTGAGAGCGATACGGGCACCATGACCCGCTGTAGGAGTGGCGCGATCGTTGCAGCCCTGCGCCGCTTTGTGGCCGTATCCCTAGCGGGCGCGCCTGCTGCGGCTGTTGCTGCTAACCAGTAGCGCTCTAACTTTCCTGGAGGCATCCCGTGCCCGGAATTAGCCAATTATCAACGGGTTACGCGACTAGCCCTGCGTATATTTAGGCCCGGTCGGGCTGCCCATTCACCCAGCACTGGTGTAGGATTCCCGCTGCTGAATCAAGGGAAGACGCTCCATGAAGATTCGTATAGTAGGACTCGCTCACAGGCTCGGCTCGACGGTCATTGAAGCCGAGGCTATTGAGCAGCACTTTAACCGGGATCCTGGCACCATAGCAGCTCTCTCCGGTGTCTCCCGCCTGCACCGCATTGCAGAGCATGAGGATCTCGTGATCCTTTCCAGGGAAGCCTGTCTCGACGCACTGAGCCGGGCAGGGATCGATCGCTCGCAGGTGACAGGAATCTTTACCTCCTGCAACCCAACCACGGACTACCTCATCCCCTCCCTGGCCCCGCTCGTCGCCCAGAAGCTCGACATCACGCACGTTCTCGCCATCAATATCGGCATGGGATGCGCGGGTGGCGTGCAGGCCCTGCAAGCAGCCTACAACCAGTGCGTAGTCGACTCACACAACGGCAAGACCTCGTACTACTTGGTGGTCGCGGGTGACCATACCAGCCGGATGCTCGACAAGGAGAGCTGGAAGACGGCCATCCTATTTAGCGATGGCGTTTCAGCGGCCGTGGTAACGAATGACGAGCGTGCTCAGGGCGGGTTCCTTATAGAGCAGGTTCGCTCCGAAACCTACGCGGGCGAGAGTGTTGACGTGATTAACCTGCCTAACTGCCTGGCCTTAGGGCCCGACACAAAACGGAGCGAGATCCTCCTTCACATGAGGGGCAGAGGCGTCTTCGAGTTCGGGACCAGAATCGCTCCCCGGGTCAAGGAGCTCACCGGCTTCTCTAACTTCGACGACTGTTACATCATCCCGCACCAGGCAAACATCCGGATGCTTAATGAGCTTATCCCCAACCTCGGAATTAACGAGGACCAGCTCTATCGGGACGGCATCACCCGCATCGGGAACATCTCGGGCGCGGCTTGCTTCCTCGGTCTGGAGGACGCTGAACGCCGTGGACTTACCGACTCGGCGAAACACATCCTGCTTTGCGCTTTCGGTGCCGAGCTTCAGGTCGCAGTGGCGATCCTTCGGCGGGGATAGCCGTTCGCGCGCGGGCTAGCGCCACACATCAAGAAGGCCCCCTCCCGCGGCGAATGCCAACGAGAGGAGGCCTGCAGGGAGCCCTTGCGGGGGTCGGTCTGCCTTAGCGGCGGACGCAGCCGGTCCCGTTGGGAAGCCTTAGGTCCTTGCAACCAGCACGACGCTCTCGCTCAGTGCACTTCTGCTCACTGCGCTGAAAGCCTGCAGGGCACTGCGCGGCCGTATTCACCGCCGCAGCCTGCTGGTCAAGCACCTGCTTCTGGGCGTTGGCAACGTCGAGCCCCTTCTGGTTGAGGTCAACGCAGCAGACTCCCTTGCTCTCGCTAAGAAAGCTGCAGTCCTTCTTGCCCAAGCCGAGATCGTTGCAGGTGTACGGGCAAGCGCGGCAATTCGGGATTGCGACCGCATCCGAGGGCACCGAGAGTAGGGCGGCTATCGCCGCAATTGAAAGCGCAAAGAGAGTCCTCATGCATATCTCCATAAATTGGGGCTGCACCCTAT
The DNA here is from genome assembly GCA_017853605.1 of bacterium. Classification (GTDB taxonomy): domain Bacteria; phylum Bdellovibrionota_C; class UBA2361; order UBA2361; family OMII01; genus OMII01. The sequence continues at coordinate 7,890 of JAFMJG010000023.1, forward strand.
ATCCTGCTTGTGCGACTGCCCCGGCTAAACACGTTGCTTATACCCCCATGAGGCCGAACGAGGAAGGATATTTCACTGGCTGACCGAGCTCGACAAACGGCGTATGATGCTGGCGTCTTTGTGACGGAGGCTCCCAAAGTGTCGCGCTACGACTCGTTTGCCACCTTTTACGACCGGGTTATTGGCGACCGCTCCGATGTGGCGTCCTTGTTGGTTCGGCTCATACGGCTTGCGGCTCCGCATGCTCGAGATCTCCTCGAGCTCGGGTGCGGAACTGGGACGATGCTGCAGGAGCTCAGCAAGCACTACAACGCCCTTGGCGTTGACAACTCGAGCGCAATGCTGGCGCTCGCTCGCCGCAAGGCGCCTAAGGCTAAGGTCATGCTCGCAGACATCCGCTCGCTTGCGCTGGGGCGAACCTTCGATGCCGTTGTGTGCCCCTTCGACACGATGAACCACCTGACCCGAATTAGCGACTGGCGCAAGGTCCTCGACACAGCCTGCTCGCACCTCTCTCCGGAAGGTGCCTTTATCTTTGACGTAAACACGCGCGCTAAAATGGAGCGCTACTGCGACGAGCCCGTTGAGGTCACTTTCCACAGGAGCGACTTCTCAACTGTGCAGGTCACGCGCCGGAGCGCGAGCCTCTACCTCGTGGATCTCTCACTCTACAAGCACGTTGGGGGAAACAGGTACGTGAGACGCTCAATGCGCCTTCCCGAGCGCATTATCCCGGCGGGTGAGGTCACCCGCCTTGCAAGGGGCTTCTTTCGTCACGTGACGGTCATAGACCCTGCCCGACGACGGCCGAGCCACCGCTCAGAAGAGCTATTCTTCATCTGTTCGGGACGCCGCTAGGGCAGGCACCGCAACTCCTTCACCTGTTCCACCGCCTGGCACACCTCGTTGAAACAGCCCCTTAGCCGCGATACCACCCCCTCCTAGGCTATATTTGTGGTCCCGGCTCACCTCCATGCCTCATACTGCTTTCAAGCGATCGCGCCCGGAGAAAGCCGCGCGCAGCGCAGCCTCCCGGAGGGCCATGGACTCATCGACGTTCCTCAAGCGTGCGCTCACGTTTCAGCACGAGCTGAAGATGAACACCTACCCCAACGCATTCTCCCTGGCCCAGCTCTCGGGCTGCTCGCGCAGCACGGCAGTGAGGACTATTGACCGGTTGCGGTACGAGTTCGGCGTCCCGATCGAGTACGACGAGTCACAGCGTGGCTACTATCTCATTAACCCCGAGTACACCTTCAATCTCTTGCCGCCGGGGCGGGATGAGCTCGTGGCGCTGATCCTGCTAAGCGAGCTCGCCACCATCGTTGATGACGGGGGCCTGCAAAACGCGATCGGCTCACTCTGGAGCCAGCTCACCATCGGCCGCTCTGACATCGATCACGACCTTGAGCACCTGCGCAAAAAGTTCTCCTCTGAGACCACTTCGATTGCCAAGCTGGCAGACGTGGACCTGTTGCGCCTACTCTCGCTCTGCCACCGCGGGCAGCCCGTCTCTGTGCGCTACCGCAGCCCGTGGCGGCACGACGAGGACCGGGAGTACAAAGGGACCTTCGAGCGTCTTCATTACTCCGACGGGATTCTGTACGCGCTGTTTGACGACTGCACCACCCGGCGAATGGTCCTTAACGTCTCCTTCCTGCGGGATGTCCAGGACATACCAGAGATCCCGCCACGCGCCGCCGACTCGCCCGCGCCCACGCCATCAAAGGAGCACTGGCTCGAGGGGTACGGCGTCTGGTCGGGGGCCAAGCCCGAGACGATAGAGATAGCGATCTCGGCCCCAGCCTCGCGCTACTATTCCGCGCAGACCTGGCACTCGGAGCAGGAGGACTCCTGGGAGGGAGATATCCTGGTGCGGCGATTTCCTGGCATTCCCTCGCCGGAGCTAGCGCGGCGGGTGCTGAGCCTCGGGCGCCACGTGAGAAGCATTAAGCCGGCTGCAATTGTGCGCCTCATCAGAGAGGACGTCGAGCACCTCTCCCGTCTCGCGCAGGCCGCTGAAGGGAGCGACTAGAGAGACTAACGCTCGCCCTATCGGAAACGCCATCTGAAGGAATCGCCCAACTAAGGGCAGCGGAACTTAGCGGTTTTAACTCCCTATCGGAGAGCCCAGCCTCTACGCAATCAGCAAGCCGGGGCAAGACCTGAGGGCTAACCTCCCTAGAGCGTTTGATTCCACGAGGGATCTCCACGGCTCCCCGCCTCGAATCCCATTCTCTTCTCCCAGGGAGGCGGCTTCCATTTCGGATTTTGGCGCTGACTCCGTCTCCGTCGGCAAAGACGCTCCCAATGCCGCATCTTGGCTCCCACAAGGGCATTTCACACAGGAGGGCCTACGACATGCAGGGAAATTCGTTCAAGTTGTACTTCGAGGGGATCAGCCGGCTGGAGCTGGTGCGCTCCGAGTTTAGGCCCTCGGGAGCCACCGATCCGCTGGTTTCAATCCGCGGAAAGACCGCTGGCGCCTACACGAGGTGCGGAAGCTTCCAGTGGACCTCGGGAGTTCGCGCCGTATGTGCCGCGTTTCTCCGGTACACGCTCTCTGAGGCCAGCGCTAGGGTCGATTACTGCCTGATCGGCACAAAGGGAAGCCTCGCGGCCTCCCTGGACTACGCCCTCAGCAAGGGCCCAGCCTGGATCGGTGAGATGTTTGGCGCAACACCTGGTGGCGGGCTATACGGGAAGCGGCTCTTTCGCATCACCAACCCGAACCGAAAGCGGCCCGGCCCAGTGGCGCTCTCTGTTAACAAGAACCTGATTGCGGGAGGCGATGTACAGGTCTACTGGAACAACCGCCGGGTGACCGACGCCAGCGACCTGGGTGCCATCCTGACCGCTATCGAGCGGCAGGAGGAGGGGGTGCTCGAGGAAGCGAGCGCTCAGGAGGCTGTTGCGGCAGTGCGTGAGACCGCAAACAGCTAGCGAAGCGGACAGCACAACCTTCACGCGACGCAGGCGGCACGGCCGGCGGCTCCTCGTGGGGCACGGTTATGCCGCCTGCGCCTTTTTTTGGCGCCGGCCTCCCGAGCTAGTGCGAGCCTGCGGTCCACGCCTCTTCGGCTGCCGCACGCTTTCGGTAGCGGCAAAAGTCACATCCCGCCGCTGCATCCGGGATCACGCCGCTGGCGAGCGTGGCGTGGGCTTCGCGAAGCGCCCCATCAACCCAGGCAGTTGAGCCCCGGTAGGGAATCACCTTAATTGAAAAGTTAAGACGGCCATGGAACGCATCGACGCTCTTGTCACCGTTGCAGTACACAAAGTAGGCCACGTCGTCGACGTCAAACCCGTTTTGGCGAAAGAGCCACTGGTAGATCTCAACCTGTCGCTTGTACGCTATTTGCCACTCCTCGTCGATTGACACCTCGCCCTGCTTGGCAGTCGCCTTGTAGTCCACCACGTGCAGCGCGCCACACCGAGACACCCACACGTCGTCTATCCCTCCCGTAATGACGAAGGTTGTCCCGGACAGGGAAGCGGTGATCCCGCGCCGCAGCGAGTCTCGCCACACATCGAGATCCGGGTGCCTGAACGGCAGCGCGTCGATCCCGTTTGCCTCCATGAGCGGGTGCGGCCGCTGCTGCGCCCTAAAGGCGTCAAATTCCCTCTTCAGCAGCTCATCCACCGCTATGTTGAGGCTAAAAGGGGGGCCTCCAGGCTGCCCGATGCCGAGCCTCCGGTCGAGGTAGAAGCACCTGGGGCACCTAAAGAATAGGTCTATCTTTGAGCGGCTTAGCCGAAACGGCTCACTGCTCGCTGGATCAAAAAGGCGGGAGCTCTTTGCTGCCATGGAGCCTCGCAAGCCTACCGCGGCTCAAGCGGCAGGGCCCGCAAGACATCATCGAGAGACACCGAAGGGGCATCCACCAGAGAATTAATGCTCTCAACCACGGCAATCCGGTCCTGCGCGCTGCTTGCGCACATGTTCATGAGGAGCATCTTCCTGCGGGGATCGTCCGCCAGAGAGCGCTTTACCGAGACCGTTGCGATGCGCCCCACAAGAGCGAGTGCGGCCTCAACGCCGCCCGGTGCTGACCGGTCAGTCTTGAGAAGCTGATCGTAGAGCGGAGCAAGCTCCGCGACCTCTATCAGAAGCGTCCCAGTGCCCATAAAGCGCTCTACCAGCGCCCGACACGCCGTCTCTGCCACGTACTCACTGCCGCCGCGGCGCGACGAGGCTACAGAACTGGGATCGCCAACAGCGCTCCGCAGCAAGGTGCCCGGCTCTGCGAAGGACGTCCCGGCCCCAAGCAGCGCCATCGCCAGGGCCACGAGCGTGATAACGGTTTTGCTCCGCATACGAATCCCCTTCCAAGGGGGAGGTCGGCGGACAGCCCACCGGGCTCAAGGGATCTGCGCTCTTAAGCGCCCGAGACCATAATTCGAAAGGCTAGCGGTAGGGCCACCCCGAGCACCTCCGTCAGCTTATCAGGGAGTTAGCATCCTTTTGGAGGCTCAGACGGGAATCCGCCGCAAACCGCGCAGCCTAGGCTAGAAGCCCGTCATGACCGTGCCGAGAGCCTCCTCTACCATCTTCTCGACGTACTCCTGCCGCATAAAGCCGCCGCCAAAGAGATACTCAGAGGGGTTCCAGCGCTGCGTCACCTCGCTCTTTCCCTTCGTGACACCGACTTTAGCCGTGAACCCATCAAACTTCTTGACGCTAAAGACGAAACGCACCTCAAGGCTCTCGCCCTCGAAGCGACACGAAAGGTTGAGCTCCTCAACAAGCGAAAAGCGCCGCGCGTCTGGCGCCTTGAGCTTAGTGGTCGTCCATCCAGCCTTCCACGTCTCGCCCTTGGGGGTGAAGCTATAGACCGTCATCATCGAGTCAAAGAGGCTTCGAACGTGGGGATGGGGAGCAACCATGAGTGGAAGCTGTGCCAGAGCGGCGCTCGATGCTCCACTTCCATAGAGAAGGAAGGGGCTCTGGGCCTTGTCCGAAATCGGAGCGTTTCGGTCGAGCAGAAAGGTGTGCAAAAAGCTAAGCTCGCCCCCCGGGGGCACTTCGCAGCCACGCTCTACCTCACCCGATGCGATAACCTCGAACGCGGTATCCTCCTTTGCCTTGGCCTTTTTCAGGCTCCCGAGCGCCAGCTCCAGCGCAAGGTCATGGACGCTCGCCGCGGACTGCCCATGGTTCTTGACCGTTAACCGGCACGGCACCTCTGCGCCCTGCACAAAGGTGTCTCCAGTGACCTCGAGACGGAACTCTAGGGGGGATTGAATGTGTATTCCTCGCATGGGCGATCTATACCGCGAAGCACTGCCTCAACAAAAGGGGAGAGATGCCGCACCGGGCAGCCGCCGCTTTCGGCCATGAAGCAGCAATCTACACAGGCGACGACAGCCCCGGCACCCTCGATGCCTCATGCGCCAATCAGATCGCCAAAGGCTCCCCGAACACGTCAGCAGCCAGGCCGGGAAAGATGAAGGTCCCCGGCTCCTGCAGCCCCAGCCGAACGAGCTCAATGCCAGGAATGCCCTTGAAAAGGCTGTGGGTGAATACGCCTGGCAGGGGCTTGGCCTTGGCAAGGCAGCGCCGCGCGTGCTCCAGCCACTGAGCCTCGCCGGTTACCCGGTGGAGGACCCCCAAGCATGCTGCCCGTCCCGCCAGCCCACAACAGAGGTCAAATTGGAGATCGTCATGAAGTGCGCAGTGCCTGCCGGCCTGCCGCGCGCGCTCCAGCCAGCGCCCGTCACCCGTTGCGAGAAATGCCTCGCTCCACATCAGCACAAAGCCCCCGGAGCCGTTGCACCAGTTGGGCATGTCTCCAGCGATCGGCTCCTCGTGCACGGTGCGTGGCCAGTAGCTCCCAAAAGCTCCGCTAACCGCGCGCTTATCAAGCTCACCCAAAAATGGCTGAATGCGACGCAGCATAGGAGCGTTGTGGTGGCGCGACCACGCGAGCAGCGAGTACAGTATGCCGGCCCAACCGTGCGCGAAGCCGTAGAAAGTCACCGGCGCCGCCCCGAGGGACTTCGACGACTCCAGCTCCTCAAGCATAGAGCAGGCGAGCTCATCGCCGGCCGCTACCAGCGCCTCCCGGTCCGAAACCAGGAAGGTCATCTGGAGCAGCCCATCGAGACACCCAGCGCGCCCGAACCCAAACTCAAGCGGCGAGTCAACCCGATGAACGCCCCCCAAGAAATGGTCGCGCGATGCACCGAGTGCGCCGACCTCGCCCGTGGCATGGCTTACCAGGGCCTCAACGAGCGCCACGCCCGTTAGCGAGTGCCACGTTGATGACATCCTGATGTCCTGGGGCTTGATATCCATCAGCTCACTCGAGCTGCCGTCAGGCCCGGCCTCCATCCACTGCCGAGCACACGCCACGACATACTCCGCGTCGGGAAGGAGCTCGGGTGCCTCCGCATCAAGGCCCGCCCGCAGAAGCGCATACGCCAGGCCCGCGCCGCCGAGAAACAGCGATGCAGAGGGGCTCGAGAATGGCTCCAGGGAGCTCTCGCCCGCGTAGGAGCGGAGGAAGGGAATCGGGTCAAGTGCTGCTTCCCGGCCCACCGCATCGACAGCCACTCGAGGCAGCGCAGCCTGTTTGAGAGACTCAATGCACTCAGCTACCGATGACGGACGCTGAGAAGGATCCTTGTGGAGCATCTTGCGAAGAAGGGCCTCCATGTCGGGCCACGCAGGTAGCCCCCGGCTCTCAAGTGAAATCATCTCCTCGGAGCAAATCTGCGCGGTTTGGCGCTCCATCTCGAGCGCAAAATCGAGGTACGGCCGCCCCGACACCAGAAGGTATAAAATGGCGCCGAGGCTGTAGACCTCGGAGCTTGTCGAGGCTAGAGGTCTTACCGTGCCCGCGAGCTCCGCCTCTGCCAGATCGGGCGCCCGAAAAAAAGGATGGTTGCTGCGCTGAGGAGGACCAAGCGCCTCATCAGCCGCAGGGGAGGAGGAGGCCCCAAAGTCGAGGAGCCGGACCGTCCCGTCTGGCTGGATGACGATATTTTTGGGCCATATGTCCGAATGCAAGATTCCGGCCCCATGAACCTGCCGGTAGGCGCGCAGCAGCTCAAGGCAGGTGCGCACGAGCTCCCGATAGCTTTCCGGCTCGGGCAGGTTGCGGGCTCGCTTGCCCCATTCAAGGAGGGTGTACCCCTCAATCCACTCCAGGAGAAGGTAAGGCTCGTCACCGTCGAATGCACAGTCAAGAAGGGCAGGAGCAACGCCTCCATTAAGTGCCTTAAGCACGATCGCCTCACGCCTGAAGCTCGACAAGACAGACGGCTTCGGTGTGCGCAGCGCCTTAAGCGCGCCTGTCCCGCCGCCTGGCAGGCGCACCTTGTAGACCGCAGTGTCATCAAGCTGCTGGAGGCGCGCTAGGACCGTGCTCCCGCGAACTGACTCACCAGGCTCGTACAGCCTTCCGCGCTTCGGCGCGTCAGCATTTGAGCCATCTCCCCGAATGAGGTGCCGCTCCTCGACAAGCTTTTCAAGCAGAGGGTACGCTGCGTCAACAAGCTGCGCTGCCGCGATCCCACGCTCGCTCACAAGTGATTTCAGCGCTGCTGGCATGGTGCTGCCGGCCTTGAAGCAACTCACAAGCTGCGCGCCAAGCTCATCAATAACGATATCTCCCGAGCGGCCACCGCGACGTGAGAGAACGAACCGCACCCCGTCCGAGTGAAGCCGCTCTCGAAGGCCATCAGCAACCTCCTCGATGGGAATCAGCAGAGAGTCCGGATTGAGAATGAAAGCCTCAAAGTCGGACATGGCTAGTGCCTCCAAAAATCACGGTCTAAAACCTCCCAGGTTGATGGCTCCACGCCACACAGCCGCACACTCCAGAGTGCAGACTGGGCCGCCGAAAGGGGGTACCTTTCAGGCGTACGAGACAGGTACATGCCCCGCGCTAGCTTTTCCGCAACCCAGGCACGCCAGCTTAATCCCTGCTCTTCACCCAAACCCGAACCTCCACGTGGGGCATCAGCTCCACACGAGACCAGCCCATCCTGGGTTGCGCACGCCGTAAAGGGCACCCCTTGGGCGGAGATCCCCTGAAGGCGCCCCGCGAGGAGCCGGGCTGCGCTTTGCATCTCGTGCTTCTCGTGAAAGTAGAGGCATACCTTGTCACAGCGCGTGATTCCAAAGTGGCCGCGCCCGATCTTCCAGGTGTGCGCTGGAACTGCCGGCAACAGCTCAAGCAGCTCCGATACGGCGCGCGGCAGGTCCGCAACCGACGGACTGATGTACACCTTATAGCTCCCAGATCCCTGCTCGCCCGCGATGCGCCGATTGCGGAAGAAGCGCCATCCTGGGTTCGAGCGGGATTGGGGCAGCTCATCGTATCCTGGAGCCGCATCCGAGGAGAGTACCCGGTCGGTCTCTCGTGCAGCTGCGTCGAGCGCCCCACGCGCGGAGACACCCGCATGATTGAAGAGGTACAGGCGAGCGGCAAGAACCGTCTGGTTGCGAATAGGGAGCCTTGCGCCGTGGAACACGGCACGCCCTGAAAGGGGATCCGTCGGCACGGGAAGAGTCGCGCTCCCGTCACGCTTTGCCCGCATGAGGACCGGCACGACCGGGCCGCTCCAGGCTCCTAACCCAAGATCTCCTGTCAGCACCCCCGTTGCGAAGAGCCGCTCAAGGCGCTGCTCTCCGAGCTCAGTTGCAAGCTCATCCCATATGCAGCCCGCAGCAGCTCGCTCGAAGGCTGCGAACTCCTGTTGGGAGACCGGCACGATTGAGAGGGAATAGCGGGGATCGGGCAGCAGAAACCCTGCCACGCCAAGGCTCGAAATCGCGGAATGGAGGGAGACTCGAAGCTCCTGATTGAGAGCCGTGGCCGCGCAGAGCCGATACGAGGGATGAATCTTCACACGAGGCGGCGCGCCGGTGAGCTCAAGGGCCTTAGCTAAAAGCGCTCTTGCTGCGGCCTCCGCTTGGCCGCTCTCAACGCTCAGAGTTGATTCACATTCCATAGTGCACTCGACCAGTAACGTCCCTCGAGGAAACTAGGCGAAGAGAGCAGCGCCTCTTTGGGCCCCCCGTTGAACTATCGCACCGCGGTTGCACTAACACACCTCTATTCGTCCTGCTGGATTCAGGAGAGAATGTTGATTCGCCCACTCGGCTGTGGCAGGACCCGCCGAGTCGACAAAAAGCAGGCGGGCGGGGGAAGCTGATACAGCCTCGCCCCGCCCGCCTTCAGCTGCTGGCCGCGTGTTATGCGCCCGCTACTGCAAAGGCCAACACCTCCTTTGGGACTATGCCCATCGATGCTTGGCCGCTGTTCTTGCAGCCCCAAGTGTTTGTTGCCGAGCATGAGCAGCAGTAGGAGCTTGCGTATATGTCTGCTCCCGGCTTTTTGGCTTCCTGCTCTAGCAAGCCAAGCGCCATGGCACGCAGGGCGCTTGCCCCAACGTTGTCGGCGCGGATCGCTCCGAGCTGATGCTTCTCAAAACCGCCCTGCTTGACTGATGCGCTCTCCGTAGTCTCAACTTTTCCCACGAGCTGTTCGAACTTTATCATGTTTCTCTCCGTTATTTCGCTTCTGATTCGGCCCCCGCCCGAAATCGGCGGCTAGGCCCCAAGCCGAGCGCAGCCTACCCATCGGGCACGCCAGCTGCGATAAGCTCAAGCCGCATACTATGAGCACGGGAGCGCTACCCAAAGAACATTTTCCGATTAGCGTCAGAGCAGAATTCGGAAGGGACAAACGGTCTCGCAGTTTCCGAAGCCACTTCCGGCGCGCAGTGCGCTCAAGCTCCCGGTGGCGCAGCAAATACGGAGGTGCCGCTTGTGCTCTCTTCAGCAAGCATCGCCTCGGCGACCGGTGCCATCTCGCAGCGTGTGATAGACCTCAGGGCATCCTCGACCGCACTCAAATCGGCCAGCGCGTCACCACTCAGGGCGCGCTCAAGAACAGTACGGTGGTCGGACTCGTTGCAGCAACTCCTCATCCTGCGGGCAAGCACCGTCACAACGGCATCATCGACCTGCGCCTGGTCTACGCGCAGCAGCCTTATCTGCGCCTCCTTAAGCAGCACGCGCGGCGAAACCGCTGCGCCCAGTGAGAGAACCGAGGCGCACAGCACTCCCTGCGCTGCGCTAAAGCCCACGTCCGCCGTCGCGACGGCTGAAGCCTCGCGCAATACACTCTTGAGCAGCTCCTTGCCAACAGCGCCCTGCGCGCTTGCCAGCCCGTCCCGTGAGCCGAGGCGGGCCGCTCGGCAGGCCACGTACGCTGGGAGCTCAAGGTGCTGCCGCACTGCCGGCCTACCGTTCCAGGCGGGCACATCCGAGAACAGACCGTCGGCAGGCGCGTGCCGCGGCAGTTGATGCAAGAGCTCACGCATCGACTCGCCGGCAGCCGCCAGCTGCCTTTCGCCAGCACTCACAAGACACGTTGCCCCCGCTGCCTTAAACACGGCGCCATGGAGCAACAGCAGGTCTTCAATCACCTTATCAGGCTCTGAGATAAGGCGCTGCTCAAGCTCACCTAATTGGCTTATGCGCGGCAGCCCCACTGCAAGCTCGAGCTCCTGGGCTGCCTCATGGAGCGTTGCGCACGCCCGTAGCTCGCACCACCGCTGCGATGCAAGGAAAGGGTCTGAGGTGAGTTTCTGCCTCTCGTGACGCAGAAGCGCAAGGAGATCTAGTGGATCGATCACTTTTGGCGCCAGGAGCATCTCTGAGAAAATATCCGCAGCAGCTGGGGCCTCACCAGCTCCGAAGCGGGCATACAGCGAGACGGCAGAAAACCCGCGCATCGTGCCAGCTTCCGCGATCCATGAAAGCTTGCTTGCCACGCCACGCGTGAACATGGACACGCGCACATCACGCTCGGCGGCTGTGGCAACAGCACTGTCCGCGCTTCGCAGCACAACCGGCAGGAGAGGAAGAAGCGCGCGCAGGCGGGGGGCGAGGGGGGGAGCCTTAAAGGCGAGTGACACGTGCACGGTCCCGTCGTCATGACACACGCAGCGGATCATATCGGCCGCATTCTGAGGGCCTCGCTCAACCCGTGGGTCAAAGTTGTGGCGCGGCACATCGCTCGCTGAGACGCGAAAGGCTATGGATTCTCTCGGAGGTGCTGGCGACGGAACCGCCGGACTCTCGGCACTCTCCTGATGTGTCTGGTCGGAAGAGGCGGGGAGCAGTGACCCGATGCTGATCGTATCCGCGCCGCGCAGGCCCCGCGAGAGGAGATCTCTGAGGTAACCGGCCGTGCCGCACCGCGCCTGTGCCCGAGCGAGCTCCGTGCGCCTCTCAAGCCGGCCGAGTGGGCAGAGCCCGCCCCGCATCTGCCGTAGCGCCGCCTTAAGGTGGGGCTGAGCCGCGGGCATGCGCCTCTGGGACAGCTCGTCATGCGCCTTTACGAGCTGCCCTAGCACCGCAGCACACTCCGCCGCTTGAGTCTCTCCAATTGGCGCCTGCCTAAGGAGCTCAACTGCCAGGTGCGCCAGGGCACCCGTTGAGAGGGAGTCCGCTCTTAGGAGCCAAACGGTGCAAAAAAAACGCCCCCCGGCCTGGTCTGTACGGACCTCAACAACCCGTGAGGCGAGACCCCGACCCGTGAGCTCTTTCATGGCAGGCGCGTCGCTGTGGCCGAGGAGCACCGCTAAAAGGGCCTGGAATGCTAGCCGGTCGGGGCCGTCGAGGGCGTCGTTGAGTGTCCAAGACAGGGTAAGGCACGCCTGGCCCTTACCTCGCTCCTGGAGGGTGGCCTCGAGGGCTAATGCACCTGGCACACACGGTTGCTGATGCGGCTCTGGCCGGCGGTCGGTGATGCCACTGAAGCCAGCTTGGAGGGCGCTCAGAGAGCTCTCCCGCAGCCCCCGGCCGTAGACAAGCACCCCACCGATGCCGCATGAGCCGCCGCTCGCCACAAGGCCTGCTCTTGGCAGCAGCGCACTCACAATCGCTTCAAGCACGCCCGCTGGCTGCTCGTCGCCACTAGGAAGCTCGTTTCCGTGCCCGCGGGGGCCGCCACCCTTGCGGGTGCCGGCGACGAGCATAGGGATGAGAGCGTTAAGGCCCTGCGCGAGCACGGAGGGGATCTTCGAGGAGAGCCACACAATCGGAGCACCGCTGCCATGCTCCACGCCAAGCGACCCAAGCCCCGTGCTGTCCCAAAGACGCCCCAGGGCGTGCATTGCACCGATCTCCAGCGATGTTGGCATTGAGGCATCAATCCCGATCCATCCGTGAGGATCGTCATTATCCACGATGCACACCGGCAGACCAGAGCGGCTGTGCCTCCAGACCTCCCCGGATCCACCAAGGTCGCTAAGAGGCCTTCGCTCGATAAGCGAGAGATCGACCGCGTCGTTCGGAGCTGCCCAAGCGCGCGCAATTCTGTTCTGAGCGCCGTCCTGCATTGTTCACTCTCGTTGCCGGCTCAAATCAAGCCCCGCCGCCTGGCTCCCGGAGCGGCGCCTTACGCTCCAAAAGAGGCGAGGAGCCGTGACAGTTCGGCCACCCCGCCGAACGGACGAACTGCGCCCACGGCGGCCCCAGAAGAGGCAACGCCCTTGAGGCGCTCAACACGCACGGGGGTCCAGCCGTGCCGCGACTCCGGAACAAAGATAGCGTCTCCCTCTTCGGTCTTTACCAACTCGGGCTTGTGGCCGGCCGCGAGGAGGAGGCTGAGGTTGTGGGTAATGTCGAAGATAGTGGCCGCCGCGGTGAGCGCTATGATAGTTCCCTGTGGAGCGAAGCTCGCTGTCTCGTGAATTGTTTGTGCTGCATCGTTCATACCATCCCCTCCTGTGTGGTAAGCGTGAAGAGACCGTACGGCTCGCTGCCGCACGATGCAACGGGTCGAGCCCCGATCTGGCTTCCATCCTGAATCTAGGACGATTCCTGGCTGTGCACGCATAGTCGGCGCGGCACGTCAACGGGCGCATGGTCGCCCGCGGGGAGAAGGCTCACAGAGAAGGATTCAGATTGTGGGCGGCCTTGGGCGCCTTGCGGCGGTGCCAGTGGCGCTGCCTGTGGACTGCAGCCCTACCGCCACACCCTCTCGACCAAAAAACGCCCCGCAGCGTGCCGAACTTCGTGCACGTCAGGGTTGGAGAGCGAGACCCAATGATCAAACCCAAGTCCTGGATCGAAAGAGTTTGCAATTAGGCTGAGAAGGTTGCCGTGCGAGAAGATCGCGGCTGACGCCCACGAACCGGCGAGCACCTCTTGTACGACTGCCCGGCCCCTTGCCTGTGCGGCCGATGACGACTCGCCGCCAGGCAGTGAGAGATGCATCTCGTCGAAGCTGCGGCGAAGGGCGGCGACCCAGTCGCCGCCCGAGACCTCGCCAAGGCGTCTCTCAGCGAGCCGCTCATCAAGCTCCAAGGGGACCTTGAGCAGGCTCGCCAAGGGGCGGGCACTATCGACCGCACGCCGGTAAGGGCTGCTCACAATGCGCTCGATGCCCCTTTGCGCCAGAAACTGCGCCAGCTGAAGCGACTGCTCAAGGCCGGCCTCCGTCAGCCCTGCGTCGGGCTCCTGTCCCAGCGCCGAGCAGTGGCGAACGAGGAATACCCGCGTCGCCGCACTGCGCGGTGGGGAGCCAAAAGCGCCGCTCATGCCGATGCCCCCGGGTCGGATCGCCTGGGCGGCCGGGCGGCAACCACCTCATCCCTGTCTTGCGGCCTCTCCACACCCCAGCCCGCCACTTGCTATGGCCTTCCCGTCCACGAGCCAAGCGTAATCCTTACCACTCGGGCGCCATCGGGAGTCGGATCGAACTTGGATGGCACGTTGGGCTGCCCTGCAGCGGAGTGCACAGGACTCTCGTCGAAAGCGAAACCGTAGCTCTGTCCCATCTTTACGCCCTGGGCATCTTTCACCGCCCGGGGCGGCAGAACGTTGATGTGCTGGCTGCGGATCCTGGCGGTGTGCATGAACCGGGAGAAGACGTTGTACGTCTGCCCTTCAGGATACCAGTTGGTCTCCACCCCCCAGTAGTGGGAGCTCCTCCCGCCTGTGCCGCTCGTGTCACCCAGCAGCGCAACTCCTCGGTTGAGCGCCGAGACGATATCCCGCTGCAGCCCGAGCGCCACAGAGGCGGGCCCGGAGACAACCGCGTTGGCCGACGAGTCGGCAAATACGCCGTCATTAGCAAACACCATGCACCCTGCGCTTTCGTTGAGCTGGTAGGAGCCAGCAGGATCCGGAGTCAGCGGAGAATACACCCGGTAGTGGTTGCCGTTGGGCTGTGTGCACGCCGGGTCGGTATAACCCAGGAAGTCTAGCACCCAGTAGCTGCCAACCTGGGTGGGGGTTCCCCGGTAGTAGGCACCATCATCTCCCACCATCCCCACAAGCCTTCCGGGGGTCTCAAAGAGCGTCTGCAGCGCCGGGTCCCAGAGCGTGTTGAGCAGGCTGCCAGCGTTGGCCCCCGACGAAATGAAGAGCCCCGGATTAACGATCGCCGTGCGCTGGCCAGACGCCATGCCTGCCTCGGTCAGGAGCTCTAGGTACGCCTCACGCGCGGCCGGCGAGATCTTTTCTCCCTGCAGAAACCTCCTGTACGCGGCGAAGACCCCCGTGCGGTGCACAATCGGGATGCCGGAGCTTTCCCGAAGCGGCTGCCCGACCTGAGCTATGCCGTTGGGACGACGCTCCGAGGGATTAACGGTCGCATTGATTGGCAGCACAAACCCATTAACCATCGAGATGTCGATCGTCGGGTTCTTCGCCGCAGGCTGCGTGATCTCGATGAACTGGTAGATGTACTTCCCCTGGCTATCGGGCCACTCTGTCGCCGGCGGGTTAGTCGGCTGCTGAATGCTGGCGCCCCCATCGGTAAACGTTACGTAGGGTGCCGGACGGTGCGCGGGAACAACCACCAACAGAACTATCCCGCCGGCGAACGGGTTGCTCCTGTCAAGGATGATGCGGCCAAGCCCCCCAGGCACGCCGATCTTGTGGCCCGTGATGCGCCCAGAGCCGGATGGAATCGGCACGAACTTGCCGTCTGCGCCGAGCATCACCTTGTCCGCCGCCGAATACCCGACCGCGTAGACCGAGTAGCGCGACGGCGAAAGGCCTGTGTCATTCACAAGCTGCACAGTCGTCTGTTGCGCCTGCAGGGGGCGTCCGACGGCGAAAATCGAGAGCGACAAAAAAAAGAGAGAACGAAGCAACTTCATGCGTCAGCTCCTTAAAAAAGCCCCACATCCCAGAGCGGGATAGGTGCCTAACATACAACGGATTGAGCCCACAGTGACGCTCTGGATGCTATCGCGCCACAGAGGGCGACAGAAGTGAGAGAATGCCGCGCGCGCCCCATAAGCGCCCCGTCCCTTTGAGTGATGAGCAGCGCCCCGCCAGGCGTCCGACCACAGCCCGTGCGGTCACCTGCTTACGGAGAGCCTCCGACATGGCCACCTAAGCGGCTGGAGTCACGGGCTCTCTCAGAGAGTGAGACGCCCACATACTCAAAGTTCTTGCGCCTCCGAGGGGCATCCTCTAGCCTTGCTAAAGGGCGAAGCCTTCGGCTGTTGTCCCTCTTCTAGAGCCTACCGACACCACATGCGTATTCAGGCCGTCAAAAAAGGCAATCATCTCCGTGCGCTGGTCGTGGCTAGCGTATGCCTGATCCTCGCCGTGGCGGTGCCCCACGGAGATGTCTGGCTCGACACGAATGCAGATGACGCGAAGACATTTGCTCTCGAGGAAGCAGCGACGCTTATTCCCTCCGGTCCGATCTTCCTCGGCGCCAACGTTTCCCCACAGCCCCGCATTGAGCACCCGCTTAAGCGCCTAGCCGGCCAGTCGATCCGTCCCACGGAGCTCGTGTTTCTCCTTCCGGGCCACAGCTTCGCTGACTTAAGCCCCCCGCAGTGAGCACGGCTTCTCGTTAGTTCTCTTGCGCCCGGCGGTGTTTGCTCTGTCCAGGCGCGGTGTCAGCTCCTGGGTGTTTGCTCTCCAGGGCTGGCGCATGTAAGTAAAAAATACGGGCGGCGCAGCGGGAAATCAGGCCTTGCTGCGCCGCTTGTGCATTAATCACAGCTCCTTGTGGCAACGAACCTGCTGGCGGTATGCTCATTATGTTCCGGGACTATCCAGGGCGTGCAGCGGGCCAACCCTGGGGCCTAGCACTCGATCTGGAGCCGTCTCTTGCCTCAAGATACCCCACGCAAAGCAGACTCACGGCGTATCTCGGCGTACTTTTTCGGCGATAGCCTGATAGACCGGCCGGCTATCGTTACGCCCGACCCCCATTACGATCTCCCGGATGTAGGGGCCTCGGTGCAGGTGCTCGCCCATGAGACAGCGGGTTTTTTTAAGCTCCTGCGCCAGCGGCTGCAGATCATGCTTCCGGACCGCCTCGTCAACTGCAGGACGTTTGCGCGGGGGGGCTCCACGGTGCGCGAGTTGGAGCGCCAAATCCGGGTCGCCAGCGAGGGCGCCGATGATTGGGATCTCTCGATTCTCTGCGTCGGAATCAACGATATCTGGCGCAAGTTCCAGGGCAGGCGCCTCGAGGCCGTTCCATATGACGAGTTCGTTGCCTGCTACTCGGCGGCGCTTAATATCCTGCAGGCCAGATCGAAGATGACGATCTGCATCGGGGCGCCTCTGGCCCCGGCGGGAGAATTTCGCCCGGCGATCCTTAGGGATCTCGAACTGTACAACGGGGCTGTGCGGGACCTCACGAACAGCTGCTCGGAAGGGGGCATCTTTTTTCTCGACCTCTTCGGGCGCTTTATGTCGAGCGCACTACTGCTGCAGGAATTGGACCCACCCGAGTCGCTTTGGGTTGACGGCGTCCACCTTTCGCCGCTGGGCAACGTTATGGCAGCGGACCTAATTGTGCGGCTCCTTGAGGAGCAGCAGCTCTTCAAAGAGCTTCGGTAACTCGCCAGCCGGTTGGGGAGACTGGCGCAGCAGGCTGATATCCCTCTGCTCACGTCGCCGAGGGGCCCTCACAGGTATGCCCGTTGGCCAAGGGCGGCTGCTTTGAGCGCACCATGCAGGATGTGAGACACATAACAGTACGGGGCGAATAGGGAGGGCCTCCTTACACAGTTGCCTGGCTGGCTAATGAACCTTAAGGAAGGAAGCGCTCCTAGAACGACATGCTACCGGCGATATCTCCGGTTGAACACGAGGCCCCAAACACAATCGAGCAGGATCCCCGCTGTTATCCAGTCAACCAGTCGGCTGACGAGGTACGCAGCGTGGAACGGGGCCCACACGGAGCCTGCTGAGATGCCCCACGTGAGCCACCAACAGTCCCGGTCGCCCAGTGGCGCTAGCCGCTCGGTGACCACGATCCGTCCATCCCGCTCAGTTACCGAGAGGCTCATGCGCTGAGCCCTTTTGACGAACAGTACGTCGCCAATCAGGCATGCGTAAAAGCTAGCAGCGAAGACGAGCGCAACGGCCGTGGCAGCCGCATAGGGCAGATCTGCCACCGGACCGGATAGCTCACAGGCAAAGTGAAGCACTTCGCCCACAAGCGCACCCATTAGCGCATTAGCCGTGATGGCGCAGGCCGCAACGCTCAAAAGCGAGGGCTGCTTAGCAGCAAAGACCTTGAGCATCACCAGCCCAAAGGCACAGCAAGCGATGAGTTCCCACTCAACACTTGGTGATACCCCAAAACTAAGGACAGCGGCCGGCACCTGAACAAAAAGCAGAAGGGCCAGCGCTCGCTGGATGGCGCGGTCCCTGACCGCCCCATCCGAATGAGCGCCTTGCCCTGAAGACGATTCTGGGAGGGTCTCAATGACCAACTCCCCCTCAACTGCCGCAAATACCCGGCTGCCCACCTTGTTATCGAGCACGTCCGAAAATGCCTGCCGAAGGACAGGATTTGTGGACAGCTCAACTGGTGGAACCTCCGACTTTTCGCCAATGCGCGGCCAATGTGGCTTACTTGTCACCATCACTGGGACCTCCATGTGCCTGAGAAAAAAACGAGTCCGAGGAAGCCAACGAGGCTGCCCCGGGAGAAACCTTACACTGTGTAAGGATTACCCATATGGAGAGACCGCATGCCGAACATCGTCTTCGAGGCGTGGTGGCGCGCCCGGTGTGCATATGCACAACAACGTGCAGTGCCTACGTTGAGACGCTGACGGGAGAACCATCCCGAAGGTGCTGTTGGTGGCGCTGCGCGCCTAGGCCCGACATGCGGGCCCTGCAGTAGGGAGCTCAGCGAGATCCGCCTTCACGCCTTAAAGAGCATGGACTGGCCGGACACGAACGTGGCAGCTAACTAAAAGAGCAGATACTGCGCCCATAATTACGCCCATGTGCCGAATTACGCAACAAGGCCAGGAGCGAAAGAGAGCGGCGGATCGCACACCCACCAACCCCTGCTACAGCGGCCGATACCGAACCAAAACCAACACCCCGGGGCGGTCCCACTGCCTTGGGGCCATTACAGGGGGCGTCCTCACGCTGACGGCGATCGCGAGGCGCAAGGGGAGGAGCTACGGCAAGTGGTGCCGCAACGTGTCTGACGCCATTGTCCAGCCCTCAGTACCTCGCCTATGCTGCACCCATGCGCACAAGCGAACTGATCGCAGTCCTCCACGCAAACCCCGACACGCTAATCCGCTTTGAGCTCCCGAACCGTAATCTCTCACCGCCTCATGCGCACGTCACCGAGGTCGCCCGAGTGGACAAGCACTTCATCGACTGCGGGGGCACGCTGAGGCGGGAATCGACCTGCCGCCTGCAGACCTGGGTAGCTGACGATGTGGCTCACCGGCTCTCTGCAAAGAAGCTCGCCACCATTATCGAAAAAGGCGCTCCGGTTATCGGCGGTGACGATCTTGAGGTAGACGTCGAGCACGACGTTGGGTTCGTTACCCAGTTCCAGGTCAGCGGCACCCGCCGAAGCGGCAGCGAAACGATTATTGAGCTCACGGGCCGGCACACCGCCTGCCTCGCGCCTGAGAAGTGCTGCCCACCCCAGCCGCAGGCGCCCCTCGTCGGGCTTGGGCGCAAAGGATAGCCGCTCCTTTGCCACATATAAGGCAGGACATGTCGCGAAACAGCAGCAGCCTCAGCTATCTCCGAGCCAATCTGCCGTCGCCCGCTACCTGCCCCGGATGCTCATCCATTGCGCGCTTCACGAGGCCGTGGCGCTCTT
>JAFMJG010000024.1 GCA_017853605.1 bacterium
AAGCCCCTCAGCCGTCATTCAAATCTTGGCAACGCCAAGTTTGAATAGGAACTAATGTCTCGCGGGGTTCTGCAGGGGCGAAAGCCCCTCAGCCGTCATTCAAATCTTGGCAACGCCAAGTTTGAATAGGAACTAAACTGAGCCGAGGCGGATTTGAACCGCCGACCCACTGGTTAAAAGCCAGTTGCTCTACCGACTGAGCTATCGGCCCACAAGGGACTCTTCTGCCGACCGCTTCTCCGCCGTAGCTCCGAAGGAGCGAATGGGGAAGCTATCGCCACACGAGAGGCAAGCCCGAGCCGCGCCAACTTTCGTCTGCCCCCGTCGTTACACCAACAGAGGGGCCACGCGCCCCGAGCCCAACCCCTTGAGTATAGGAGAAGTTCGGGGGAGTTGTCATCTTTTCACTCTCAGCCCACCTAAAATGCACCCTTTTCGCAAATCCCGTTGCCCTTAAACAACGTCACCAGGCGCCCGAACAGCTCGTCATCGGGGGCTCCATCGTTGAGCAGGACAAGGGCCGCGCTGCCCGGCTCGAAGTTCCGGGCGATCGCATCTGCATAATCGGCGCCCACAGAGCCTGCCCGCCGTGAGAGCCTCTGGAGCAGCACCTCGGCGGGCGCTGAGACGCACACAAACTCGATCCCCGGGCACGCAATCCGGATTGCCTCGCGATGACGCTCCTTGTAGGCGCCCTGAGAGAAGACTGCTCTTGGGTGTCTCGCCATCGCATCCTGAACAATCGGCTCAAGCAGGGCGAAGAACTCGTTGCGCTCCTCCTCAGAAAAAGGGCGGCCCGCGCGTATCGCCTCCTTCATCGCGCCAGTTATGTGCCGATCGAGGTCGTGGTGCGGCGCTCCGGTACGGGCTGCTATCACCTCCCCGCAGTAGCTCTTGCCCGCCCCGACCAGGCCGTACAGGAAGATGTAGGGAGGAAGCCCGCTGGTCGCCTGATTATGCGGGCCGCTCTCTCGGCGGCTGGGCTCGGTCATCGACAGGTCGCTCGGATATATTTTTCTGGCAGCTGCGCGTGCGGCACTAGGCCTTGCGCCTGACTCGCCCGGGGATCTGGAACGAAGCTGCCCACCGACACCTCCGCCTACTGGGGGGCAGCCTGACCAGGCATCGGAGGCGCGGAGCAGTTGCTGCACGCTAGCTGCACATCGATCGCCTCATTATCCCGAAGCGTTATTGATACCTGCCCCCCAAAGCGGCCCCGCTTTCCGGGCTCAAGCGCGGCGGGCCCTGCTAGCGCCCCGCTCCCGAGCCGCCACCTCGCCTGCACAGAGATATCCCGGGCAGGCTCAGGGCCGAGGTTCTCCACTTCAATAGCGACCCAGTTGATCTGCGTTGATGAGCCCTCTGCCCACCTCTTCTGAAGGGGTCCCACCGTGCGCAAGGAGGCAGTTGGAACGAAGACCTCAACTGCGTCAAAGATTCCCAACAGCTCAATCGGCACCACCACAGCGAGGATAAGCACCACAGCAGCTATCCACCCGCCGTACTCCTCAAGCCACGGGGGCAGCACAACGCCCCGCTTCTTCTCGTGTCGAGCGAGGCCTACCTCCAGCGCATCCCGCTCTGGTCCCAGTTGTTTCTCCTCATCTTGCGGCATCGTCAGCCCCCCTTGCCTCGCCCACGCAGGCGTTTCACCCGCTGGCTGGATGAGCTTATCCCGCTGTGCCAGGGGGGAAAAGTTGCTTTTAGCCAGATCCTCGGCGGGGGAGCTACGTCGGCTCCTGCGTGCCGCCACACGACGGCATCGGGCACCGCTGCGGCAGCACTCGCGGCCTTGGGCGCGGCTGTGCGTCTGGGGGCGGCGGAGCCTGCGGCTTCGTTGGCTCGCGAGGCTCCCTCTCCGGCGCTGGCCGGCTTGGCACCGTGACGGGCGGGGCTTCAGGAGGCGTCGCCGTTCCAGGCTCCGCTAATTCCCGAACCTTGGGCACCGTAAGTGCGCTCGCCCAAAAACTCCTGGCATCTGCTGCTATTGTGGCCATACACGTCTCCTAATCTTAGACCTTCGGCACGTGGCTGCGCGGGAGGAATGCCAGTGTGTGCTCACTCTCAACGCGCTCGCCCCACATAGAGTGGCGAGTCACAAGCGGCATCACCTCGGCTCTCCAGATAGCCGCGGCGCGCTCACGTGAGTCCCTGCCCAGCGAGAGCTGGCGAACGGGACGGTTTGGGATGGTTAGCATCAGCGAGTGCGTGTCGAGCAGGGGCTCTGGCGCCGCTGACCAGTCGTAGCGCTTGACGCGGCAGAGGACGCTGAACTCGTGCGAGCCCGCCTCCGCTTCGCGCAGCACCCGGTGCTCCTCCAGCGCCTCGCTGAGCATGAGGGCATCGTCAGGCTGCTTAGGAGTTAATCCGCACTTCCAAGAGTCGTAGCGGAAGTGGATGAGATCGAGCACGTTCAGGAGCCCCTCTGCGGCATCTGCCACGACTCTGCACCCCTCCTGGAGAGGCTTCAGCACCTCAATCCGCTTCCGGACGAGCTGCGCAGCCTCGAGGCCGAGATCATCAAAGTGCAGCGCCCGCCACGCATGGTGTGTGCGCCCCATCCTGTCCTGCCAGATGCTGTGCTCCCGCGGGCTGGCGGCCTCCCACTCATAGAACGGCGCGGAGCCCCTCGGGTACGCGGCAACGGCCCCGCCGAAGGCAACGGAGATATTAGCAAGGCGCAGGGCGGGAAGCCCGAGCGACTCGCACTCACGGGCAAGGGACTCAAGGTTGAAGCCGGGCGCGGTGATATCATCGCACCCCGGGTCATCCCGTTCGCTTCGCACATCCTGGCACGCGGCGAGGAGCTTGCGCCTGAGTATCCTCGTGGGGAAAAGCCCCGCGAGGTCAAGGCTGCCCGTGAAGTGATTGTTCGCCAGCAGGAGCCCGTACAGCTCGCGCCGCCCGCCGCTAGCCTCACCCACCGGGAGATAGTACTCCGGCGCATCGATGAAGATCCCGTGGCAGAACCGCGACAGCAGGTAGCTCGCCTTCGGAAGCTGCTCGAGCGCCCTCCCGTACGGTCGGTACGCCTCCCGGTACCAATTGTCGGCATGCCGCCCCTGAAAGAAGAGGCTCTCCATCCGCACATTTGAAAAGAGGAACCCAGGGCCCGGAGGACGGTTGTAATCGAGCGCCTTGAGCTTCCATGCCTCGTCAAAGCACTGCTCTCCAAATCGGGCCAGGAGCGACGGCGCTTCTTGGGCTACGCGCCGGCTCTCGCGCTGAAAGCGATCGAAGGAGTGCGTGTACTTGTATGAGCGCGTGACGATCCCCTCTGCCCTGCGCCGAACCTCCTCCTGCTCCCGCGCGAAGCGGCGCCCTACCAGGAATGGCGGGCTGTTGTGGCGTCCTACCTCATACAGGTAGCTGATCGCCTCGCGCTGCACGTAGTAATCTTCAGCAGTAAGGTACCACTGCAGGTTGCGGGCGAGAGTGATGTGGCTAAGCCGCTGCTGAAGCGCCAGCTCAAGCCGCTCGCCAAAGCCGCCGACGGCGAGATTCTCGTCCTCGTGCAGGGCCAGCACGAGCTTGCGCACCTGGAGCGCGAACTCCTCGCCCTTTGGCCCCCTCCCACCTCCACACACCTCAACGAGATCGTAGAGATGTTGCGCAAATGCACAGGACGCCTTTTCTCCCCACCGGCCAACCGCAAGCGCGATAACCCGCAGAGGCAAGGTGCGCACATCAGCCGGAATTTGGTGGGCAACAAAGACTATCTTCTCGCCGGCCCGCACAACCTGCAGCGCTGGCGGCTTTCCGGCCTCCCCGATGAGCCCAAGCCCGAGGAGCGCCGCACGGGTTGACTCGCCCAGCAGATGGAGATTGCCCAAGCTGGCATGCGTCAGCGCATCGACCAGCAGCGCCTCCCTCGCTAGCGGCCGGTGCTCTGGAATATCGCTAAGCTCAAGGACGGGGAGATCTACCCGAGGCAGCTTAGGGAGGCGCCCCTCATCTTCAGGCTGGGATGCATGGAAGGTGATCGACATACAGAAGCAAACCGTTTATCCGATCTGCGTCAGCGAGGGAACAGCAGATTCCGATTCGGTGAAGCCCGGCCCGGCTGCACTGTCCGAAGCTGTCAGGGATAGATACGCTGCGCGCGGCCCTGCGTTAGGGCCCCCTGCGGCAGACGATCCCTTGGTTTGTAAAAAAGCCAAAGATCTGGAATACTTTGGGCCGAGCAAGCGCATGAAAGCCAAAAGCCTCATCAAAGTAGCCCTCAGCGTCCTGATGATCGGGCTTGTGCTCTACTACTCAGACCTCCAGAAACTGCAGGCCACCTTCCGGTCGATAAGCGCCTCAACGGTGATACTTGTGGTGATCGGCTACACTATCGGGCAGCTGATGAGCTCCGTGAAGTGGTGGACGATCGCCCGCTCGGGGGGGATTGAAGCCTCGTACCCGAAAGCCCTCAAGGCCTACTTTATCGGCATGTTCGTGAACTGCTTCGGGCTTGGTATGGTTGGGGGCGATGCGGCCCGAGGGCTGCTGATTGCGCAGGGGCAGCCGAAGAAAACTGAGGGCGTGGCCTCAGTGGTTGCCGACCGGATTCACGGGCTGACGGTGCTGAGCATTATCGCGCTTACAACGAGCCTGCTGCTCGGAAACGATCGCGTGCCGCCGCACTTCATTCACGTCCTCTTGCTGATGGTGCTCGGCTTTGTCGGCTCGTGGATCGTTGGTCCCTGGATCCTCACCCACCTGCCAGGCATTCGGAGCACAAAGGTCGCCTCGAAGCTTCGCCAAGTAGCGGCAATTTTTCCCCGAGACGTCCGGACGCTCTCGATTATTACGGGGATCTCGGTGGCCTTCCACGCCCTTCAGATATCGCTTCACGCCGTTATGGCCAATGGACTCGGTATCGCAATCCCGCTCACCACGCTTTTCGTCGTGATCCCGTTTGTCAATATCGCCAGCAGCCTGCCGATCAGCTGGAATGGGCTCGGGGTGCGCGAAAAGTCGTACATTTTTTTCCTTACCTCTGCTCCCGCGCTCATGTCATCGGAGCAGGCGGTTGCCTTCGGAGCGCTCTGGCTCCTGGCCGTGACGGCCACCAGCGCGATTGGTGGCATCATCGCCCTTATTTCGGGCGACCTGAGCTCGCTCAAAAAGCCGCAGCAGGGAGGTGGGCGCCACACCCCCCCACAGCAGGCTGTGCAGCAGGCTGCCACCACCGCCTAGCCCCCCTCTCCTGCCCCTCCGGCCACGGCGCCTGAAGGCACGTTTATTCCCTTGCGAATTTCAGCTGATCACGGGATTTTGTTCACGTCGCTAGTTTTGGGGGTTTCTATGGGGCACATTTCACGGGTCGGGGTGGTTGGCGCAGGGCAGATGGGTGCCGGCATCGCACAGGTAATGAGCGTCGGCGGCTACGCGACCCAG
Organism: bacterium; assembly: GCA_017853605.1. Classification (GTDB taxonomy): domain Bacteria; phylum Bdellovibrionota_C; class UBA2361; order UBA2361; family OMII01; genus OMII01. The sequence continues at coordinate 5,386 of JAFMJG010000024.1, forward strand.
CTCTTTGACGCATCAGCAGCGGCGCTCGACAAGGGGCTGCAGGGCATCCACTCCCGGCTTGACCAGGCAGTTGAGAAAGGGAAGCTCGACACGTCCGCCCGCGACGCAGCGAAGGGGCGCCTCTCGAAGGCATCCTCGCTTCGGGACCTGGGCTCGTGCGACATCGTTATCGAGGCGGTGATCGAGCAGTTCGATGCCAAGGCAGCGCTGTTCAGGGAGCTCGACTCGATGCTGCCCAAGGACTCGATTCTGGCGAGCAACACCTCCTCTATCTCGATCACTCGGATGGCGTCGGTGACGTCCCGGCCCGACCGCTTCATGGGCATCCACTTCATGAACCCCGTTCCGGTGATGCAGCTCGTTGAGCTGATTCGTGGTCTTCAGACCAGCGACGGCACGTACGAGCAGGCAAAGGCGCTCTGCGCTTCCATCAACAAGACCACGGTGCTTGCGATCGATGGCCCAGGATTCATCGTTAACCGGATTCTCTGCCCGATGATCAACGAGGCTATCTTTCTCGTCCAGGAAGGCGTTGCCCCAGCAGACATCGACAACGCAATGAAGCTCGGCACGAACCACCCGATGGGCCCCCTCACCCTGGCGGACTTCGTTGGCCTCGACACCTTGCTCTACATCCTTCAGCTCCTGCACCGGGAGCTGGGGGAAGACAAGTACCGGCCGTGCCCCTTGCTCGTTAAGTACGTTGAGGCAGGCTGGTTCGGGAAGAAGTCTGGCCGGGGATTCTACCCCTACTCGTAGCACGCTGGACTCCGGGCCGCGCCCCCGCGCAGCCATGAGGGCTCTCGATTGCAGCCAGGCTTTCGCCAGGGACACGAAGCGCTCGAGCCGGATGAAAGGCCTGCGCGTTAGGCGAGCCTGCGGCGCTGGCGGCGCGCTGCCCGCGCAGGCGCGGCCCGCATTGCAACGAGACGCACAATAGCCTCCTCCTTGAGCGGGGACTCAACGTCGCGCGAGACTTCAAGCACAGCCCGGACAAAAGCGTCCTCGTAAGGGGAGAGCCCAAAATTTTTCGCCATCGCGATCTCGGAGAAGACTTTTCGAATATACTCGCTGCCCTGCATGGGTGCGCACAGTACCAGTGTCTGTGAATAAACTCTAGGCGCTCCGCCCCCTTTCTCGCAGGCCTCCTGATGCCGGTCACTCGCCAAGGGAGCTCTGGCTTGACGCGCATGGACAACATCACCGTCGTCGGTGGCCCTTCGGGCTAGGCTCTAGCTTCATCGGCGCCAACCAAAGTTCTGCTTCGGCTCGCGTTGATGGCTGCCCGAGAGGAGAGCTTCCTATGCGCATCGCTCCGATCGTCTTCTGTGTTGCAACGATGGCCACCGCGCTTGTGGCGTTCGGTGGCGCACATGGCCCGGCCTCGCACGTGGCAAAGATGCTCTTCCCTGTCGTCCTTATCCTCTTTCTCGGCTCGCTCGCCGCGCCGCACATGCACCAGCGCCACTAAGATCCCCTTCCCCGAGAAAAAACGGCTGCCCCTGACGGTGAGCCGGCTCATACACGGCACGCAAAGCTTCGGCGGAAGATCGCCCCTCACAGTACAACGCTCACCTGGTGAGCCACTAGGAGGACCTATGCCCAAGAAGAAGAAGCCGATTAGCAAAACCCCGCCCCCCGCTGCCACCTCGGCCAGCAAGGAGAAGAGCCCGCCGAGCAAAAGCGGATCTTCGTCCAGCAAACCGAAGAGCTGCTGGTAACGGCAGGATCTCCCTGCAGAGCGCCCTCTGTAGAGGGCGCTGCAGGGCCCCTTTCGTTATCCCGCTGCTTCCCTACTCGCCTCTTCACCGCCAGGATGCGCCTTGGTTGCGGCGTGGATTGAGTCGATCATGTCCTCGCAAAGCACCGTCCAGGACTGCTCGCTTCGGTTGTGATCGAGGAGCGACTGCTCGATAAGGGGCAGCATCGGCTGCTGTTCAAGGACCTGCGCAATGTCCCGAGCCACCTCGTACGAGGTGCGCTGATGGGCCGAGATCGCCCGCAAGATCCCAAGGATTCCAACATCGATGACGCGCTCATCGCCGCGCCGCTCGGTGAGGTCAACGGCCTCCTTGAGCAGCTGCTCGATCACCCGGCACCGCTGCCCTGACAGCTTCTCCTGAAGCTGCGCGGATACGGCTTCCAGGGTGTCGATGTGCTCTTCGGCCTCCTTGAGGCTGCGCTCAAGGAGCGACTTGAGCTCGTGCGAAGCCACCCCATCAAGCAGTTTGGGAAGGGCCTTGGCAGCCTGGTGCTCTCCGGCGTACAGGACCCGGAGGCGCTCAATGAGGAGGGTGCTTAAGTTTGGGAAGGTCATGGCTTAGGTAAGATTGTGCTAACCGCACCCCAGAAGTAACCCGCACAACCCCGGGCCTCCTATGACCGGCCTCATGGGGAGCAAGAGATGCTGCCCGCACGCGAAACCGCTTGGGAGCATGCCATGGCATGTGGCTGCGGGAGAGAGGGCTTTTCAGCGAGAAAAGCTAGGTGCGCGCCGCCGTCGAGGGCTCCTGAGAAAGCCGGCCTCCGCTGCTGCTCTCGAGCTCACTGAGGAGCTCATCGAAGTTGACCGGCTTATCGTACACGGTGCAGGGATTGAGCCCGGCAACCTCCCTTTCGATGTCGCGCTTTGAAAAGCCCGAGATGAACACCAGCCGCGCCTCTGGGCGTAGCTTGCGCACCTGGCGCGCGACCTCAAGGGATGAAACCTCTCCGAGCACCCCCCAGTCTGCCAAGAGGATATCCGGAGCGAGCCGAGCCACCTCCCGAAGCGCCTCATCTGTGTCTGAAACGGTCGTAACCTCCAAGCCAGCTTGCCGGAGGAGCGTCGAGAGCGCCAGGGCAGAGCAGGCATCATCCTCAAGCACGAGAGCGCGGAGCATAACAGCCACCTCAAAAAGAGTACGGACCTTTGACTAACAGTCAACCACCGAAGCGATCACTGACAGGGGTCAGCAATCCCATGGGTGCTACCACTTTTTGCGAATTTGGGGCAGGAGCTTTTCAGGAAAGGGCTAATTCCGCACCTTTATTGCTGCCTTGCCGCCCCCTGCCCATCGGACTAAGCTGCTGATTGTTAGCGCCTATCCGGCAAACGATTGGCAGGCTGCGCTAGATCAATGCCCGGGAAGCGCTGCGGGGACAACACGGCAACCCCGTTTTATTCTATGGAGCTAAAGCGACGATCTCTACCTGTGCAGCGCCCCAAGGAACGGGGCGTTGCAATTATTATGGTGATCCTCATGATCGCCATCGGCATGACGGTGCTTGTTGCGCTTAACGACTCGACGTACGTGGCGATGCGCCTCAACAGCGCATCGGAGCGGCGTGTCAAGGCCGAGTACATCCTCAAATCAGCCATCAACGTGGCGCTGGTGCTGCTCGCAAACGACACCACCCCAGCCGATGACCGCAATACTGATGACTGGATGAAGTTTACCCAGGGTCTCGAGGCTCCCGGCAGCCTGCTGGGGCTCGACGAGCCGAATGTGCGGGTGTCGCTCCTCATCGCCTCTGAGCAGGGCAAGATCCCGATCCTCGCCCTGCGGGATACCGGCCCGCCCGGGAATCCAATCGACTCGGTCAAGGCGTGGGCCCCGGTGCTGTACCAGCTGCTCGTTAATGTCGGTGCGGGCACCCCGACCGGCGATGGTCCGGCGGTCCCACCGGAGCAGCTAGTCGCAAACCTGATCGATTACCTCGACACCAACGAGGACAACTTCAATTACGACAAGTTTCAGGGCGACGAGAGCTCCCTGCCCGCAGAGAAGAAGTTCCGGAATGAGGGAAAGATCGACTCTCTCACCAGCGAGCTCGCGGCGATCCCGGGCTTCACGCCGGACCTTGTCCAACGGATCCTTCCCTTTATATCCGGCGCAAGCTTCAGCAAGATAAACATCAACGCGGCGCCAGAGCAGGTGCTGATGGCCCTTGACCCGAACATGACTCCAGATATCGCTGCCCAGATCATCGCCCGCCGGGATCCAGGAGATCCCCAGGGAGCCTTCACCAGCATGACGGACCTCACCTCGCAGATCGGCACCAGCGTCGATCTCGGCAGCAAGGTGCAGTTTTCGCAAAATATCTTTGAGGTAATCGCCAAGGTGGAGTACGCCACGTCGGTATTCATGGCGAGCGCAACGATCAAGAAGGGGGGCTCGTCATCATCAACAGGCGGCGCTCCATCTGGGGGCGGCGCATCCGGGGCCCCCAGAATCGAGTCCCTGTTGATGTACTAAGAGGCGCAATCGTGGCGCTGGCGTGATGAAGTCCGTTCGGAGACCGCTGGCACCCTGGCAAAGTTTCGTAAAAACAACACCTTACAGGCGCAGCTCTCGCCGACCATCGAACTTTGACAATAATCACAGACACATATATCCTCGCCCAGCTTTAGTTTAAGGGAAGTTTCGTATGGCCCGTCGTTGCGTTATTTCAGGCACCACTCACCAGAACGGTCACCGCGTTAGCCACGCTAACAACAAGACCCACCATAAGTTTGAGTCAAATCTTCAGTCCAAGCGCCTCTTCATCCCCGAGCTGGGCAAGTACGTTCGCGTGCGTGTTTCTACCCGCATGCTGCGCACCATCGACAAGATAGGCTTCATGGGCGCACTCAAGAAGCACGACCTCTCCTTGGCAGACGTTACGAAGTAGCTCGGGCGCGGCATGCCGCCGCTCCCCGGTTGCGTGATGGCAGCGCGTGCGCTTCAGTGCATGGCGCCCTTGCGCTGCGCATTGAGCTTCTCAGCCGAGAGCCTGACCGCCTCCCAGCCCGAAAGGATCGCCTGGCCGCTGTCAACGCTGTCCTTTTCAACGGCAACCCGCAGCGCCTTATAGTCGATCACCCCGAGCCGCTGGGAGCGAGGGACGAAGATCTCGCTGCACGACCGGCACTGCACCACCACAACGATGCCCTCGTAGGTCACCTTGGTGAACTCGGTCGAGAAGTTCTGGTCATCCGACCCGATTGTGCCGCAGCACGGGCAGGTAATGGTGTCCACGAACGTCTCTGCGAGCCCCTTTAGCCTGAACTTTAGTGCCATATGCTAGTGTCTCCCTGCCGGCTTAGTCGCCTTTCGTAACGTCACTTCTGAGCCATTGTGGTCAAACCGCACTTCATCAACTGCGCTGTACATGAGCGCAAGCCCGCGCCCCGAGCACGACACTTCGGAGAAACGCTCCGGGGCGCCGCCTTGGGGAAAGTTGAGGAACCCGTTGCCCTGGTCCCGTATCACCACCTCTAGGGCAGTCCCGTCGAAGCTGACCGTGACAAAGATCCTCCGGCCGCAAAATTCCGGGTCCCGCAGCCGATCCCGGCGGGTCGCCGAGAAGCGGTCGGCCCCATCCGGGTGCAACTCCTCCTTCCAGGAGGACTCGAGCCCCAAGTTGCCGTGCTCAAGCGCGTTCAGCACCGCCTCCTGCACCGCCAGCCGCACCTTAAGCGCTTGTGCGTGGTCGAGCGCGCCGATAGCCTCCAGCCGGCCCACGATCGGCAGCGGCACCGTGTCGAGCTCTATGATGTCACTGCACGAGAACACCATCTCGGTCCTCTCGCTCGTGACAAATTGGTACGAGAGCCGCTCGCGCTCGTCGTTGCGGCGCGAGCACACGATCTGCTGCACAACGCGCTCAAGCCACATAAAATCCACCGGCCGGTTGAGCAGGTCCGTGGCTCCGCTCCTAAAGAACTTCAGGGCCTGATCGTAGGAGAGCTCCTTGCTCACGGCGATCACCGCCTGCGAGGGCCTCTTCTCGAGAATATCCCGGATCAGCGAAAGCGAGTCTGCCCCCGGCAGCGCAACGTCGGCGATAACGATGTCGTACGGGCCCTGCTCGAGCGCAGAGCTGAGCTTGCTGGGGGCATCCACCACATCAAACTGCCACCCGCGCCTCCTGAAGAAGGTGCCAAACATCTCCCGGCTGTCGGGGTCACCATCGGCCAGCAATATGCTCGGTGGTGTTGAGGCAACGCTCATGGGCTATTTGGCTCCGTGCTAGTACCTACTGTCAGTTCACTCCAGTCACTTCCCCTCTCGTGCGTCTCCCCTCACCTCTCCCGGTCTTCGGGCAGCAGCTTGTCAAGCATGAGGAGCTCAAACGTCTCTTTCACAAAACCATTGAGCGGCTTTACCATCAGCACGCCATTCTCCGCCTTGAGGCGCTTGTAGCACATCAGCACCTTCCCGATGCCGTAGCTGTTGATAATCTGTGCGCCCGAGAGGTCGAGCACGATCGTGCGCGTGCCCCTGTCGTACACCTGGTTAAAGGCCGCCCGCAGCGCCTCACCCGCAACCTCTGTATCGAGATCGCTCGTTATCCTGATGTACCCCTTCTCGCCGATCACCTCGGTAGGAAAATCCATCGCTGCCCCCTCAAAGCTTACTGCCCATGAGTTCTAGTCGGGCGTTCATGCGATTTTCTTGAGGTCTGAGGGCCAGGTGTAGGCGCGCCACCACCCGGACCCGCGCCATAAGAGGGGCTATATCAACACCTTATAAACCGTAGGGGAAATGCGCAGCGCCATCACTCGTAAGCCGACAGAGGCACCTAGCTACCCGTCATTGCTTGATTTTTTTGGCCCTTCTTCTATATACTTCTCGCCGGATTACGCAGCCATTTCGACGAGTTATCGCTTGCGCGTGTGGTTATCGCTGCACGCGCCCGCAGGCGTGCAAGGTGAACAGCGCTGTATCAGGGAAGAAGATGTCGGACCCATTCACGGACAACACGGCGGCAGCGCAGGTTGAGATCGTTCGGTACGGTGATGAGACGGCTGACATCCACGCGTCCTCAGACGAGTATGCCGCACGATTCGGGGGTCCCGTCGGAGAGTGGCTGCTCTCGGTCCAGGAGCGGGCAGTGCTCGACGCGCTCGACGAGGAGTGCACCTCGGTGCTCGACGTCGGCGGCGGGCACGGCCAGATAGCGCTCCCTCTCGCGCGCGCGAACCGCTCGGTGACGGTTCTCGGGAGCTCGCACGTGTGCGCAACGCGACTGCGCGAAAGCATCGAGTCGGGGCTCATCTCATTTCGTGCAGGCAATCTGGTCGAGCTGCCCTTTGCCCCCGCATCCTTCAACCTCGTGGTGAGCTTCCGCCTGATGAGCCACTGCACCGCCTGGCGCACGCTGGTGGCCGAGATGTGCCGCACCGCAAGCCATGCTGTCATCGTTGATTACCCGGTGTGGTTCAGCTTCAACCTCCTCTCCCCCCTGCTGTTCAGCATCAAGCGCCGGCTGGAGGGCAACACCCGCGCCTACCGGCTCTTCTCATCCCTTGAGGTCAGGCGCGAGTTCCGCAAGCACGGGTTCCGTTGCGTTTCGGTAAAGAAGCAGTTCTTCTTTCCGATGGGGCTGCACCGTGCGCTCAAGAGCCCGCGAGCTTCGCGGCTCCTTGAGAGCGTGGCGCGCGCGCTCCTCCTCACCCGGGTCTTCGGATCCCCCGTTGTTGCCTCTTTCGTTCGGGAGGAAGGGTGACGCCACCAAGCGGACCAACCATGGCAGCCAACGGCCGCCCTACCCGCCCTTCGCTCGCCGTCGTCGGGGAGGGATCCCCTTCCTGCATCCCGCTGCGCACGTCCGGCCCGATGATTGCTCCCCTCGACTGGGAGCGTGACAGGTCCAACGGCACTCCGCGCGCCCTGCGCAGCCTGGCGAAGATCATCGACGGCGGGCTGTGCCACCGCTGCGGCTCCTGCGTAGGAATCTGCCCGACCGGAGTGCTCGGCCTCGACGAGGAGGACTATCCGGCCGTGCAGAGCCTCTCTGCGTGCACTGACTGCGACCTGTGCGTAAAGGTCTGCCCTGGTGACGAGTTCAACATCCTTGAGGCGCACAAAAAGGCCTTCGCCTCTGAGGCCGACATAACCTCAACGCACGGGACCTTCCTGGACGCGTTCCTCTCCTACTCAACAGACCCCGACATTCGCGAGCGCTCGACGAGCGGCGGGCTGGTCACTGCGCTGCTGCTCAACTTGCTGCGGCGCGGCGAGATCGATGGCGCTGTGGTGGTCACGTCTGACGCTGAGCAGCTCTGGAAGGGCAAGGCCCTCGTTGCGCGCTCCCGCGAGGAGATCCTCGCCGCAATGAAGTCAAAGTACGCCATCTGCCCCACCAACTCGGCCTTTTCAGAGATCCGCAACACCCCCGGCAGGTATGCCCTGGTTGGGCTGCCGTGCCAGATCCATGGGTTCGTTAAGGCAGCTGAGCTGGACCCGCGGCTGCGCGAGCGGATCGTCCTCACCATCGGCCTCTTCTGCCACGCCGCAGTGGAGCATGACGCCATGCGCATCATCTGGAACACCATCGGCGGCCTGAAGAAGGACGTGACCCGCTACATCTCGCGTGTCGGCAAGCACCCCGGCACTCCGCACGTGGAGCTCAAGGACGGCTCACTGCGGCCCGTGTACTTTCCGGAGAAGCGTGGGTATCGCCCCTCGTCGATGGAGATCATCAACATCGTGTACCGCCTCTACACCCCAGCCCGCTGCCTCACCTGCTTCGACGCGCTGGCGGAGTTCGCAGACGTGGCGGTGGGGGATCCGTGGATGGCACCGCCGCACGAGGGAGTTGACTTCGAGAAGGGGTGGAGCTTCGGGCTCGCTCGCACCCCCCGTGGCCAGGCAGCCGTGCGCCAGCTCGCGCAGGATGGTGCTGCCGTGGTGGATCCGGTGACGCAGCGCGAGGCACTAGCCTGCAACCGCATGATGGCAACCGAGAAGCGGTGGCGAGCCTTCCGGGTGATTGAGACCCTTCGGCGCCAGGGACGCCCCGTCCCGGCCTACGGGGGACACGGCTTCCGCTTCCCGAGGCAGTCTGGCAAGCAGTTCGTGAAGACCGAGATCCACATGTTCACGCACGTCTTCTGTCACCTCCCGAAGCTGCGGCCGTACGTGCTCAACTTCACCCTCTCGCAGGGGGGGTACTTCCTGCTGTGGCTCAACCGCCAGCGGCGCTCGCTCCGGTTCTTCCTGCGCGACACCTCTGCCCGCATCCGCCGCCAGCTATTCGGGAGGTCGTGAGATGAAGATCCTCCTGCTCGCCCCCCAGCCATTCTACCAGGAGCGCGGCACGCCGATCGCCGTTCGGCTCCTGCTCGAGATCCTCTCCTCAAAGCTCGACACTGCCGACGGGGCGCCGCCAAAGATAGACCTGCTGGTCTACAATGAGGGCGCCACCCTCGACATTCCGGGCGTGCGCACCATTCGCATCCGCACGCCACGCTGGCTGCGCGGCATCCGGCCCGGCATCTCAGCGAAAAAGCTCATATGCGACGTGTTCTTCTTCGCCTCGGCGCTCCGGCTCCTCTGGCAGGCGCGGCGGGAGCAGTACGCAGTCGTGCATGCTGTCGAGGAGGCTGTCTTCGTGGCGTGGCTCGCCAAGCACCTGTTCGGCACCCCCTACATCTACGACATGGACTCGTCGCTCTCGCTGCAGCTCACGGAGAAGTGGTGGATCTGCAGGCCGCTGCTCCCGCTCTTGGGCTGGCTGGAGGGGATCGCGGTGCGCGGCAGCACGGCCGTGGCGCCCGTGTGCGATGCGCTCCAGGCGATCGCCGATCGCCACGGCTCTCCCCACACCGTGATGCTGCGGGACGTCTCGCTGCTCCCTGCGGCGGACGCCCCCCGCAGCGAGGCCCCAAGCGTCTTCGGCAGCGCCGTCTGCGCGAGCCGGCCCGTTGTCCTCTACGTGGGCAACTTAGAGCGCTACCAGGGAATTGACCTCCTGCTTGAGTCTTTTGCCCAGGTGACGGAGCACCCGTCGAGGCCCCAGCTCGTGGTGGTCGGGGGGGCACCAGAGGCGGTCGAGATCTACAGCGCCAGGGCCCGTGCGCTCGGGTGCGGCAGCTCAGTCGTCTTCACCGGACCGAGGCCGGTGAGCGAGCTCAAGTCGTTGCTGCAGCACGCAGACGTGCTTGTGTCGCCGCGCATCAAGGGCAATAACACCCCGATGAAGATCTTCTCCTACCTGCACTCCGGCACCGCCCTGCTGGCGACCGACCTCCCCACCCACACGCAGGTGCTCGACGGCGAGGTGGCGCTCCTTGCGCCACCAACGCCTGCCGAGTTCGCGCAGGCGCTGCGGCGGCTGCTCGACGATCCAGGGCTGCGCGAGCGCCTCGGCCGCCAGGCGCGGAGCCGCGCTGAGGCGCTCTATACGGTGCCTGCGTTTGAGGCCCAGCTGCTGTCGCTGTACGGGCGGATGGCGGGCGCTGCCGGCGCCACGCCGCCCCTTGCGACCCTGCGCGCGGAGGGCGAGCGATGAGCCCGAAGCCGTCGATTGTTGCGCCGATTGTTGCGAGCCTCTTTGGGCTGGCGCTGGCCCTCGGGGCTGTCGAGGCTGGGGTGCGGATCCTTGTGCCCATGCGCTCCGAGACGGGCCCCGGCTGGAGCGACCGGCCCCGATTCTATTTCCGCGCGGCGTCGGCGCCGTCGATGCAGGACTACCCCCATGAGCCCGCTAAGCCAGCCAACACGTGGCGCGTGGCGGTCATCGGAGACTCGTTCACCTTCGCGCCGTACATGCAGTTCACGGACACCTTCCCCAAAAAGCTTGAGCAGATGCTCAACACCACCGGCTCCTCGCGACGGGCGCAGGTGCTCAACCTCGGCGTGCCAGCCTACTCGACGTCGCATGAGGTCCCGGTGGCAAGGGCTGCAATCAGCGAAGGAGCAGACCTCATCATTCTGCAGATAACGCTTAACGACCCGGAGATAAAGCACCACACCCCGAGCGGCATAACCGCGAACGCGCCCGACCGCTTCGGACAGCTAAACTTGACGGGGAGGCTCGGCTGGCTCGCTTCCCATTGGCGAACCCTGGGTTTTGTCCTCACCCGCCTGCACAACTCCGAGACCCACCGCGCATACGTTGAGTACTTCAACGGCCTCTTCAGCGATCCGCGCTCGTGGAAGCAGTTCCAGGACTCTATGTCCGCAATCGTCTCGCTCTCGCGCGAGGCGGGTACCCCCGTTGTTGCCGTCGTCTTCCCGCTCTTCGGCCTGCCGATGGACGAGCGCTACCCTTTCTACCCGCTGCACTCAAAGGTCAATGACTTTATGAGGAGCCTCGGCGTGCCGGTGCTGGATGTCTCGCCGATCTACAAGGGCATCCCGCTCGATCACCTGCAGGTCCTCCCAGGAGTCGACCGCCACCCGAACGAGATCGCCCACCGCATGGCGGCCGAGGAGATCTACCTCTGGCTTGAGGAGCAGCGGCTCCTTCCTGAGGATTTTGTGATCAAGGACAAGTTTGCAACGCGCTTAGGGGTTAGCGAGCAGCGCCCCTGGGCGCCAACGCCGTCCAGCCACAAGGAGTGACGAATGACGAAGCAACGGATGCCCGCCGAATGGGAGCCTCACCGCGCCACCTGGATAGCCTGGCCGTACCTTGAGTCCGACTACCCCGGCAAGGTCGATGCTGTCCGCTGGGCGTACTGCGAATTCATCCGCCACGTATCACAGAACGAGCGGGTTGAGATCCTGTGCCTCAACGAGCAGGTGGAGGGTGACGCAAAGGAGCGCCTCGCCCGCCAGGAGATCCGCGGAGACATCGGGTTTCACCGGGCACAGTACAACCGGGCATGGCTTAGGGACTCGGGCCCGATCGGCATCGTTGGCGAGGATCCGCACTGGGCATCGTTTCTCTTCACGGGATGGGGATCTCTCCCGGAGGTTGAGCTGGACCGCACCGTGCCGGATTTCGTCTCCAAGCAGACCGGGATCCCGCTGCAGAAGGGCCTCAAAGGGGGCAAGCAGCCGGTTTTGGAGGGGGGAATGCTGGACGTGAGCGGCGATGGCATCATCCTGGTCACCGAAGAGTGCCTGCTCTCGGAAGACCAGCAGCGCAACGCGGGGTTCTCAAAGGCTGACTACGAGGAGATCTTTCGATCTGAGTTCGGCTGCACGAGCACGATCTGGCTCCCGAACGGGGTAGCCGGCGACGACACGCATGGCCACATCGACAACGTTGCGCGATTTGTCGCGCCGCGGACAGTTGTCGTGGCAGCTGCGGACAAGAGTGACCGTGCGCAGCACGAGCGGCTGCAGGAGAACGTTGAGGCCTTGAAGGCCTTCAGGACCCCGGGCGGCGAGCGGCTCACCGTGGTCGAGATACCCTTTCCTCAGCCGCGCTTCTGCGACGGCGTCCACTGGCCAGCCGGGTATGCGAACTTCTACTTCGCCAACGGGCTCTGCCTCGTCCCAACCTGGAACGACGAAAGGGATCGCCACGTGCTAGGGCTTCTCTCAGAGCTCATGCCCGGCAGGAAAATCATCGGGATCAGCTGCTGTGACTGGATTCTGGGGGGCGGCACCCTGCACTGCTCAACGCAGCAGGAGCCTGACTGGCAGCGGGTGCGTTAGCCGGGGCTAGCCGAAGAAGTACCGGATGGCAGCCCGCCACGGGGTGTTTCTGCGGCCGCACGTGCGCAGCGCCTCGGCCCCCTTGAAGAGGCTCTCGAGTATCGCCGGCACCAGTTCCCCCTCAGGAAGCCTCTTGATGGCGCGCCCGAAGCTCCCCACAAGCTGCTCGTCTCCCTTGCGCGGCAGCGGATCTGTCCCGTAGAGCATCGAGAAGCCCTGCCCTCGCGCAAAGCGCAGCAGCGGCGACGGCGGGCCGAAGAAGGTGCGCATCGCAATGTCCCCTACGGTCAGGCTCTTCGGCGTGTGGCTTTCAAGGAGCCGCCGCACGAGGCGCCCGCGCTTGCCCAGCCACTTTCCGGGGGACCACGGCAGGCACGGCACTCCCCCCTCTTCAAAGATCATCTGGATGAGATCTGCTGCCGGCGCGCCGTCTGCCACCCTCCGGGACACTCCGAGACCGAGCACCTCGATATTCTCCTTCGACACATACTGGACCCCGCGGATGACGAGCAGCTTTCCGGCGATGGTGGTGATGTAGCCAAACCTCCCGTCTGGGCTCTCTTCCCAATGCCCGAGCTGCGGGACCTCGCGGCGAAAGCGGGAGAATGAGTCCTGGCCCTCCCTGTCGAGCACAAACACCACGGGCAGAGTGTCATCACCGTGCTTCGAGAGGTTGACTATCGCCGCCTCGGCCCATCTCTTGAGGGAGTACGAGTCGTACAGGTGACCGTGGGGATCGAATCGGACCGTAGCCATCAGGACAGCGACCTCATCGTTTCATTCGGGAGAGCACTCCGAAGAGCTCATCCTTGAGGGGCCTGGTCACTGCAACAAGTGGGTTATTAGTTTCGATGCGCCAATCGGCCAGGGGGATCTTTTTGTTGAGCGGGTCGAGGATGACATCCAGCCCAGCCTCTGCAGCAAGCAGCGCAGCTGAGAGATCCCAGGGCCTTACGGTGAATTGCAGGCTCATCTGCTCAAGGCCCTGTGCAAGGCGCGAACAGTCGTTGGCGAAGCCTCCGAATCGGTAGAGGTTCTCTAGGGCGTTTTCGTTGCGCAGGTGCTGCACAACCGCTGACTCGCCGTTCTTGCCGATAAAAAAGAGCAGTCCGGCCTCCTTGAGTGAGCCGCACGATCCCGGGAGCAGTCGCTGCCGTCCTGCCTGGGCTATCGAGTGGCCCCCATTCGTCTCAGCCACCCACGCCCCCTCGCCGGCCACAGCGGTGAAGAGCCTGCGCTGCGGAATGTTGTAGAAGGACGCCACCGAGAGCCGGTCGTCCTTTACGAAGCCTACCAGAGGCCCATACCCCACCTGTCCCCCCTGCTGGCCGAGAAAGCGCTTGCACGACGTAGTGCCATCGAGGGGATCAACCAGCAGGTACGAGCCTCCGCGCTCTATCAGAGAGTGAGATGCCTCATCCTCCTCGGCCAGCACAGGGATATCGCCCGAGAGGCACGCAAGGATCCTGCGCTGGCTCTCCAGGTCGAGGTTTAGCACCTGGGTATGATCGGCCTTCAGCGAGACGTCGATCCGCTCCCCCGCCTCAAGGCTCGCCACGAGGTAGCCTGCAGCATCGAGGACAGCTTCCTCTACGCGCTGGACGATCGGCGCAAAAGACGGCGAGAATCCTGAGAACGGTGCCATACCGGAACCTTAGCTGTTTGGGGCGATTAAGTACACCCGCCCCGAGCCCCGCGCGCCAAGCGCAGCACGGCTGCAGCGCGCGCATGCCCTGCCGCGACGTGCGGCGCCGCAATCGCGCACTGGCGACAAACAGGGTGCTACCGTACACTCTTTCCCATGAAGGGGATTCCGCAAGCGCTCTTCGGCCAGGCTGTGCCCGCTAAGGAGGTCGCCTCGATGCGCCTTGGCGAGGTCGTGCGCTCATATCTTCAGTTCTACGCAGAGGGGAGATCCCATACCGCGCGCGCCAAGCAGCTCGATGCCGACCGGTTCCTCGCCTTCCTTGCCGACTTCCGCGGTGACGGGGAGGTTGACGCCCTGCTAGTGAGGCACTGGGACCAGTCATGCACGCAGCGCTTTGTTGACGAATGCCTTCGCATCGGCGAGGCGCCGGCAACGGTGTCGCGCCGCCTTGCGACCCTGAAGCACATGGGGCGGGTGCTCGCCGAGAAGATGCCCGGCTTCGTTAACCCGGCGCGCGAGGTCAAGCCGCCCCGCTCACAGGCGACGCGGCCAAAGTCGCTCCAGCGGGGCGAGCTCAATGAGGTGCGCGACAGGGCCCGCAGGATGCGGACCGACAAGGGCTCCTTCCCCAGAATCCGCAACGAGGCGATCCTCAACCTGCTGCTGGACACGGGCCTGCGCGCAGATGAGGTGCGGAGCCTCAAGATGAGCCAGCTGGACGACAAGCTTGAGCAGATCGAGCGGGTGCGCACGAAGGGCCGTCGCTTTCGCACCATCTACATCACATCGGCGATGCGGCCGAGCCTTAAGGAGTACCTTGAGCACCGGAGCACCGAGCTAAAGCGGTTTTTCCCCTCCCTGAGCCCAGCGATTGACGGCAAGCTGCCGCTCTTTATCAGCGCGTACAGGGCGAAGGCGTCTGACCCCGCGTCCTTCGAGATGAGCCCAAAGAGCATCTGGCGGGCGATTAGGGCGTGCTCGGTAGAAACGAGGCTCCACCCGCACCTGCTGCGGCACACATTCGCCACCGAGCTGCTCGACAGCTCACGCGACATCCGCCTGGTTGCCCAGGCGCTGGGACACAGCGACGTGCGGGTCACCATGCGCTACACCGAGCGCAGCGACGAGGAGATCGCCGAGGCCCTTGAGAGGGTGCGGTCAGAGGTGCAGTCAAGCCGTCCCGCAACGCCGCCTCGGCCCAAGCGCTGACCGCGAGTCCGGCGGGCCTGCCGCGCCGGATGCGGCATTTTGCCGCATGTTATTCGCCGCCTGCATCGGCTATAGACCCTGCAACGGTTTTACAAAACTCAGGTTTTAGGAAAGGAGCTGGCCATGTGTCCGATGTGCTGGGCAACTGCAGTCTCGACTGCAGTGCTGTTCTTTGCTGTCTCGCTCATCCTGGTCGCAGGCACGGACTTGACCGCGCTTGCGCTCTCGGGCGTGCTTGGCAGCACTGCGCTGCTCCACAAGGTGGACAGCATGGTTTGGCTGCCCTGGTGGTGGTATGTCGCTGTCGGCGCAATCCTCTCTGCACGGGTCCTCTACCTCGCCTTCTTGAACCGTCAGCGGCTGCTGGTGGTGCAAGCCTGGCAGAAGGGAAAGGAAGCGGCAGCTCGGCGCTGTTCGACCAAACAGAGGGATCCGCAGTAGCGTCTTAAGGTTTTTGCCCTCCTACCGGGGTTACGCATTTTTACTTCGAATGGTAGGGTTCGAAGCACACGCGCCGCTCGAGGAAGCACGCAAAGAGAGGGCGCGGAGCATCGCAAAATAGCATCTTGCAGGAGGAACGTATGTGCGTTGACACCAAAGGATATCCCTGGGAGCGCCCAGCTGTAGAGTCTGATATCCCCGTTATCGAAAGCCACTTCCCCGGCGTGGACTTCTCTGGGCTGCTGGAGGCTATGTCGCAGGACGGCGCTCAGCCCCTCACCACCGATCTCGTGCTGGCAGGCGCCATGCTCAACTCTTCCCAGGACGATCTCGGGATGCAGTACGTGCCGTTTTCAGGGCTCGAGGGCTCAACGCGCCGCATGGTCAAGCTCCCTGTCATGGACCAGGTAGTTGAGTGGTACGAGAACTCGGCGCTCGGCACCGACATGTGGCAGCACGCCTCCGACTGGTGCGAGAAGAGCCACAACGGAAGGTTTCATTTCGCGATGAACTGCGGCTGCGGTTGCGTATCGCGCGAAGCCTACGCTGATGGCCGCTGGCAGGCCTGGAAGGAGCGCTTTAACCGCAGCCGCGCCGACGTCTTCGGCCGCACCACAGTAGTGCGCCGCGACATTAACTCCATCGAGGGCACCGACATAACCGCATCCCAACTCCACATGTGGTACCGGATGCGCTCGTGCCTTGAGGCGCTCGTAGCGGCATCCCCAAGAATCAGGCAGGCAGCGTAGCCCATGGCCGGCACGAGTGCCGGAAAGGGGCCCCAGCTATGGGGCCCCTTTTTTTCCGGAGCCCGTAGCGGGCCAATTTTGCATGAAAGTCGCGGGGTGCGCGGCGATATCCGCCCCTCAAAACCCCAGTGACTCGCGCATGATAGGGGCAGAACCTCGTCTCTCGCTCGGCTCTTTGAACGGCGCATCACCTCCGTTTAGTTCGTCCGCCTCGTGTGGTACCGTCCTCGGGCGATGAAGGTTGACCTCTTTATTCCCTGCTTCGTTGACCAGATGACCCCCCAAGTGGGGCTCTCTGTCTCCAAGGTGCTTGAGCGCCTCGGGCACTCAGTTGCCTTCCGCTCAGCCCAGACGTGCTGCGGGCAGCCGAGCTTTAACGCCGGATACTGGGATGAAGCGCGAGCAGTCGCCATCCGCGCGATCAAGGTCTTTGATGGGGCCGAGGCGATCGTGGGGCCGACCGGCTCCTGCGTCGCCATGATGCGGGCCTTCTACCCCGAGCTTCTTGCAGGGACCCCGCATGAGGGGGCTGCACGGGATCTCGCCAGCCGCGTGTTTGAGCTAAGCGAATTTCTTGTCGAGAAGCTCGGCGTGGTGGATGTCGGCGCCCGCTTCCCCCACCGGGTGACGTACCACGACGGCTGTCACGGGCTGCGGGAGCTGCGCATCAAGGAGGCGCCGCGAAAACTGCTGCGTGCGGTCGAGGGGCTTGAGCTCGTTGAGTGCGACGAGCCTGAAAGCTGCTGCGGGTTTGGCGGCCTCTTCAGCGTCAAGTTTCCGATGATCTCGACCGCTATGGCTGAGGTCAAGGGCGAGTCGCTGGCCCGCACCGGGTGCGACTACGTCGTGTCCGGCGACCCGAGCTGCCAGCTGCAGCTCGCCGGCTGGATGGCACGAAACGGCAGGCAAGCCCGCTTCGCCCACATCGCAGAGGTGCTGGCGGGGGACGCAACGTGAGCGCTCCAGAATCCTCGGGCAGCGGGCGTGCGCGCCGAAAGTTTCTCTCTGACGCCGAGAGCCACGTGCGTGACTCAGGCCACCGCTCCTTCGTGCGCCGCACGCTCACCGGCTACTACTCGAGCCGCGACACCCAGAAGGCGCGCTACCGAAGCTGGGAGCACGCGCGTGACGCTGCCAGCCTTGCAAAGTGGTCTGCCGTGAACCGTCTCGACGAGCTGCTGCCCCAGTTTGTGGAGCGCTTTGAGGCCAACGGCGGAACGGTTCACTGGGCCCGAACGGCGGATGAAGCGCGCGCGATAGTGCTGGAGCTCGTGGCCAAGGCCAAGGCGTCGTCGATTATAAAGAGCAAGTGCATGACGAGCGAGGAGATCCACCTCAATGCGGCGCTCGAGGACGCGGGGTACGGCGTGGTTGAGAGCGACCTTGGAGAGTTCATTCAGCAGCTGCGCGGCGAGCCCCCCTACCACTTCGTCTTTCCCTGCATGCACGTGCGGCGCGACGAGATAAGCGAGCTCTTCAGGGAGCGGCTCGGCTCAGCCCCAACTGACAGCCCAGAGGAGCTCACCATGATCGCCCGCCGGCACCTACGGCAGCTGTACGTGGACGCCGACATCGGAATCAGCGGGGCCAACTTCCTGGTTGCCGAGACGGGGCAGGTATCGATCACGGAGAACGAAGGGAACGCCCGCCTCACTGTGGCGCTGCCCCGGGTGCACATCGCCATCTCTGGCATCGAGAAGGTCGTGGAGCGGCTCGATGACCTCGCGGTCCTGCTGCCGATGCTCGCCACGGCGGGCGCGGGACAGCCGATGACGTGCTACAACACCCTCTATGCCGGACCCCGCCGCGACGGCGAGCCGGATGGCCCGGACGAGATGCACCTCGTGCTGCTCGACAACGCCCGCACGGCACTGCTCGCCGACCCCGAGCAGCGCGACGCTCTCTACTGCATCCGCTGCGGCGCCTGCCTCAACGTGTGCCCGATCTTTAAGAACGTCGGAGGCTTCACATACGGAACCACCTACCAGGGGCCGATCGGCTCGGTCATCACTCCGCACCTGCGGGGCCTCGCCGAGTGGAGCCACCTCTCGGGCGCAAGCTCCCTGTGCGGCGCCTGTTCAGACGCCTGCCCCGTCAGAATCGACATCCACCACCATCTCCTCCACAACCGGCGCAATGCGGCCACATCCTCGCCGAACCGAGTCGAGAAGATGGCGCACGCAGCATTTCGCGCCGTGGCGTCTCGCCCCGCGCTTTTTGCGCTGGGCGGCGCCCTGTTTCGCAAAAGCTACTGGGCGCTCAGGCGGCTTCCCCTCCCGCTCCTGAAGGGATGGCTCGCCACGCGAGATCTGCCCGCGCCTCCGCAGCGCAGCTTCCGGCAGGAGTGGCGCCGCCGCGCCGGGAGGGATGGATGAGCTCCCGATCCTCCGCGCGGCTTGCCGGGTCGGCCCGCGACGCTATATTGGCCCGTGTCCGGGAGGCGCTGCGGCGCGCCGCGCCTGCCCCGCATGTAGCCGCGAATGAGGCTCCTCCTGGCAGCCCTGCCCCATCCCGGCGCTCCCTCGCAGTGCTGCCCCTTGAGGCCGCGCGCCCCTGGCTCCCCGACGGCGGAAACACTCCAGAGGAGAGCCTCGCGCTATTCGCCGCCAACTGCGAAAAGCTCAAGACGAGCTTGCACCGCGTCAGCGACAGTGCGGCAGCCGCTTCGCTCCTGAGGTCGATCGTCACCGAGCGCAAATGGTCGCGTGTCGCCTGCCACTCCTCTGCCATCGTCGGCCCGATGGCAGGCGCCATTGACTGCGAGCGCTACTGCATCGACGCGCCCTCTCCTGGGCACCCACGCTTTGACAAGCAGCTCCTTGAGTCATGCGACGCGGGAGTCACCCTGTGCGAGTCGCTCGTCGCCCAAACTGGCTCTATCTTGGTGTCCAGCGCGACGTGCGGCGGCCGAGCCCTCTCCATCCTACCGCATGTGCACATCGTCCTGGCCCATGCGGGCCAGATACAGCCGACGCTTGGCGATGCGCTCGCCGCTGCCCAGGCGCGCCACAGGGGGCGCATGCCGAGCATGCTCGGGTTTATTACGGGCCCCAGCCGAACGGGAGACATCGAGCGCATCCTGGTGCTCGGGGCACATGGGCCAAAAGAGCTAATTGTGATCGTGCGGGATTGCGACTAGGAGGGCTCTCGATCGATGCCGAGCTTCGAGAGCAGCTCACGAACCTGGTCATCGTTCCATTCGACACCAGAAAACACCACCGAAGCCAGCGCTTTAGTCGGCGCGCAAAAGGCCTGGTGCATCGGCTGAACATTTGCAGACCACTGAGAAAGCACCGACTCCGCAGTCCGGCCCCTCTCTCGCACGTCGCGCAGGAGGCGCCGGGCGAGCCGAAGGTCGTCTGGCGTATCGACAAACACCGAGCCTGAAAAAAACTTGCGCAGGTCGGGGAAGTGAAGCGCGAGGATCCCCTCGACCAACAGGACCTCCGATGGAGTGACGGTAACTGTTGCTGGAGCGCGCGAGTGGGCCTCAAAGTCGTAGGTCGGGGTCTCCACCGCCTCGCCCCGCAGCAGGGCCTCCAAGTGCCCTCCCAGAAGTGACACCTCAAGCGAGTCCGGATGATCGTAATTGAAGGCATCACGCTCAGCCTTCGGTAGGTGGCTGTTGCTCAAGTAGTAGGCGTCGAGCGGAATGACCTGCGCCCGCTCGTCGCCGGCGAGCCTTTTTATGTCGCTCGCCAGCGACGTCTTGCCGCTCGCCGTGCCCCCCGCGACACCAAAAATCTTCGTTGCGCTCACCTCGCCTCCTGCTCAAGCTTGAGCGAGAGGCACTTGGCTGCGCCGCCGGCCTTTATGAACTCGCTGAGGGCGACCGGGAACGGGGAGAAACCCCTCATCTGGAGCATCCCGTAGGTGTCGGGACAGCCAGCGGGAAGCACCACGTTTCGCCCGAGCACCACGGCGTTGCACACAAAGTGCAGCGCATCCCGCTCAGGGACACGGATGAGCTCAATCGATCTTCCGAGAAGGTCGAGGCCCTGCTGGGAAAACGCTCCAGGGTAGACGAGCGCGAGGGAGTCGTTCAGGGGACAGAAGCAGGTGTCGAGGTGGTAGAAGCGGGGGTCCTTGAGCTCAACCGCCACAAGCTCCGAAACGCCGAGGAGCGCCGCAACCTCCTCGTGGGCCGCGGCATCTGAGCGGAAACCGTAGCCACAGAAGAGCCGGGAGCCGGAAAAAAGCGCGTCCCCCTCGCCCTCAAAGCTGCCGCGCGTCACCTCGCGCACCGTGAACCCGTTGGCCTCGAACCAGGCGCGAAAGTGGCGCTCCTCGCCCTGCCGCTCGCGGTGCCGAAAGCGGGCCAGCACCACATCCTTGCCACGCACGAGACCGGCGTTGGCGGTGAAGACCATGTCGGGCTGCCCGTCTGCGTGCTCCACGTACTCAAGCCAAGCCCCGAGCCGGATCAGGTGGTGGTGCAGGTTGCCCCACTGGCTCGCCGCAAGCTCGCGCTCAGGGACCACCGAGGTGTTCATCCACGGGTTGATGACATACCGGACGTCGTAGTCTTTCGGCCGGCACACGAGCCACCTGCCCCCCGGAAATATCGCTCTTGAGAAGCCCTCTGGTGCCATGCCGCGACGATAACAGTTGACGCTGGCACTTTGGCCCAGCGTGAATTCAGATCCCCCCATTCTACCACCCCTACACCCTACCATCGAGCCCCAAAGGGCTAAAAAAGGGGCCTCATGCAAGCCAGCTGCCCTACCTTTTCTAAAGGAATCTCAACACGCTACACTGCGAGCTATGGTCTCTCTCTTCCCCTCTGATTTCACGATCTTCGCCCACCGCGGCGCCTCAGGGCACGAGCCTGAGAACACATTGCGCAGCTTTGCCCGCGCCCTGGAGCTCGGTGCCACGTGGATCGAGCTCGACGTTCGAGTCGTGGAGGGGGAGGCGATAATCTTTCACGACCGCACCCTCTCGCGCCGCACCGGGGCCAGGGGCGATGTTGAACGGCAGTCCCTCTCTTTCATCCGCTCGCTCGATGCCGGGCACGGCGAGAGGATCCCGCTCCTGTCAGAGGTGCTCAACCTCGCGCACGGCAGGTGCAAGCTCCAGATAGAGCTCAAGGGCGAAGGCTCCGC